>CAYGZE010000099.1:0-13594 GCA_964354185.1 uncultured Anaerolineales bacterium | reverse complement strand
CGCCGCAATCGTCACCGTCGACAGGACATCGTTGTCGTGGATGGTCACCGTGGCGCTCGCCGTGCCGATCGCGTAGGCGTCGTCGGGCACCAGCCTGAGGCGGACGGTCTCGTCGCCTTCGATGGCGGAATCGTCGAGCGGCCTCACGGTGATCGTGGCCGTCATCTGGCCGGCAACCAGGTGCAGCGTCCCGGTCAGGTAGTCCTGCATGTCGCCCGTCTTCGCGGTCCCGGTGACGGTGTAAAGCACGTCGAAGGCGCCGGTAGCGCCGGTGCGGGTGACGGTGAAGGTACCGTTGTCGGGCCCGGCCTCGGAAGCGTTCGGATCGGTGGCCGCGATGCTCACCGTCTTGTCGGGGACCACGACGAAAGGCGAGAGGTAACTGCCAGGGATGGGCCCCTGGAAAGTCCCGCCGGACCGCTGCCAGGCGACGGCGAGGTTGTCGCCGCCGCCGCCTTCCTTCTGGAGGGCCTCGATGTAGTAGCGGTGGCCGGCCACCAGGTGGATGAGGGCCGACTGCTGTTCCTCCGGATAGGCGTCCCACTGGCGCGAACCGGTCCAGACGGGGACGTAGGCGATCAGGACGGCGTCGTCGGGGTCCTCGCTGGTGCTGAGCCAGAGTTCGCTGTTGTCGTCGGAGGCGATCCAGAAGCGGTAGTCGCCGGTCTGCGTGGGCGTCAGGTAGGCCCGCATCCGCGTGCCGTAGTCGTTGGCCCAGTCGATAGGCGCCTCGAAGAGGGTACGGTAGCCGCTGCCCGTGGGATTGTTGGGATAGCGCGGGTCGGAGGTCAGGAGGGAGACCGCTTCCCCGCTGATGCCCGTCCAGTACTCCCAGAGGACGTTGCCGGTGCCGGCGGCGGTGTAGGTGAACAGAACCTCCGTGTTGTCGCGAATGGCCGTGCCGGACTGGGAGAGGACGTTCGAGGCGCTCACGGTATAGAGCGTGCCCTGCGACAGCGGCACCGCCAGCGTTAGCCAAAGAGCCTTGTGGTCGGGCAGGAGCGCCGCCTCGGTGACCGTGATCCCGCCGCCGGGGTACGAGACCTCGTAGTTGGCCAGGTCCTGGGCGGAGTCGCGGTCCATCTCCTCGGTGAAGACGAGGGCGGCCGTCGACGCGTCCCAGGCCCTGGCGGAACTGATGCCAGGCCACGTGGTGTCATAGAGCCGCGCCGACGGGGTAATCTCCAGGGCCTGGCTGGTGCTGGACCAGTACAGCCGGGCGGTGGCGCCGCCGCCGTCCTCGAAGAACTCCATGCGGATGTCGTAGAACTCGCCGGCCACGAGGCTGATCGTGCCGGAGTTCCACTGGTCGCCGTGCCAGTTCCAGTCGTTGACGAGTTGCTCGCCGTTCACCCACAGCCGCACGCCATCATCCGTCACCGTGTAGAACGTGTAGGTCTCGGTGTGGAGGGCCTTGACGCGGCCGGTCCAGCGGACGCCGAAGCGGTCGGCGGGGACCGTGGCGTCGGGCGCGCCGCCGCCCCACCCAAAGTTGACGACCGGGTCCGTCCGAGTGAGGACGAGGTTGCTTTCCAGGAAGATGTTGTTGACGTCGGTCCAGACGTAGTACTCGCCCTTGAGGCCGCTGCCGGCGTCGGTGTAGGCGAACTGCCACTGGGAGTCGGGCGTAATCAGGATCAGGGCGAGGTTCCGGACGCCGCTGACCGTCAGCGTGTACAGGGGCCCCTCGCTCATCGTCGTGGTGGTCAGAACGATCGTGCGGTTGTTGGGCCCGGCGGCGGCGTTGGTGACCGTGACATCATTGTCGATCGTGTAGTGGCCGGCGATCAGCGCCGAAGCCGGATCGACGGCCTCGTTGAAGACGACGGTGATCTTGTTGGCGACGCCGTCCTCGGTCGTGACGGCCACGATGCGCGGCGGCGTGACGTCGGTCGAACCGTTGACAAGACCGGGCGTTCCCTCGGCGGGTCCGGCGTACCAGGCGACCGGGTCGTTGCCGTAGTCCGCCGGCGCCGTCTTCTGGAGCGACGGCCCGAGCCCGTCGGGCGTCAGGGGCCACGGCGATTCGTCGTCGTACTTCACGCGGTCGACGAGGACGTACGGGACAGGCTCGCCCGGGTCGGGCGTGACCGGCTTGTACAACTTGATGCTCTCGCCGCCGTTGTCGAGGTTGCCGGACCACGTGAAGATCTGCACGCCCGCGGGCACGCCGTAGCGGGCACGGAAGAGGTTCGGGTCGATGTCGACGAGCACGATGTACCCGCCGGCGGGGAGGACCACGCCCTCGGGGAACACAAGTTCGACGGCCCCGTCCACGCGCCACGTGGCGACGTGCTCGTCCCCCGGATCACCATACTCGATCCAGAGCGGGACATCGGCGCCCGAGATGTTGTGCAACTCGATGAACTCGTTGCCGTTCGGGTCCGGGTGGTACATGATCTCGTTGATGACGACGGGGCCAACCTTCGGCAGGCCGTTGGGGCCGTCCTTGGTCTGGCCGGCCATCGCGACGAAGTCGACACGGCCGACGCTGTTCGTGTAGCGTCCGAAGGAGACGCCGTTGTCGGAGGCGCCGAAGTCCTGGACCTCGCGGTAGCCGATCAGTTCGCCGGTGCCCGGGTCGACGGCCGTCAGGTACACGGCCTCGCCGAACTCGCTGAGGGCGAAGCCGTTGGGAATCACGCCCACGCCGAAGTTCGCCGCCTCGGTGAAGGAGAGGTAATGGTGCGACTCGAGGACGGCGCCGGCGGCGATCTGGAACTTCTGGAGGTCGGCCGCGTCGTCGCTCAGCCACCAGCCGCCGATGGCGATGGAATCGTCGGTCGTGTTGTAGAGTTCGATCCAGTCGCCCTGCGGGGTGTCCTGGTGGGTGAGGACCTCGTTGATGACGACGGAGCCGAGCGGCAGGCCGGGATCGGCCGCGCCGGGCGATCCGCCCTTGTAGGTGCTCAGGCGCCAACTAGCGGCGTCGCCCCACGCGTCGAGGTCCGGCTCGAGCGGGTTGATGAGCGTCAGGGAGAAGCCCTCGCCATTGGCGGCCGGCAGCCAGTCGGTCTCATAGGAGAAGGAGAGGATCGTCTCGCCGAAGCGGCCTTCGAGGCGGATGCGTTCGCCCGTGTTGCTCAGGGAGCCCGTGTACGGACTCGACAGGACGTTCGCGACCCCCGGGTAACGCTCCTGGAAGGCGTCCACGTTCTTGGCGACCACGATGTACTCGCCGGCGGCGAGCGTCCGGTCGGGGAACGTGAACGCGACGCCGTCGCCGAACCGCATGCTGGCGAGATTCACGGGGTCGGGCCCGATGTTCTGCAACTCGACGAACTCGTACTCCTCCTGGGGGTACGTGCTGCCCGGAGGGGCCGGATCCTCGGGATGGTACATCATCTCCGTGACGCGGAGGGTGGGCGGCTCGGCCATGAGGAAGACGGCCTCGTGCAGGGGGCTCCAGACGCCGCCGTTGAGGACCCGAGCGCGGACGAGGCGGCTCTCCGAGAGGGCGATGGGGTCGACGTACGTGAGGGCGGTGCCGGCGATGCCGCCACCGACGGCCCGCGGGTCGGCGCCGTCGAGCGTGTAGTAGATCGTGCCGCCCGTGTTCGGATTCGACATGCTGACGTTGAACCCGGGCTGCACGATGCCGCCGTGCTGGTTGAAGCCCGGGGCCTCGGCGACCTTCTCGCCGCCCGACCCGAGGGCGACGTACATGCCGGCGTCGCGCCACTGCTGGAGGACGATGCCGGTCCGCTGGGGGAAGTAGTCGGCGAGTTTCCCATTCACCAGGGGCAGCCAGTTGCCGGCGTAGGTGAGCGGGGAGACGGTGCCCTCGGGCTCCCAGATGTCGCCCCAGCGGGCGGATTCGCAGACGATGCCGCCACTGACCAAGGCGACGAGGTCGGCATAGCGCTGGCCGGCCGCCTCAGCCGTCAGCGCACCGTCGTTGAAGAAGGCCGCGTAGATGTGGTCCATCAGGAGGACCCGGAACTCCTCGTTCGCGCGGAGGCGCTGGAAGATGCGGGTCGGGTTCCAGTCGGTGTCGCGGCCGGTGATGTTGTCCCCGGTGCCCTGGAGGTTGCCCTCGGCGTCCCAGGAGAAGAAGCGGAAGCGGCCGTCGGGGGAGCGATGGCGGTTGGCGTACCAGTTGTGGCCGTCCCAGTCCCAGTTGCCGCCGTAGAAGTTCATGAGGACGTAGTCGACCAACTGGTCCACGTCGGCGTACTGCTGCATGAGGGCGTAGTTGGCGGCGCTGGCAAGGGCGTTGGGGTCGTCGGGGTAGCCCGATTCGATGTGGCCGGTGTTGGCGAGGCGCATCATCTGGTCGTAGGCGACGCCGTCGCCGCTGATGATCGAGTCGTTGCAGTTGCGGGCGTCGTAGTTATCCTTGTCGCCGCCGAAGTAGGAGGCGCCGAACGCGTTGTCCGGGCGCTCGACGACGTCATAGAGGCCCCAGTAGAGGCCGTTGATGTAGAGGTGCACGTACGTACCGTGGCTCGAGACGTCGGTCATGGCGATCTGGGTGTCGTGGCTCCACTGGTCGGTGATGTACTGGGCGCCGCCGCCGCCCCAGACCCACGACTCGTTGAAGCCGGCGCGGAGGACCAGAGAGTCGAAACTGTCGACGGCGTTGCCGCCAAAGAGGTCGAAGTTGAGTTTCGTCGGCCCGCCGTCCGTCCCGTTGAACTTGACCCGGAAGGAGTGCTTCTTGAAGGAGGGGTCGCGGCCGACGCCGCCGTAGATCCCGAACGCCGCGTTGACCTGGAAGTCGTCGCCGCTCGAGGCATCGAAGTACTCCAGCGACCCGCCGTGTTCCAGGAAGTCGTTCCAGGGGTCGGCGTACATGGCGCCCGGGGTGAACAGGCCCTCGACCTCCATGGTGATCGCCATGACGGGCAGCGACATGAGGTCGTCGCGGATGCGCGACGCGTAGGCCATAACCACGTTCGGGTCCATCTCGTAGTCGGCCGCGACGGCCCCCCCGCCGCCGTTCACCCACTCGGTCGGATAGCCGTCCGGCGTCGCGGACTGAAGAAGCACGTCGCTCGGGAAGACGTAGGTCTGGGTGTCGATATTGGTGGGCTCGAAGCCCTGCTTGTAGGCCGCGGCGCGGACGACGGTCGTGGTCGTGACGTGGATCGGGCTGGCCGGATCGAACACGAGGCCGGCGGTCTCGGTCGGCTTGGAGCCGTCGAGGGTGTAGCGGATAGTCGCGTCCGGCGTGGCGGTCGAGATCACGAGGTCGAACGCCTCGTCGTAGAAGCCGCGGTCGTGATCGAACGTCGTGTCCTTGACGTAGGCGTAGTAGTCGGTGGAGTTGGGCTGGCCGGGGCTCGGGACCGCGAAGAAGTGCTCGCCCAGGCCGAGGTAGTCGATGTCGACGAGTTCCGGGAGGATGAGGAACTCCAGGTCGGACGCGCTCCGGTTGAGGCCGTGGATCGCCAGGACGTTCTCGCCGTCCCTCAGGGCGCCCAGGAAGGCCGAGACGTCGATCGACTCGTAGACAAGCGCGTCGGCCTTGCTCCGGTCGGCCGTCGCCGTCGAGTTCCAGGCCGGCGACGCGGGGGCGTTGCGCTCGGCGATCTTGGTGCCGTTCAGGTACGCCACGAACCCGTCGTCGTACTTCATCTTCAGGGTCAACGAGTCGTAGGCCGTGCGGTCCGCGACGTCGAACGGGACGCGGATGTAGGCCGTCGGGCGGGCCCCGTACATCGGGGCCTCGACGTCGGTGTGGATCAGGTCGGCGAAGATGCCGGTCGCGGCGCCGCCCGAGACGACCGGGCTCTGCACATACAGGCCGCCGTTGGCCGTGTCGCCCACGAGGTCGAAACTGCTGTTGAACCCGGTGTCCCTGTGGTCGCCCTGGGCGGCGAACAACTCGGTCGACTGGCCGCCCCAGTTCTCGAACGAGACCAGGCGCAGGTCGTACTGGCCGGCCGACGTGAACTCGAACACGCCGAGCGTGTCCCACGTCCCACGTAGGCCCGCGTAATCGATCCGGTCGCTCCCGGCCGGCGTCGTCGATTCATCCACCCAGACGGTCGTCGCGCCCGGGATCTGGAGGCTGAAGCCGTCGTCGCTGGCGACGCCGAACGTGTAGTACCCGGCCGTCGGGATGGTGATCGTCGCGAAGGCCTCGGTGACGAAGCGGTTCGGGTCCTCGGCATACGTGGTGCCCGGATATGCCACATCGCCGCCGTAATGGCCGCCGCCCCAGTAGTTGATGACCAGGTCGTTGCGCGACACGATGCCGCTCCGCTTGGACGGGGTGGCGATGACGGACTCGGCGTCGGAGAGCGAGTTGATGTCCCCGTTGGCGAAGTAGTTGTAGACGGCGAAGCCGGACACGGCGGCCTCGTAGCCCACGCCGGTGTAGCCCGAGATCGTCCAGCCCGAGTCGTCAAAGTCCCAGTTCGTCCAGGAGGTTCCCCAGCCGGGGTTGCTCGTCGGGACGTAGACCGTCGTGTCGGCCATCGGCCCCACGAGGGTGGTGACCTCAATGTTCTGGCCGATGCCGTATGAGATGTCCTCGAACTGGTTCGGGTACTCGGGGCTGTACTGCCAGGCATAGGAGTCGTCCGGCCGCCGCAGGGCGAGGAACTCCCCGCTGCCTTTCAGGGAGAAGTTCGTCCGGAGCATGTGGGCCGGGTCCCGCCGGTCCGTGCCGTCCGCGATGACCACCAGGTATCCGCCCGCCGCCAGGTCGACGTCCGGGAAGTACCACCGGTTGTTCCCGTCCTCCAGCGACCAGCCTTCGAGGTTGACGGGCGTCGCGTCGGTGTTGTGGACCTCGACCCAGTCGGGGTGCTGGTCCGGGTTCTCCGGGTCCTCGTAGGCCAAGCCGTTGAGGGCCATGAACTCGGAGATGATGACGTTGGCGTCCAGAAGAAGGCGGGGCTCCATCGCCTCGAACACGGGCTGCCCGGCATGAGACCGGGCCGGAGGGCACGTCCGCGCGTCGGGGAGCCCGCCGGGGAGGGCGCCCCCGACGGCGTCACCCGCGAGATGCTGAGCGCCGACCTTGGATCCCCGCTTCCGTGGTGACCAGATTCCAGGATGCATCGCCCCTCTCCTGAGGGCCCGCGGCCGTCCTCGGGACGACCTGCTCAGGGCCCTTGACTGGGGCGGGAACGATCCCCCTTCCGCACCGCCCAACCCATCCTTCAGCGCCGCGGGGCCCCTGCTCGCTTCTGCCGCGCTCCCCTCGGGCCCGCGACGGCGCTCCCAAGCCTCAGCCTGCGCCGCCGACGGCAGCGGTCTTGAACGTCACGTCCACCAGTTCGCCCGGCCGAAGGATCGCGCCCATCGGCAAGGCGATCCGCACCGGCAGGCCCCACTCCACCATCTTCGGATCCCGAAGTTGGTGCGGAGGCACCGCTTCCACCTGCCCCCCGACCCGGTCGACCCGGGCGGAAATCACGTTGACCGGTATCGACCGGACGTGCACCTCCACCGGCATGCCGACCTTCGGCTGGATCCGCTGCTCCTGCCGAAGGTAGCACACGACGTACTGGTTCTGGCTGGCCGCGATGGTCATGATCCGCTCGCCGGCCTTGACCGCCTGGCCGGGACGATAGTCGATGGCCGAGACCATCCCGTCGACGGGCGACCGGACGTCTGTGGCGGCCAGTTGCGTCTCGGTCTCGCGGATCAGGGCCTCCTGGGTCGTGATGGCCGCACGGAACGGCGCCAGGATCGCCTCCAGGTTCGGCGACTGGACGGGCCCAAGGGCCTTCAGTCGCTCTTCAGCGGCCTTGCGCTGCTCCTCGGCGTCGCGGATGGCCCGGTCGTAACCGGCGATCCGCTCCTGGACGACGTCGCGGGCGGAGACCGCTTCCACAAGGACAAGGCGGGACTCGACGCCGCGATCAAACAGGTTCTTGACGGCCTGGCACCGCTCCGTGAGCCCCTTGAGTTCGGCGCGGTCGGCCTCGAGGTCGGCCTTGCGGGCCAGGATCTCCAGCCGGATCCGCTCGACGTTGACGGCCAGGCGTTCGGCCTGGGCCTTCGCGCCCTGCTCGCGGATGTCCTGGTCCCGCAGGGCCTGGGCTTCGGCGGCCGCCAGATCGCCCCGGATTCGCGCGAGGTCCTTCTTGAACGTGTCGACAGCGGCCAGGATCTGCTGGCTGTCCAGCCGCGCTACAACCTCACCGGTCTTCACGGTGTCGAACACCTCGAACGTCCTGCCGGGCAGCGCCACCAAGACGCCGTCCACCGAACTGGTGGCCTGAACCTGGATCAGGTTGACCTCGCCGACCGTGTTCGGCAGGCCCACCTGGCGGCCCCACAGCCAGACCGTGAGCACCACGCTGCCGCCGAACGCGAGCACGGGGAACAACTGGTACCGTATCCGGCGCCACTGCTGCGCGAACGGCGTTCGAATACGACGCTCCTGAGCCACGTCCTAGATCTCCGACTCGTCCTGTTCCCGATGGTAGAGGGACGCGCTCGTCACGCCCTCCGTCGATTCCAGGTCCTTCAGCAGTTCGCGACTCCTCGCCGGGTCGCGCATGAGCAGATGGTACGACAGGTCCAGCCCTTCCCCCTCGCTGCTGCGCTGGCCGGCCAGATGGGCCCGCACGCAGTGCCGCCGGATGATCGGCCTCAGGGCCGACAGTTCGGCCGGGAACCCCGTCCAGTGCAGCGAAAGGACCACGTCGTAGCGGTGGCGGCTCCCGAACAGCGTCATCCGCAGGTACAGGAAGATCACGGCAACACACACCGCGCCCAGCACGGCCGTCCCCAGCCGCATCGTCCCCACCGCCAGCCCCTGCACGATCGCCCACAGGATGAACGTCGTGTCCCGCGTGTCCTTCAGCACGTTGCGGAACCGGACCACCGCGAACACGGCCAGCAGCCCGAACGCGATCACGATGTTCCCCTGCATCAGCATCATCACCAGCGCCACGAGCACCGGGATCACCACCAGCGACGCCACGAACATCCGGGAGTAGGACAGCCCGGTGTGCGTGATCATGTAGACCCAGCCGATCAGGTGCCCGATGCAGAACGCCAGGAACAGCACGAGCAGGACGGCCTCCACGCCGCCCATCGCCCCTTGAAGATCGCCCCGAAGGAGGGCATCCGCCCATTGGCTGAACACGTTCATATCGCCAGGTCCCTGTAATCGTAATCCAGGACCACCGGCACCTGCACGCACCCCAGCGTGCGCACGCAGACGACGTACTTGGCCATCGACCGGCGTTCCAGGTCAAACATCCGCACCATGTCCCGCATCCACGGCGGAAACCGCTCGGTGTACTTCAACTCCAGGATCACCCCGCCCACCTGCGGGTGGCACCGCTCCCGCAGGTGCGGAAGGTCGAACGCTCCCTGGTAATGTGCCCCCATCAGGTTCCGGTCGAAAGTCACCCGGACGTGGTTGCTGCCCGGGCTGACGTACGCCTCCCGCGAATACGACACGAACGCCCGCCCCTGGGCCCCCACCAGCGTCCGCAGGTGGCAGAACCGCTGAAGGGCGCTCATGGCGCGGTCGCTATACTCGGCCAGGTCGTCGCGGCGCGGCCAATGGCCGGCCAAGAGCGGCAGGATCGCCTCCCGCCGGACCGGCGCCCGTTCCTTCAGGATCGCGTCGGTGACCCGGCGCTTGATCTCAAAGAACACCGGGCTGTCCGGCCGGTTGTCGTAGAACCGAATCCGCAGTTTGAACCGGTTCTTATGGCCCCGGATCGTCGCGTAGCACAGCGACAGCCCGGCGTTATCCAGGTACAGGCTGTGCACCGGATACGTGTTGTTGCGCAGTGGGTCGGCGTGCTCGTCAGGAACGAGGTAGCCCCGGGCGAAGTTGCGGATCCCGCGCGCAGTGGCTTCGCTGATAACATATTTCAGTTCAAAGCGGCTGCCTTGAAGCTGAATCGCCAATCGCGGCCTCCCGATTCGCGCTCCGCCCCCCCGAAGCCTTTCGGACACCATCCCGCAAGCGCGACTCGCAGGCACGGCGGGCCCTACGGACAAGCACTCCCCCGTGCGATTATACGACTCCCGAACGCGAAAACGCACCCCCGCTCGGTCCCTCGGAGGGTGCCCGGATCACCCCGCAACCGGCCTCTTGGCTGCGGGCGCATCCTGGCTTGGTAATCTGGCCGCCTCCCCCGGGCGCCTGACCACACCCCGCGGGCCGAACGCTGGCCCGGCACAACACCAACAAGACGCTTGCCGTGCAAGCGGCAGCGCCCTCCGAAACCACCGCCCCCGATGCGCAGCCGGGCAGCCCAGCCATCTCCACGTACCTTTACCCACCCTTAGTATACAGCGAAAAGGCCTGTCCCGCAAAACCCTATCTGAGGCAGAAAATGCATTCCGTCGGTGTTCCGCCGGCTGTCGCGCCACGCCGGGCCAGGCACCAGGCACACGTCCGATAACCCTCCACCCGGTGCCGAGCCACATTTGTCGCAAGTCCTTGCCCTTTAAGGACTTGGCCCACAAACGCCGCCGGGGGCCCGCTCCTCCTGCCCCGCCGCCATTGCGACCGCCACCGGGCAGCAGTCCCGGCGGCCAGCCCGCCGGATCCGGGGGCTGCCCGCGCGGCCCCAAAGCGCACCCACCGTGCCCACCGGAAACCCAATGGCTCCTCCCAAGCGCTCGTAACTTGCCACTGGCAAAGGCTTTACGCGGAAAAACGCGCGCCGGAAGCCTATTCTCCGCCCGCCAGATCGACCGGTTCCCGACCCGGCGAGGCAATCCCACGGCGCTCCAGCAGGGATCCCTCGTGCCGGTAGAGCTCCACGAGGGCCTTCTGGTAGTCCACGGCGGCCTGGGCTTCGGCCACCTGGCTCTTCGCGAGGTCGCGCTGGGCCCGGGCCACCTGGAACGCGCTCGCCTGGTTGATCTTGAACTTCTCCAGTTCAGCCGCCAGTTTCTGCTCGTCGAACTGGCGGGTGACCGTGGCGGCGGCGGTCTGGTCCCTGGCCCGCATCACCTCGACGTAGGCCGACCGCACGTCCAACTCGGCCAATTGCTCGAGGTTCCGAACCGCCTCCAGGGCCTGCTGCCGCCCCAGGACGGCCCGCCGATGCAGGGCCTTGGCGGCGTGGTTGCCCGCCGGGTACGACGCGTTCAGGCCGAAGAAGATGTCGTAGGCATCGCCATCGATCCGCTTCCAGGATTCGCTGAAGGAGTCGGCGTAGCCGCTCTTACCGAGCGTGATGAACAGGTCCATCTGCGGCAGGAGGCCGTTGCGGGTCCGGACGATCTCCAGGTCGCCGCGCTTCACCCCCAGCCGCGCCTGGTTCAGGTCGGGCCGCATCCGGTGGGCGACCTCGACATGGGAATCAACGTCGTCGACCTGGCCGGGCTCGGCGGCCGGCACGCCCTTGGCCCGGACCTCGCGGCCCCACAGGTGGGCGCCCGGCGGGTTCAGGAGCCTCAGGAGTTGCAGGCGCAGCTTCGTCTCGCCGCTCTGGGCGTCGATGAGGTCCTGGCGCCGCAGGGCGACCTCGGCCTCGGCAGCGGCCAGTTCCACCTGCGCGAGAGTCCCGGCGCGGACCCGCTCCTGGGTGTCCTTCCGCTGGGCCTCGGCCATCTCGACGGACTTCTTCAGGATCTCCACCTGGCGGCCGGCCATCACGTAGTCCCAGTAGGTGAGTTCCGTGAGGCCGGCCAGGCTCTCGGCGAACACCCGGAGTTCGTACTGCGAGGCCAGGGCGTCGAGCCGCGCCTGGCGGATTCGGGCCAGGTTGACGTCCAAGCCCGCCCCCCGCAGAAGCGCCTGCGTCACCGTGAGGCCGATGCGCGACTGGACGAGTTGCGGCTCCTGCGTCGGCGGCCCCCTCGCGATGTTGATGTCGCTCTGGTCCTCGACGTGGGTGTCTACCTCCAGGGCGACGGAGGTTCCCGTCGGAAGCAGGGCCCCCATGCTCAGAAGCCCCACGATGGACCGCGTGTCGTAGAGGTATTGGCGTCCGCGGCTGCTGAGGGCGTCGCCCCGGACCCGTTCCTGCCCGAGGGTGCCCTCGAGGACGGGGTCGAACACGGCCCGCTCCTCATCTTCGACCGTCCGGACGATCGACGGCGTGAAGCGCTCGACGGCAAGTTCCCGGTTGTTCTCCATCGCCATGAGCACGGCTTCGCGGGCGTCGAGTTCGATGGGGCCGGCGGGCGCCTCGGGTGGGGCGGCCTCGGGCGCCGCCGCTTCACCCTCGGCGACGGGGCGCTCCGCCCTGCCGCCGGGCGCGGCCGCGCCCTTGAGAGGGGTCGGGACAGGCGGCGGCGGGCCGACGTAATCCTCCGCGGGGATGGGGCGGTGCGACCACGTGCAGGAGGCCAGCGTGAGGGCCAGCGCCCCGAGCCACACCGCACGCGCGACGTCGCCGAATCGCTTCGCTCGGAACATCGGTCGCTTCCCTCGCTCCCGGGCAGGACGACGAGGCCCCATTCGTCTGGTACGACCAAGCCACCGGGATCTGACAGAATCCCCGCGCAAGGACCGCTCGTCAAGAACAAAACGCGGGCCGAAATGCGGTGGGCAATACTGGAAGGGGCCTCGGCGGGGGTCCGGGCCGGGTCGGGGGCGCCCCTTACGTCTCGCGCCCGGCGAAGCCCAGGTACTCGTCCAGCCAGTCGTCCGTGTGGAGGACCGCCTTGCGCTGGCGCAGGGCGTGGCGCTCGGCCCGGCGCTGGGCCGCGTCGAAGAGGCGGCGGTTGAGAGGCGACGAGATCTCGCGGTCCGTCTGCCCGTATCGGCGGCGGAGCGACGCGCTCGTCAGAGGCGCGTGCCGCCGCACGAGTTCGTCCTCGAGGGAGACGATAGCCTGGGCGGAACCGGGGTCGCCCTGGCGCGCGGCCCGGCCGAACAACTGCCGGTCGATGCGTCCGGCCTCGTGCCGCTCGGTCGCGATGACATGCAGGCCGCCGAGTTCCGCGACGCCGCGGCCCAGCTTGATGTCGGTGCCGCGCCCCGCCATGTTGGTGGCGACGGTGATGCGGCCGGGCTGGCCGGCGCCGGCGACGATCTGGGCCTCCTCGGCGTGACGGACCGCGTTGAGGACGGCGTGCTCGAGGCCCTCGGCCGCCAGCAGGCCGCTCAGGTGCTCGCTCGCGCGGACGCTCCGGGTGCCGACGAGCAGGGGCTGCCCGGTCGCGTGGAGGCGGCGGATCTCAGCGACGATGGCGGCCCACTTGGCCGCCTCGGCCGCAAACACGCGGTCCGGGGCGACCTTGCGGATGCACGGCCGGTTCGTCGGAATGGCCACCACCGGAAGGTGGTAGATCTGCCAGAACTCGCGCCAGGCCTCGGCGGCGGTGCCCGTCATCCCCGCCAGGCGCCGGTACATCCGGAAGAACCGCTGGAAACTCAGGCGGGCGTAGGTGTCCTTGGGCGGGTTGACCTCGACCGTCTCCTTCGCCTCGACGGCCTGGTGGAGGCCGTCGCGCCACGTCCGGTCGGGCATGAGGCGGCCGGTGAATTCGTCAACGATGACGATCTTGCCCTCCTGGATGACGTACTGCTTGTCGAGCAGGTAGAGTTCGCGGGCCGTGAGGACCTGGGTGATGAGTTCCTCGCGCCGCCGCGCGCCCGCCCAGAACCCGCCCAGGGGGACGGCCAGTTCGGCGACGCGGCGTTTGCCGGCGCTGGTGAGGGTGACCTCGCGGTACCGGTGGTCGACGCGGTAGTCGCGCGGCG
>CAYGZE010000098.1:6765-13732 GCA_964354185.1 uncultured Anaerolineales bacterium | reverse complement strand
GCCATGGCGGCCACACGGACGGGCGGCTGCGCAGCGCCGCGCGCGCCGCCCGAGGGCGACTCGACGAGGACCGACTGGAGGACCGGGGCGACCTCGGCCGCCTTGGCGAACTTCAACTTGTACGTCCGCGTCTGCCCGGCCAGGACGGCGGCCGACTCGAGTTTCTGGATGAGGCCCTCGATCACCTCGAACTGGGCGGGCGTGGCGGACACCAGGAGGTGGTTCGTGGCGGCGTCGGCCTCGAACCGCGCAGGGGGCTCGGCCCCGGCCGCCGCCCCGCGGCCCTGTTGCTGCTGGGCGAACAGGGGCCCGAGCGACCGCGCCAGGTCCGGCGCGCGGGCGCTCGCCAGCGCGTAGGAGCGGACCTGGACCGTTGCGGGCGAGTCGGCCGTGTCGAGCGTCTTGATGAGTTGCGCGATCTCCTCGATCGTCTTGCGGGGCGCCTCGACCACGAGCGACCGGTCGCCCGGCGCCGCCGCGATGACCACCGGCTCCTCGGTCGCCGCCGTGGCCGGCCCGCGCCGCGACGAACCGGACGCCGGCGCCGCGGCGTACAACTGGCGCAGCATCCCCGCGACCTGGGCGGCCGAGGCGTACTTCAGTTCAAGGAGGCGCATCTCGCGGGCCGTCTCCTGCGTGCCCGCGTCGAGGCTGGCGATGAGGTCCTCGAGCATCTTCTGCTCGGTGTCGGGCGCGCGCAGGAGGACGGAGTTCGTGTTGGCGTCGGCCTCGATGAGGACGGGCGCGGCGTTCTTGCCGCGCGAGGACGACGCCGGCATCATCGCCTTCAGCGTGGCCGCCAGGCGCACGGCATCGGCCGACTTCACGCGCACGATCCGCACGGCCTCGGCCGTCTCGGACACGGGGACGTCCAGCGCCTCGATGAGCGAGCCGATGGCCTGCTGGTCGTCGGCGTCGGCGGAGACAAGAAGGCTGTTCGTTCGCTCGGAGGCGGTGATGACGACGGCGATGGGCGGCGTGCTGCCGCGCGCCGCCGAGCGCGACCGGCCCGGGCCGGCGTACAACTCGCGCAGGGTCTCGGCCAACTCGGTCGCCTTGGCGTGCTTGAGGGGCACGAGGCGCGTCGTCGCCGAGGCGATCGCCACGGTCACGGTGCCGTCGGGCCCCGGGACGAGGAGGGGCTTGCTGAGGTCGTCGAGGATCTTCTGGATGACGGGCCAGTCGCCGGGGGCGGCCGAGATGAGGAGGCTGTTGGTGGTGGGCTCGGCCTCGACGCGGAGGTTCGAGGCGGCGGCGCCGCGGCCCGAGCCGCCCGTCTGCTGGGCGAACAGGCGAGCCAGGGACGGGGCCAGTTGGGCGGCGTCGCCGGCCTTGAGTTGGATGACGCGGAACTCGCGGGCCTCGCTCGTCCGCTCGGTGTCGAGTTCCTCGATGAGGGAGGCAGCCGCCTGAATGTCGCTCGCCGGGCCGGCGACGATCAGGGCGTTGGTCCGCGGGTCGGCGCTCACGGAGAGGCCCGGGCCGGCGTCGCGGCGTCCGCGGGCGTCGGGCCGGGCGATCGCGCCCGAGATCACTTGGGCCAACTGCTGGGCGTCGGCGGCCTTGAGGCGGAAGATGCGCGTCCCGCCAGCCTCGGTCGTGGCCTGGTCCAACTCGCGGATCAGGCGCTCGACCACGGCCATCTGGTCGACGGCGGCCGAGACGATGACCCGGTTCGTGCCCGGGTCGGCCACGATGCGCGTGGGCGGCTCGGCCGCGTCCTGGGCGCCGCCGCGGCGCGACGAGCCTGTCGCGGGCTGGCCGACGGCCGCCAGGAGCGTCCGGGCGACGTCCTCGGCCCGGGCGTTCTGGAGGGCGAAGATCCGCAGGTCGCCCGGCACGACGCCCTCCTCGCCCGCGCCGAGTTCGACGTCGAGCTTCTCGATGACGCCCCCGGCCAGCGCGATCATGTCGGGCGCGCCCATGAGGAAGACGGTGTTACTGCGCTCGTCGAAGGAGGTCGCCACGCCGCTTTCCTGGGCTGGGATGGGGACCATCCGGCCGGTCTCCGGATCGCGCATGAACCGCTGCTCGGCTCCCCGGCCGCCGCGGCCGGCGCCCCCGCTGCCGCCCCCGCCGAAGAGGTTGTTGATGAGGCCGGCCACGTTACGGGCCGACGCGAACTTCAGCGGATAGGCCTTCAGTTGCCGCTCGACCATCTCGGCCACGTCCAGTTCCGCCAAGAGCGCCCGCACGCGCGCGATCGTGCTCACGCGGTCGGTGATGACGAGGCCTTTGCCCTTCGCCAGCGGCGAGACCAGGCCGAACGTGCTGACCATGCGCTGGGCGGCGGCCGTGGCGGCCGTGGCGTCCAGGTACTTGAGCGGCAGGACGACCGTCACGACCTCGCCCGGCCGCGCGCTCTCCGTCTTCTCCAGCCCGTGCAGGATCTTCAGGGAGTAGCGCGACAGGTCCTTCGTCGGGACCACCTGGAGGAAGCGGCCGTTCTCAATCAGCATGAAGCCCTGCATCGCCAGGACGAGGTTCAGCGTGTCGAACGCATCGTCATACGTATATGGTTGGCTGTCGAAGAACGTGAGGGTCCCCGGCACGGCCACGTCGCCCAGGATCGGCCGGCCCGCCATCTGCGCAAAGAGGCGCACCACGTCGGCGTAGGGGATCCCGTCGAACTGGAAGCGGATGGTCGGCTCCTTGGCCGCCCGGAGGCGCGCCGCCTCGGCGGCGTCGGCCGGCGCGGGCATCGTCACCTCCACGTGGGCGGCGGGGGTCGGCGCCGTCGCGCTCGGAAGGGCCGGCCCCTGGGGCGTCGCGGCCGCCTCGGCGGCCGGCACGGCCGGCGGCGGCGCGGGCGGCCGGTCGCCCGGCGTGATCCGCCCCTCGGCCGGCGCGTCCGTCCGCACCTTCACCGTCAGCGTGTACCGCCAGGTGAGCGGCGGGGTCTCGCCCCCCTGCGAAGGGTCGGCGCTGGCGAACGTGATCACGAGCGGCACCGTGCCCTCCTGGCTGGCCCGGTATCGGAAGACGTGCACCCCGCCGGCGTCCTCGCGGCCGAGGGCCTCGAGCGTCTCGTCCGGCAACGGCGCCGCCGACACGAAGTTGGCGCCCGGGAACTTCGGGCCGAGCGCGATCTGAATCTCGGTGCCCGGAAGGACGCGGATCGTGCTGCCCTCGACGTCCTCCCGCAAGACGAGCGGCTGGGCCGCGGCCGGCGCCGGCAGGACCCACGCCGACGCCGCGCACGCCGCCGTCAGGACCAGAGCGATTACCCACTTTCGCATGACTCGTTCTCCCCAGGCAAACCGGCGCTGACACGACCCGCGACCGGACTTGTCCAACGTTACCGCGCCTGCCTGTCGGCAAGCGGAGCAGGTACTCCCGCCCGACATCGCCTACGGTCCGCCCGAGTCGTCGGGCAGACGGTCATCCTGCGCGGGGGCCGGCGGCTCGGGCTCCGGGGCCTCGGGGACCGCGGCCTGCGGCGCGGCGGCCTCTGGTGCCGGTCCCTCCACGGCCGGGACCGGGGGCGCCGCGGCCTCGGGCGCGCGGGCCGGCGGCGGGGCTGTGCCTGCCACAGGCGCCGCTGGGCCGGCCGCCGGGGTCGCCGCGGGCGCCGCCTGGGGCGCCGGCAGCGCGGGCACCGGTGCTTCGCCCGCCGGCCGCAGCGACGCCGGCAGGTCCTCCGGGGCCAGGAGATGCTTCTCGGCCAGGCTGCACCCGAGTTCCACCGCCCAGAACTCCTGGCCGACCTGGAAGATGACGCGGCTGCCCGAGAGGATGTGCGGCCGGTCGGGGAGCGGCCTCATCCGGTAGTCGACCATGACGATGCTGCCGTCGCCGAACGCGTCGCCCGCCTTGTAGGCCCGCGTCTCGCCGGTGGCCGTGTCGCGAACGTAGATCTGCTGGCGGGTGCCGTAGGCCGGCAGTCCGACCACGCGGTACCGGTCGTCGGCCGACCCGGAGGTCTCCGTCGGCCGCACGTAGGAGCGCGTCCCAGACCCCTCGGCCACCTGGGCGGGCTGGCGCTGGAGGTAGGGGCGGAACAGGTCGCGGACGACGATGACCTCGTAGGGCCGCCGCTCGGGCCCGTCGACGGCCACGGCGGGCAGCGGCTCGCGCGGCCCGGCGGCCAGGAGTCTCTTCGCCTCGGGGCTCTCCAGGAGGAGCGTGGCGTACTTGACCTGGATCTCGACCTCGCCGGTCCGCACGTTCGGCGTCAGGATCACGTTGTCCATCCGGTGGACGTGCGGGTCGGCCTGGAGGAGGTAGACGAAGTTGACGATGTTCTGGAGGGTGCCGCGGCTGCGGACGACCCATCCGATCTCGCGGTAGACGCCGGGCACCCGCCGCCCCAGCACCGGCTGGAGGGAGAGGGAGTCCATGCCGAGGCTGCTCGCCTGAAGGAGGTCGGCCAAGTGGGATCGGACCTCTTCGCTGGCGCGGGACTCGTCGTCGCCGAAGGTGCGGGCGACGAGTTCCCTGAGGTTCCGGCGGTGGGCGTCCTCGCGGGCGTTCTCCGACTTCAGGCGGGTGACGGTGGCGTCGAGTTCGGCGGCCTTGGCGTCGAGGGCGTCGGCACGCGCGAAGACCAGTTTGTTCACGCCCAGGTAGATGAGGATGACGAGCACGACGGCGCCCGTGGCGATCGCCAGGATTCGCTCGCGGCTGTTCATCGGCCCTCACTCCCGCGCAGCCGCCGCACGCGCGACGAGCGCTCGCTGGAGGGGCGTTCGCCCGACGTCGCCTGCGAGGCGGTCGGCCCGCGCCGGGTCGCCCGCAGCCACGCCTCCGGGTCGGCGGAGACGTCGTCGGCGGGTCGCGGCTCGGGGCTGACGGCCGTCAGGTCCACCTTGAGGCCGGGCTTGATCGCCACCTTCATGGCGGCGACGAACGTGTAGCCGAGAGGATCGTCGCGCGTCGTGACTTGGCCGGGCTCGAAGCCGTAGCCGGCCTCGGCCAGCCGCCGCCCGAGTTCCGAGATCGCCTCGCTCGAGCGGGCCCGGACCGAGCAACTCAGGACGCCGTCCTGGCCCGCGCTGAGGCCGGTGACGTAGGCGTCGGTGCAGGCCGGGAAGCGGGCGCTGACGTAGGCCCAGTGGTCGAGCCAGGGCCGGCCGGCGCCGACCCAGGCGTGGACGGCATCGAGAGGCTTGGCAAGGGCGGCGACCTGGCGGTTCTTGCCCTCGAGCTCCTTGACGGCCGCGCTCAGGGCGTCGACGCGGGCCTGCTTCGCGCCGAGATAGAGGACGCCCGCGACGATGCCGCCCGCGAAGACCGCCGCCACGCCGCCGCCGATGACGGCGGCCAAGACCTTCCGCCTGTCGCGCCGGACGGGCGGGCGCTTCGGGTTCAGGAAGTCGAACGGCAGTTCGGCGACCCCGGCGTGCCCGATCGCGAGGCCGAGGGCCGAGATGTAGGCCGACGGGTTCTTCTCCTGGGGATCGAGGCCGAGGGCGCGGCCGGGGTCGAACACGCGGCCGGGAATCTCGAGGCGGCGGGCGAGTTCGGCGGCGACCTGGGGCTCGATGCCCGTTCCGCCCGCCACGAGAATGGCGTCGATGGCGCGGCCGCGCTGCACCGCCTGGTAGCCGCGGAGGCTCCGGTCCACCTCGACGGCGACGCTCTCGATGGCCTGGTCGACGGTGGGCTCGCCCTCGGCGCCGGGCAGGGGCACCTTGGCAACGGCCGAGCGGCTGAAGACGGTGGCCCCGCCCAGGAGGATGTCGATCTCCGTCTCGTCGGCCCCGACGTGGATGACGGCGGTCGCTTCCTTGGCGTGGTGGAGGATGCAGGCCTCGACGCAGCGGGCGTCGGCGTAGGGCCTGAGCCCCAGCCGCAGCAGCCGCACCCCCGCGATCTCCGCCAGGCGCCGGTACTGCTCGATGATGGGCCGCTGGACCGCCGCCACCAGGACGTTGACGCCGGGGCCGGCCGCCTCCTCCGGCAGGGTCGACGCGTCGAAATGACTCTCGATCGTGAAGTCGATCACCGCCCCCTCGGGCGGGAACGGCAGTTCCGTCTCCATCTGGTACTGGACCATCCCGGCGACCTCGGACTCCTTGACGGCGGGCGGGAGGCTGACGGGCTTGAGGATGGCCTGGCTGCGCGGCACGCTCAGGAGGACGCTCGCGCCCCCGAGGCCCGAGTCGGCCATGCAGCGGCGGAGGAAGGCGCCGAGGACCTGCACGTCGGAGACGTCCTGGCCGGGCGGGACGAGGAACGTCGCCACCCGCAGGACGCGCAGGCGGTCGCCGGCCCGCTCGGCGTAGACCATCCGCACCGCCCGCGAGTCCAGGTCCAGCGCGACGAACCGCCGGCCCTGACGCGGCAGCACCAGGTCCTTCACGCGCTCCAGGATCGATCCCACGGCCGCTCCCTACTTTTCCTCGGTCAAGGCAAAAGGCACCCCCAGCCGCGTCAGGTTCCGCAGATACACGATCCGCGGCTCCCCACCGGCCAGGTCCACGATCGCTTCGATGACGCAGTACCGCCCGCTCGGCAGCCCGTACCCCACGCACTGGATGTGGAACTGGTATCCGCGCGTCGCCAAGAGGGGCGCTACCTGCTTAAACGCCTCCGCGTCGACGAGGTTACGGGTGTACAGCCAGGCCACGTTGCTCCGCTCATCCGGCCCGAGCGAGGCCCGGGCGTCGACGATCTGCCCCGCGAGGCCCTCGTTGAGGCCGGGCACCAGCGCCAGGACGGCGGCCGAGGCCGTGCTGACGTTCACGACGGGGGCGACGGCCTGCTGGCCGCTCGGCGGCGACGCCGTGAGCCGCTCCATCACCAGGGGCAACTCGTCGGCCCCGACGCCGGAGGTGATAGTCGTCCCGGCCGGCTGGGCCCCGCCTTCGGCGGCGTCTTCGTCGGCGTCCTCGTCGGGGTCGGCCTCGCGGGCGCCTCGCCCGCGTCCGCGGCCGCTCCCGCCGCCGGTATCCCCGCTGGAGGCCCGGGTCGTCTCGTACGTCGCCTCCAGGAGTTCGCTCGGATGGCGGAAGGTGTTCCCCTC
>CAYGZE010000098.1:0-6665 GCA_964354185.1 uncultured Anaerolineales bacterium | reverse complement strand
TCGTCTCGTACGTCGCCTCCAGGAGTTCGCTCGGATGGCGGAAGGTGTTCCCCTCGGCCCGGTACTGGCGGACGAACTGGACCGTCTGGTCCGGGAGGCCGAGGCCGTCGATCCCCTGGAGGTCGCCGTTGAGGTCGGTCCGCTCCTGGCCGTCGTCGGCGGGGGCCTTGGCGTAGGTCGTGGCCACGCCGCGCAGGCCGGTCGAGAGCCGCCCGTCGCCGTCGTCGACCGGGAACGAGTCCTCGCCGTCGTCCTCGTTGGGGTCGAGGAGGCCGTTGAGGTTGGCGTCCTCGCCGTAGACGATCGTGCCGTCGAAGCCCCGGACGAGGAGGAGTTCGTCCACGGTCGCCAGGGGCCCGTTGCGGATGAGGTAGGGGTGGTCCAACTGGCTGTAGGAGTCCTGCTCGGCGCCCTGGGCCATCGGCTCGTCGCCGGCGTCGCGGTAGTCGATGAGGGCCTCGGCCAGTTCGACCGTCATGCCCGGCAGCCCGAGAAGCGTCTGCTCGTCGGCCCCGTTGAGGTTGATCTTCGACGACTCGTCCGTCACGCCGTTCCGCACCAGCAGCGGGTCGATCGGGCTCGGGGCCCAGACCGTGAAGTACCAGCGGTCGCCGCCGACCTCCCCGACGAGTTGGGCGTGGAAGATGTCGGGGTCGTCGAACCAGAAGTCCGGGTCGTCGGGGTGGGCCCGGAGGGCGGCGATAGCGCGCTCGATGCCGCCCATGGCGGCCGCATAGGCCTGTTCGCCGCGCCCGGCGACGCTCGAGGCCTTGACCTCGGCGTGCATGCGGAACAAGAGGCCCGCCGCGATCATGGCGGCCAAGGCCGTCACGACCAGCACCGCCAGCAGTACGGTTCCGCGCTGCCGCATCTAGAGTCCCTCGCCGAGGCCGCGCACCGTCGTCCCCTCGGCCGCCTTCGCCCCGCCCGGGATGAAGACGACCCGCCGGAACGTCGGATACGGGTACTCCTCCGGGAGGACGCCCTCCGGCAGGGGGCGTTCGCCCAGGTTGATCTCGACGGCGCCCGGCAGGTCGCCGCCCGGCCAACTGTCGACCCAGGCGGCGCCGTCCCAGTAGCGGACGTAGAGGTGGCGGATGCGGGGCGTCAGGAGCGTAACGGCGACCTCGGCCCCCTCCTCCACCGTCGGCGCCGAGACGAGCGTCTGGCTCGTCCGATCGAGGCCCACGACCTGTTCGACGCCCTGCTCGTCCTCGACCACGCGCAGGCGATAGCCGACCACCTGCAGGTCGCGCTCCGGCGGAACCTGGTCCTCGGTGGTCCGGCGGACCGCCCAGGCCGTCGGGCCCGGCACCGCCGTCGTGGCGAACCGCATCCCCCAGTCGCCCCCCTCGAGGCCCGAACTGGCGAACGGGTCGACGATCGCCCCGCGCAGTTCCTGGGTCAGCCGGTCCATGATGCCGCGCTCCGCCAGCGCCAACTCGACGCCGTCCAGGATCGAGGCCCGCGCGTCCATCGCCCGCCGGTAGAAGGCAAAGGCAGCACCGACGATGGCCACCGCCAGCGTCACCGCCAGGATGACCTCGAGCAACGTGAACCCGCCCCGGCCGCGCCGCGTCATGGTCCGCCCCCCCGACCCGCCGCCGGCTTGAGCGCCAGCGCCGGCGCGGCCTGGGCCTCGTCCGGCACCAGCGCCACCAGGCGGTGCACGTAGGCCCGGGGCGCGTAGGTCACGATGATCTCGACCCGCCGGAGGCCCGCCTCGCCGCTGCGGTCCGTGTAGGCCGTCGTGACGACCTGCCAGGTCCACGCGTCGAGCGGCTTCTCGTAGGCCTCGGGGCCGGCGTCGCGCAGCGGCACGAGGCCCATCTGGATCTCCGACAGCAGGGTGACGGCCAGGTCGGCCGCCGCCGCTTCCTGCCGGATGCCGCGGGCCGCCCGCAGGCACGCGTTCAGGCTCCCGAGGACGATCGCGCTGGTGGCGGCAAAGAGGGCCAGCGCCAGGACCACTTCGAGGAGGACGGCGGCCCGCGCGGCGGGGGCGTCATCTTGCGCGGCGGGCGTGCGCACCCGCCGCGAACGGGCCGCGTTCCTGCGCGGTGGGTTCGCAGATCCACCGCGCAGAAACGGTGCGCCGCTTGCGCCTGGCCGGCCGCCGGTGCCCGTCGCCCCCATCGCCCGCGCTCCTTCGTCACGCGCCGCCCCGCTCGTTCATCTCGGTCGGCGTCAGGATCTGCCGCGTCACTGTTCCCGTGAGGCCGTCGATGGCGATGACGGCCGTCCGCACGTCCTTGCCGTCGCGGTCCGCCAGTTCGATCTCGGCCGCGTCGCACGACCCGTCGGGGTAGAACGTCACGGCATCGAGCGCGGCCGCGCTGGCGGCGGGCTCGCGCGCGCCCTGGAGAACGAGCGTCTGGTACGCGCTCGGCCCCTGCAACTCGCAGCGGACGACGCGGACGAGGCCCTCGGGAACCGAGTCGCGCCACACGCACGAGGCGTAGTCGTCAAACAGGCCCGGCCGCGCGATCGGGTCGGACTCCCACAGGACCTGCCAGGCCCCGCCCTCGCCGTCGAAGCCGAGGCGAAGGCGGCGGCCCTGGCGGGCGGCGTCGGCCCGCGCCATCCGGAGCATCGTCTCGAAGCGCCACGCCCCCTCTTCGAGTTGGCGGCCCGTCCGGAGGCTCGCCAGGGCGATCACCCCGGCCCCCACCAGGAGCGCCACGAGCGTCAGGGCGAGCAGCACCTCCAGGAGCGTGAAGCCGGCGCGGCCGACCCGCGCGGGCGCGGGGCCGGCCTTCCCGGCGCGGCGCGGCCCAGGCGGTGCCTGGCAAATCCGAGTCCTACAGGCCCTTCTCGTCGGACCAGTTCTTGATATCATCTTCCGTTCCGCTCTGACCGTCCGGCCCGTTGGACCACAGGTGGTAGGGCTTGTCGCCCGTCTCCGCCGCCGTGCCGGTGGCGCCGACGAACTCGTAGGTCAGGGGCCGGCCCCAGGCGTCGCGGGGCTCCTTCTCGAGGTAGGGCCCGTGCCACTGCTCGGCGATGACCTCGTCCTCGAAGGTCGGCTTCGTGAGGAGCGCGTTCAGGCCGCCCTCCTCCTCCGTGGGGTAGTGGCCGATGTCGTTGTCGTAGAGGCCGATGGCCGTCCCCACCTGGTTCAGCAGGAGGGTGGTCGTCTTGATCTTGGCGCTCTCCTTCTGGCCGGTGAAGCCGACGATGGCGACCGCGGCCAGCAGGCCGAGGATCGTCAGCACCAGCAGGACCTCGATCAGGGTGAAGCCCCGGCGGGCGCTCGTGCGTGTTCGCATCCGCATGCTCCTTTCCTCCGGTTGTGCTCCCGTTTCCGCGGCCGTGCCGCGCGGCTCTCCCCCGGGGGCCGGCCGCGTTCATCCCAGCGTACTGGCCATCGTCAGGATCGGATAGTAAAGCCCCGCCGCCACGAAAGCAATCGCTCCCGCCATCACGAGCAGAATCAGGGGCTCGATCAGGCGGATGGCGAGGTCCACCTGGCGGTTGGTGCGGCGTTCAACCGTGTCGGCGATCTGGACCAGGACCTTCTCCAACTGGTTCGACTCCTCGGCGACGGCGATCATCTCGAGAACCTCCCCCGGAAAGAGGGCGCTCTGGCGCAGCGGGTCGGCCAGGCGCTCGCCCGCCCGGACACTCTCGGCCGCCTTCTCGATCGCCTCCGCCAGGAGGGCCGACCCCGTCGCGTCCTTCGCGATCGCCAGCGACTGGAGGATCGGCACCCCGTTGGCGAGCATCGTGCCGAGGATGCGGCAAAAGCGCGTGATGCTCACCAGGCGCGCCACGCGGCCCGCCACCGGCACCTTCATCCGCCACTCGTCCAGGAGGCGGCGGCCGGGGCCGCTGCGGCTCACCATCCAGAGCGCCACGGCGAGCGCGGCCAGAAGCACCAGCCCGATCGCCCAGTACTCCCGCACGACGTCGCTCAGGCAGAACAGGACGACCGTCGGCAAGGGCAGCGGCATCCCCTCGAACATCGGCTTGAACTCCGGCACCAGGAACAGGAGGAACCCGAGCGTGATCGTGACGCCGATGACGGCCAGCAGGATCGGGTAGACCATCGCCCCCAGGATCCTGCCGCGCAGGTCCTCCTGCCGCTCCACGAAGTCCGACAGGTTCGCCAGCACGTCCTCGAGGAACCCGCCCTGCTCGCCGGCGCGGATCATGGCGGCGTGCAGGGGCGGAAACGCCTTCGGGTGCGCCGCCAAAGCGTCGGCGAAGTGCTTGCCGTCCGCCACCGCGTCGCGGGCCGACAGCACCACGCGCCCGAGTTGCCGGTTGGCCGTCGTCCGGGCCAGCGTCCCGAGGGCCTCCAGGAGCGCCACGCCGACCTTGAGGAGGTCGGCCAGCCCGCCGTAGAACATGCCGACGTCGCGCCGGCGGATGCGCGGACCCCGCGCCAGCGCGCCCTCGGCCTCCTGGGCCGTCACCTGGACGGGAAAGAGGCGCCGCTCGTCCAGGGCACGGACGACGGCCGCCTGGCTGTCGCCCTCCAGAACGCCCTTGACCTCCTCGCCCGCAAGGTTCTTGGCGATGTACTGGAACGTGCCCATCGGTCCCGCCGCACCCCGTCCCCCGTGCGGGAGCGGGCGGCCCCCCCGCGCCGCTCCTCGCCCCCCTGCCTGCCCGCCGCCGCCCGCGCGGGCCTAGAGCCTATCCGAATAACCCTCTGGCTTCGGCCGGCTGCGGCGGCCGCATGCGGCGTCGGGCTCCATCGCCGGCCCGACAGGGGCCGCCTGCTTCGCCCTCCTTGCCTGCGGCCGCCTCGCACGGCCTCGGGCCGACGAGGGTTATTCGGATAGGCTCTTACGCCTTGGTGCTGCGGACGACCTCTCCCGGCGTCGTGACGCCCGCGCGGACCTTCTCCCACCCGTCCATGCGCAGGAGGCGCAGCCCCTCGCCCTGGGCGATGCGGATGATCTCGTCCACGGGCGCCCGGGCCATGATCCGCTCGCGCAGCGTCTCGCCGACCGCCACCAGTTCAAACAGGCCCGTCCGCCCGCGATAGCCCGTCCCGCGGCACCGCCGGCAGCCCGCCCCGCGATGGAGGACGCGGCCCGGCTCCAGGACGAAGTCGGCGGGCAGCGTGTCGCGGTCCGGCTCGTAGGCCTCCTTGCAGTCGGTGCAGATGGTGCGGACGAGGCGCTGCGCCATGGCGGCCATCAGCGTGCTCGTGATGAGGAACGGCTCGATCTCCATGTCCAGGAGGCGCGTCACGGCGCTGCACGCGTCGTTCGTGTGGAGGGTGCTGAAGACGAGGTGGCCGGTGAGGGCGGCCTGGATGGCCGCCTCGGCCGTCTCGCGGTCGCGTATCTCGCCGATCATCACCGCGTCCGGGTCGTGCCGCAGGATCGCCCGCAGGCCCCGCGCGAACGTCATCCCGATCTTCGGTTGGACCTGGATCTGGTTCACCCCGTCCAGGTGATACTCGACCGGGTCCTCGACCGTGAGGACCTTGATCTCGGGCGACACGATCGCCTGGAGCGCGGCATAGAGGGTCGTGGTCTTGCCGCTCCCCGTGGGGCCGGTGACGAGGATCATGCCGTGCGGCCGCGAGATCAGGTCCTCGAACACGGCGAACGTGTCCTGGGCCATGCCGAGTTGCGGCAACGTGTAGAGGACGGTAGCCTTGTCGAGGATGCGCATCACAACGCCCTCGCCGAAGAGCATCGGGATGACGCTGACGCGGACGTCGATCTGGCGGCCGCCCACCTGGACCTTGATGCGGCCGTCCTGGGGCAGGCGTCTCTCGGCGATGTTGAGGTTGGCCATGATCTTGATGCGGCTGATGATGGCCGACTGGAACCGGCGGATCTGCGGCGGCACGGACGCGTTGTGCAGGACGCCGTCGATCCGGTACCGGATCACGAGGTCCTTCTCGTAGGGCTCGACGTGGATGTCGCTCGCCCGCTCGTTCAGGGCCTCGACGAAAATCTCGTTCACGAGGCGGATGACGCTCGCCTCCTGGGCCATGTCCAGGAGGTCCTCGTTGCCGGCGCCGGTGTCGCTCAGGACCTCCAGGTCGCCGGTGTTCATCATCTCGTCGATCGTGTCGCCGCCGACGCCGTAGTTCGCCTTGATGACCTTCTGGATGTCCTCCGCGGTCGCCAGCACCGGGCGGATCTCCAGGCCCGTCATCAGCCTGAGTTCGTCGAACGCGTACAGGTCGAACGGGTCGCTCGTCGCCACCGTCAGCGTCCCGTTCACGCGGGAGACGGGGACGACCTGCTTGCGGTACACGAGTTTCGACGGCACGCTCCGGAGCGTCTCCGGGTCGATCATGACGCTCGCCAGGTCGATCATGGGCATGGCCAACTGCTCGCTCATGATCCGCAGGAGCGCCTCTTCGCCGATGTGGCCCAGGCGCACCAGCGCGCGGTCGAGGCGCACGCCTTCCTTCTTCCGGAGGGCCATCGCCCCCGAGAGGTGCTCGGGTGTGATAAGGCCCTTCTCCAAAAGGACTTCCACGATGCTCATGCCACGGCCTTTGCGGGGCCCCCGCGCCCGGGCGCAGGGGCGCATGCGGTCCGACGGGGCCCTCTGACACTGGAACCCCGCCCGCCGCCGCAAGTTCCGTTCGGAGTTTCCTCTCCTCAACATCCCGCCCCGCCGACCGTTCGGGCCGGGTATGACTGTTTTTTCTGGCAGCCCTACGTTCAGGAAATGTCGTGCCTTGA
>CAYGZE010000097.1:4742-14090 GCA_964354185.1 uncultured Anaerolineales bacterium | reverse complement strand
AGTACCTCGAGATGGAGTCGGCGTCGGACTGCCGCCTGTACGATGCCCGCGGCGCCCTCGTTCAGAAGGTCGTGCCGCGGGGCGAACCGCCGCGCCTCGAGGCCGGCGAGAACCGGGCGGCGTTCACCTGCAAGGGCCCCGAGGGCGCGCCTGCCCGGGCCCGGGTCACCGTCATCACGCAGGGCGATCCGCTGGGGCCGGCCCTCTCGCCCTGAGCCGCGCCGGCCGTCGGGTGCCAAGAGCCTCGCGCGGCACGCGACGATCACGCTGACGATGGACCACTACGCACACACGCCCATCGGCCACGAGCGTGCGGCCCTGGACCGCCTGCCGGCCGTCGGCCTCGCCGCGCCGGCCCCCGTAGCCGTCAGGGCCACCGGAACCTGAGACCCCGCCGCAGCGAATACTGCGGCCGCCTGGTCCAGCCGTCAGGCCACGGCACGCCTGCCGTGCCAGGGAAATGCCCCGGCCTCCGCGCCGACGGCACGCCCTACACCGCCATCATCCCTGCCCGCCGTGGCGGGCGCCGCCGGTGCCGGTGCCTCGACCCTGGCTGGGCGCCGCGGCGACCGCTGCGGGCAGGTGCGGATTAACAAGGAGAACATGTAACGTCAGAGGCTAGCGCACGGTCAGCCGCGCAGCAGGTCACCGATACGCTCGCCCCCTTGGTGGGGGCTTCTTCTTTTCAGTCTGCCATCCATCCCATCTCCCGGGCGTAATTCCGTAGCTTGGTGAGCAGGTACTGAGCAATGCTCGACCGATTTGCCGTAACCAGATAGTCACCTGAACGCCACGCATACTCGATGCACAAGACGTCCGCCGACTTCACGATTGCATTGTCCGGGATAAGAGAGCAGAAGGAGAGCTTCTCCTCGCTCGTCACGTTCTCATACTCAAGCGCATGCTCTTTCCAGAAGCCCATCCAGGCGGCAGCAAGTGCGCGATTGAACCGCTTGTCGCGCCCATGGGTGAGTCCAAACTTCTCCACAAGCTTCTGGAATGCCGGCGTGGACACGGCTGCAGGGGTGCCACGCCCCTCAAAAGCGGCTCGCGCGGTTCCGCGCAGGAATTTGCCGAGGTCCGTCCGTTCCAGATCGTCGTTAACCCTCCTACTGCCGCGGTTCCTCACACCACATTCGGCGAGGAACGCATGCACATCGCTCTCCGCGTATCGTGCGAGCGCCCCGAGTGTGGCAGCTGGCTGCATGCAGAATACATGTGCATTCAGCTGAAGAATCGTTTGGGTCAGCAATCCCCTACGCTGTGCCCACCATCTTCCGATCACGCTGTCCTTGGTGGCATCCAGGAGGGCGTGGGCATTGAGCATTCCGTAATGGCTTGGATTCGTGAGTTGCGCCAGGACGCCGGGTTCCGCGCTCCCTGTCGCAAACACAATGGCGAGCGTGATGGGCTTGCGCTCGGCGGCCAGCATCTTCTGAAGATTGGCGGTGAAAGCATTGGATATCTGGCGCAGAAATGCGCCGATGGTGGGGAACTCGGCTGGATCATAGGCTGCTGGGTCTACACCCAAATCTGCCAGTGCGGCGATGCCGTTCGCAAGCTCCAGAGTGTTTGTTGCTATGTCGCGCCACGCCTCTCTCAGGGGACCTTCGACATGGATTGGCAAGGGGATTGGTTGCTTGCCCGCAATGGTGATATAGCGATCAGACATCTCTTGGGCCAGCAATACACTTGTTTCGGGCCACAAGACCACCGAACGACTCCCAAGAGAGGGTTTTCTTAAGAAGCGCTTGATTGCGGCCAATTCGGGCGGTGATGGGGGATTGCTTTCGCGATGGTCTACGTTGACCGGGATGGCACGGCCATCGTTGGTGGGCAAGGTCTTGACGAAGTCGCCGATCGTGGCCACTAGGGACTCGTAGTCAATTGGCCCTGTGTGCGAGATCGTGCTCGTGTAGGCGGACGGGAAGAAGGAGGAAAGACATTGTGCGAGTGTAGTCTTCCCGGTACCGGAATCGGCCGATAGCGGCAGATAGAGCCCTTCGCCGCGTGCCGTGACAGCCAAGGCTGTGGTTTCAAACGCTCTTGAGAATTCCTCCGGAGGTTTTACAAGGATGCGCGCGACGTCTCCGCCGATAAGTGCGTACAACGTTTCAAATCTGTCTGGCAGGATGAGGCGCCGCAGGGTGTGAATGTTCTCCGGTGTAGTCATCTATGGTTCCCTTCGTAAGAGCCCCAACGATAGGGGATCAGGCACGCGGACACTACCTCGTCTGACCGTATTACTGTAGCCGAGCAATGGCTGTTCTGCCAATAGATTTCAAACTCAGTGTTGACGCGCAGCTCGTGACCGCGTGAATTATAGAGGGGGCAACCGAACACTCGACGGGTGGTGCGGGCGGACTGATCATCCCCCGGTCGGGGCGGGGCCAGAGGACAGCGAGCGGCGGGGGCCGATGGCACCCCCTACACCGCCATCATCCCTGCCCGCCGTGGCGGGCGCCGCCAGTGCCGGTCCTTGGACTGCGGACAAGCATGGACTCACACAAAGCAATTGCAGGAGACCCTGCACCAGCCCCCGCCCTGGCCAATGCCCGTCGCAACCGCCAGCGGTACCGAACCCGCGACATGCCCCGCAGGCAAGGCTATGGCCCGATCCGGTTCCGGTCTGCCACAAGCATGGCAATCTCACGGGCCGCTCTTGACACCAACTCCAGCAGATTCAGCCTGTGGACAACGGGCTCAAGACCCAGTTTGTCTGCCTCCTTCTCAAGAGTTGTCAGAGTCAGGGCGCCTGACTGCACTCTGCGCCAGGCTGCGATGGCCATGTCCGTCTGCCTCCGCCATCTAAGAGCCGACTCCGGAGTGTAAAGCCCCGTGAGAATATCGTATGAGTATGTGAAGTTTCCCGGGTCACTGCTAACGGCTTCATTGATGTTCTGCTGAATGTACAGAATCGTGGCTGCCGTGCGTTCCTGATTCTGCTTGACGGCGGCTTGGTAAGCCGCCTCTTCCTTCTCCCTGTTGCTCTTGACGCGCGAGACGACGTTCTCGCCGTAGTCCGAGGCCTTCTGCCAGACCGACATACCAAGTGCTGCCCCAATGCCAGCCGGGCCCCCCTTCGCTTGGCCCGCGATGCCCGCACGGACCGCTTGTTCTTCGGTCAAGGTCAAGACCGTGGTCTCTGTGTCTTTGACAATAAGGGACGCCTCAGATATGCCCGCGGGGAGGGCATCTGCAATCTGCGGCTTCTTGCCCTCGTCAATCCACGCGTATGCCTGCTCTCCCATGACTATCATGGCCTTGGCGATGATCCCGGAATGACCGTTCTTCTGCGCAAGCGAGGCTACCTGAGAGGCCAGGACGGAGTTCATCTTGGCATCCACCTCGTTGCCGGTCTTGGTGGGAAGATAGGCTACGGCACCGCCAAAGGCCCCACCGCCAGCCATCCATATCTTATCGCAACTGAAGGCTGGGAATATCGCGGCACTTATCGCCTGCTCCACATAGGCATGATACGTGAATTTGTGGTGGTACTTCTCCATGACATCGGCGATCTTCTTCGCCTCGTCGACAAATCCGCCCGGACTCTTGATGCGGAACACGATGTGTTTCGCGGCACTGCCCCGTGCGGCCCACACCAGCACCTTCTCGATCTCCTCCGCAAAGACCTGTTCGCCAATCACGCCCTCAATAGGAATCTCAAGATAGGCTCCTCCGCCCCCCACCTTCGCCGCCTGAGGGCCCTGCTGCTTGGCGGCCTCGCGCGTCGGCCCGTCTCTTGGCGCGCCACCTTCAGACCGTATGATCTCGCGCACGGCCGTCTTTGGGAATCGCATCTTGCCGCCGTTGGCTGTTGTAAGCACGTAGGCATCGCGGTCTTCTTCGACAGTCCCCTCAAAGCGGCCTCCGCTCTGCGTGACGATCACGTCCGCTTTGGCTGCGGAAGCCGTGATCACCGACGCACCGATTCCCCCAAGCCCGATGACTAAGATAAGGCACAGGAGGCGACGTTCGCTGGCGGTTGGCATGATCCCCCTCCAGTCGTTGACTGGGCCCGGCCAATACCAACAGTATATCTGCAAGCGCCACCCACCGCAAGGCGGTTTGTGTCCTCGAAGTGCTCGCGGATCCGGGTTTCCAGCCGCGATGGCGATAAAGCCGCCCCCTGTTCGTCCTTTAGGAACGCAGCGAAGCCAAAGGGAAAGGGAGTATCCTGGCTTCGCCCATAGATTCAGATCATGCGCTTGACTACCAGGGAGTCGTAGTCGTATAGATCAGTGACGGACAACTTAATACGCGACGGGCCCGCCTAAGGCGGGCAGGCCGGGTCGAAGGCAACGAGAGGCTGTGCAGGAGCCTGCACCTTCTGCACAGCCTTCTTCTTTTTCCGCCGTCGCGGCTGACGCCGCTATGGCGGACAAGGGCCCGGCCCATGCCTGCCCGCCGGCAGTCAGGGCGGGCCCGCCAATAGCGGAGCGCCGATGGCGACGTTCGCGGAAACGATGCTCGCGAAGTACGAGACGCTCCTTCAGACGAGCGGCGGCCGTGAGGTGCCGTGGCCGTCCCCGTTCATGTGCCACGGGTTGCTTCTCAACCCGTGATCCTGAGCCGCTTTGCCGTGGCCGTTGCCGTCCGTGGGGCCGGGCCATGGCGTGGCCGGCCGTTGCTGTCCGCCGTTCAGAGTGGTAGGTCGGGGCAACAGACCCGACATCCTTCCTCCTGGTTCCGAGTCGCAGCCTGCGGCTTGGGGCTTGCCGCCTGGGGCCCCCTACACCACTCCGCACTCCGCACTCGTAAGTGCTGTTCTCTGCGTCCTTTGCGCACTGCCCTGCCCCAGGCCCGGCGGGCGGGCGTGAGCCGCCGTGGCCGTTCCTCCTGCATTCTGCATTCTGCAATCTGCGTTCTGCAATCCCCTCAGTCCCCAGTCCCCAGTCCCGAGTCCCCAGCCCCCCGCCTTTCGCGATCCGTCGCCGTCCAATCCGCAATCCGCAATCCGAAATCCGAAATGTGGTCCGTCGTCCCAGTCCCCATTCCTGCGCCTTTCGTCCGAGTCCCCAGTCCCCGCCTTTCGTCCCCGTCCCCGGTCCCCAGTCCCCCTATCTTAACAGGTGTCGGCGACTCCTCTTCTGGCGCTATTTCGGACAGGGCGGGTCCGCTATGAACGTAAGTGTTATGGACGCATCGCTACCCATCGAGCGCCAAAAGCCGTCAAAAGCGATCAAAAACCGACCAAAAGCGTCATCGTTCGGGCGCAAAACGTCAAAAAACGATCGAAAAACGCTGCGTTTTGCCTTACCCATCTTAACATCCGGGAGGCCCGACCCCCTTGGCGCTAGCGCCAGGGCCGATTTGGCCGGCCGGGAGGCCCCCAAATCGGCACATTTCGCGCGCGCCAACCCGTTTTTCGGATTGTAAAAAGCGGACTTACAGCAATCCTGGGAAGTGCGGAGTGCGGAGTTCGGAGTGCGGAGTGAACGGCCAAACAGACGCGCCGGCCTCTGCCGCACTCCTCTCGTAACTGACGCGACGGGTGGGGGAGGGCCGGCGGATTCTGCCAGCTCAAGTCGCCCAGCCCCGGGCGTCGATAACATCTAAGGACGACCGGGCTGGCGAAGGGGTGAGGCATGTGCCGACACTGCCCGGCGCCATGTCCACCCGGCCACCATGCTTGTCGGGGCGAATCGCTGACACGACGGGTGGGGAGGGCGATAATGTCATGCCGAAGGAACCCCCCCGGATGTCGCCACTTCCGATGATCGTGTCGGGACGAGCCCGCCCCTGGCCGCTGGGGGCGGAGGGCGGGGCGTCGCTGCCTGCGCGCGTCAGCGAGGATCCGGCGGGCCTGCGGCTCGCCCTGGACGCCGGCCCTGGTGCGGGGCCGAGTTGGCTCGTGCCCACCTGCCTGATTCTCCTGGCGGCAGCCATCGCGCTGGCCCTGTGGCTTCGCCGGCGCCTGAGGCGCACCCGCGCCGAGGCGGATGAGGCCCGCTCCCGCCTGGCCGTCATCACCCAGGACCTTGAAAGCGCCCGCAAGCGGGCGCGGGAACTGGCCGTCATGGCCCACAGCGCCAAGGCCCTGCGGAACGAGTTCCTGTCGAACATCAGCCACGAGGTCCGCACGCCCATGAACACGATCCTGGGCATGACCGACCTTCTCCTGGAGACGGACCCGGCGCCGAAGCAGAGGCGGTACCTCGAGAAGGTCCGTGCCGCCGGCCATTCGCTTCTGGGCCTTCTCAACGACCTGCTCGATCTGTCGAAGATCCACGCGCGGCGCCTGAGCCTCGACCCGCAGGGCTTCCGCCTGCGGGACTGCATCGGCGACGTCACCGTCCGCTTCCGGCCCCAGGCCGAGCGCAAGCACCTGGCCCTGCGGTGCGACGCGGACCCCGATGTGCCGGACGAGGTCGTAGGCGACCCCGGCCGCCTGCGGCAGGTGCTCGGCACGCTCCTGAGCAACGCCATCAAGTTCACCGAGACGGGCGAGGTCCGGGTGCATGCCGCCCTGGTGTCCGAGGACGCCGCGCAGGCCACGGTGCGGTTCACGGTCACCGACACGGGCATCGGGATACCGAAGGAGGCCCAGGCCACGGTCTTCGAGGCGTTCCGGCAGGTGGACGGCTCGGCCACGCGGACCCACGGGGGCTGCGGCATCGGATTGGCCATCGCGTCGCAACTGGTGGCGCTCATGGGCGGCCGCATCACGGTCGAAAGCGAGTCCGGCCGGGGGAGCACGTTCCACTTCACCATCCGGCTTGGTTTGCGGCAGGAGGCGGGGGCCCCGCTGGCGCCGTGCGACCTGTCGCGGCTCTCGCGCCTGCGTGCCCTTGTGGTGAACGGCCAGAGCGACATCCGAGAAATGCTTGTCACGATGCTCGGACGCCTTAGAATGGAGAGCGTGGCGGTGGCGGATGCCGGAGCCGCCTTTGCGGCACTGCGGCAGGCGTGGGCCGATGGGCGGCCGCGGCGGTTCGTACTCCTCGACGCGACGACGCCCGGCGGCAACGTCTTCGACCTTGCGGCCAAGATCGTGGGCCAACCCGATTACGGCCGGCCCGCGATCGTCCTGATGACCCACGCGGGCCGGCGAGGCGACGTCGCCCGCTGCCGCAAACTGGGTCTTGCCGCCTACCTGACCTTCCCTCTGAGCGTCACGGAGCTGGCGCAGGCCCTGCTCATGGTCCTGGAAGGCCGATCGGCGGCCGAGGGGCCGCAGCAGGTGGTCACCACGCACCTCGTCCGTGAACAACTCGCCGCCCCGGTCTCAGGCCTCCAGGCCGCCGCGGGCCACACAAGGGCCGAAGGCCATTGAGGGGCGTGCTCAGGCAACGCGTTGGCGGAGGGCACATCTACCGGAGGAGGGGCACCCCTGCGTCGGCGCAGCCGGCCGGACTATGATCCGCCATAGCCACCGGCAAGGAGCATCGAAGCGCCCCTTGACGCCCACTCCCCAAGGTGCTATAGGTGGCGACGGCAGGACGTCTCTTGGACTGTGAAGGCGGCTCTCGGTGCACATTATAAATAGTCACGTTCATATGATCGAACTCGACAAGGCGTTGGCGTGCGCGGAAGGCTTTGCGATTCCCAGCGGCGTCGCCGTCTTCCGCGAGTTCGCGGACAGCCTGCCCCTGCTGTCGGTCAGGGAGATGATCCGGCAGATGGACGAGGCCGGGATCGCCCAATCAATCCTCTACGCGGTGGACGCCCCGATCGTCTACGCTTCAAACGAGTACGTCCATCGGCTTTGCGAAAGGTACCCCGACCGGTTGATCGGCTTCGCGTCCGTCAATCCGATGCGGCCGGGGGCGGTTGCGGAGTTCCAGCGGGCCATCGAGGATCTCTCGCTTAAGGGGCTCAAACTGCACCCGCCCCTCCAGCGGTTCTTCCCGAACGACGAGTCGGTCTTCCCGCTCTACGAGAAGGCCGCCGAGTTGAATGTCCCTGTCGTGTTTCACGTCGGGACGACGCCCTTCGGGGCGCTCTGCCGACTGGCCCACGCCGATCCGCTCCTGATCGATGACGTGGCCGTCGCCTTTCCGTCGCTGCGGATCATGCTCACCCACCTGGGAACGCTATGGCACCACGAGGCCTTCATGGTGGTCGAGAAGAACCCGAATGTGTACATTGACACGGCGGCGTACCTGTACGAGATACCCGAGATCCTCACGCGGGACATGGTCGAGCGCATCGGCCGTGACAAGGTCATCTTCGGCACAGACTACCCGATGCCGTATGTGGGCCGCGTGCACCGGATGAAGGACTTCGTTGACGCCCTGCGTCAACTCGACCTGCCTGGAGAGATGCTGGACGGCATTCTCTCGCGAAACGTCCAAGCGCTCCTGAACGGCCGCAGAGGGCTTGCTCCAGGCCCCAGCGCGGCCGAGATCATGGAGCGGGCCCGGCCGTATCTGGGAGATGACGGTGGCATGCCTTAGGATGCGTCCGTAATGCGTTTGGGACGGATCCTGAGGACCCGTCTTGGCCGACGACTCGGCGAGCGGGCGGAAGATCGCCCGGCAGTGGGCCGGGCGCGGGTCATCCGGGAGATCCCGGTTGAATTGTTGAAGTCAATCGCTAGGCGATGACAAACTAGCCAACGGAGCACTACGGACTCCGCAACCAGTGGTAGAGCGTCAACATCCCGGAGGCGTGGGCACCTGCGGCAAGCACCTTCCCCTAACGTGCGAGGGCTTAGCCCTGCCGCGAATGATACCGAGACGAAAGCCGCCGGGGCCGGCGCACCACCGGCCACCGGTCGAACCTGACGAGGCTTCGTGCGAGGTCTCGGCGGACGAACTGCGCCGGCAGAGCGAACGGCGGCTCCTGAGGACGTTCAGGGCTGCGGCCGCACGCGTTCCCGCCTATCGGGACCTGCTTCGGGCCAGCGGGGTCGTGCCCGAGGCGATCTCGAGCCTGGCCGAGTTTGCCGACCACGTGCCCATCCTCGACAAGGAGTGCCTTTTTCGCAACCGGCCCGTGAGAGACCTTTGCATCGGCGGCAGCCTCGCGGAGGTCGCGGCCTTCTACTCGAGTTCCGGGGCCTCCGGCATCTTCTCCTACGGGGCCGAGAGTCGCGCCCAAGTTCGAGCCGCGGCCTTGAACGTTGAGTTCCTCTTGCAGTCGTACTTTCGGGCCTTGGAGAGGAAGACCCTCCTGGTCAACGGCCTGCCTGCGGGCGTCAGAATCCCCACCTCCCGTGTCCCGGTCGCCGATACAAGCGTGCGGTGGGACGCTGTCGTCAGCCTCCTCAAGGCCCTCAAGGACGACTTCGACCAGTTCATCCTGGTGGGGGAACAGGGGTTCCTGAAGCGGACGCTTGAGGAAGGTGGGGCCGCAGGCCTGCCTTGGGGAGAACTCGTCGTCCACGTGGTAATGGGCGGCGAA
>CAYGZE010000097.1:0-4642 GCA_964354185.1 uncultured Anaerolineales bacterium | reverse complement strand
TGAGCATCTTCCGCGACCACCCCCAGTTGGTCCGGATCAGGCAACTGGCGCAGAGAGACGACGGTCTTCGGGCCGCGCTCTTCGGGAGCGGCACTACCGTGTGCCCGGAGATCCTCCAGTACGATCCCCGCCAGACCTACCTGGAGACCGTGCCGGGCGCGGACGGGGCGGACCGCCTGGTCGTGAGCGTGCTTGACCGGGCGCGGATGATTCCGATGATTCGGTACAACACCGGCGATCGGGTCAGGCTGCTCGACTACGACTCGCTGGTAGCGCTGCTGCGGCAGCGCGGCCTCGGCCACTTGGCTCCCCCAACCAGACTTCCCGTTGGGATCATCTGGGGGAAGGACGAAGGCATCGATGGGCCGGACGGTCGGCGTATCCGCGTGGCCGAGGTCAAGGAAGCCCTTTACAGCGACATCGAACTGGCGGCCGCGGTGTCGGGCAACTTCAGGCTTGTCCGGGATGAGGGTGGCGTAACGCTGCTTGTCCAGGCCAACGCCCGCGTCATTCCGACGCCGGCCATTGAGCAAGGCCTCGGCCGCTGCGTGGCGGGACTCGCAGGGCCTGTCAACCTGCGGCTGCTGCCCTACGGCAGCTTTCCGTACGGAATGGAACATGACCTCGAGAGGAAACCGCGTTACGTCGAGCGCCGGGGCACGGCCTCCCGGTAAACGCGGTCTCCGTGAAAGGAACAGGCAGTGGCAAAGGAGCATGCCCCGTGGCAGGCCGCCTACGCGGCCATGGTCGAACGCAACATCGGTATCGTGAGCGAAGCGGAGCAGGAACGGCTCAGGACCGCGACCTGTGCCCTCCCCGGGCTCGGGGGCCTTGGCGGCGTCGCACTGGAGGTTCTTGTCCGGTCTGGCGTCGGCAACTTCCGCGTCGTCGACAAGGACACGTTCGAGCCCTCGAACCTGAATCGCCAGGTCCTTGCTGTCGCCGGCACCCTCGGCCGGCGCAAAATTGATGTGGCCGAGGAAAGGGCCCGGACCATCAGCCCGGACGTGACCGTCCGCAAGTGGGATCGGGTGGACGAGGACAATGTCGGCGAGGTCCTCGGCGGTGCCGACGTGGTCGTCCAGGCCATCGACCAGTTGCGGCCCTGCCTGGTGGTGGCGCGAAAGGCGAGAGAACTGGGCATCCCGCTCGTCGAGGGGTGGGCCATCCCCTTCGCCAACGTGCGCGTCTTCACGCGCCAGACGCCCACGCTCGAGGAGGCCTACGGGCTCCCCACGGCCGACCGGGCCGTGGCGGATATCGGCGAGGACGAACTGCGCCGGCTCCAGACCGACCTGCTGTTCGGGCTGGGCCGCATCCAGGGCGTGGAGCGCTTCTATAGCCCGGAGGCCCTGGATCGGGTACGCCAGGGGCGCATCCCGTCCTTTGCCCCCATGGTCTGGTTCACGGCCGTCCTGATGGCCGTGGAGGCCATCAAGGTTCTCCTGGGGTGGGGGGTGCCGGCGCTGGCCCCGGCCTTCGCCCTTTACGACCCCTTTGAGCACCGGATTCCGGAAGTGCGGAACGAATCCTGACGCGGCGCCGGCGAGGCAGGCCAACCCAGACGCGGTCCCGTGGAACCCCGCGCCGAGCGTGGCGAGACAGGGGGTCGGCGCCCCTTCGGCCGGGGGCTTCTCGGACGGCACATCCGCTGGTCGACCCGCGCAGGCCCGTCAGACGAGCAATGCTCCAGCCCCTTCCGGCTGGTAGACGGCCGCGAAGACGTCGGCGCCCCAGGACCGGCAGACCGCCTCGCGCTCTTCCTCACTGCACCGGCGCAGAAGGCCGCTCGCCTCCACGAAGAGACGGCGGAGCCCCTGCGGGTCGGCGAAGACGGCCTGCGCCGCGGCTTCCCACTGTCGGACCTTCTCGCGGTAGGGATTGCTGGCCAGGCACCGGCACTTGATGAAGAGGGTGGCGCCGTCGCTATCGTCGTCGGCCTCGGCCGCGCGATTGACAAGGTCGGCGATGTTCACTCGCATGGCCACAACGGGATCGTCGGTCTGGGCCGAGTCACTGCGGACGGCGCCGATCGTCTCGAACCCGAGCAACTCGTAGAACCTGCTGTGGCCCGGACTGACGGCCGTGATGAGTTCGCCGCACCCAACCATCAGGGCGTGCGCGAACAGGCACCGCATCAACTCGGTGGCGACGGCGCTGTGGCGGTAGGCCGGCGCAATGGCTTGGTTGGTCGCCTCGCACACGACGCGACCGTTGCGCGAGCGCGTGGGCCACGGACCCATCCTCAGCACGTCGATCTCGTCGCGGAAAGCCGCGTCCGAGGGCAGGCCGAGTCCGGGACTGTCCGTCACGAGGCCCTGTACGCCGACGACCTTGCCATCGACGGTGGCCACGAAGGTGGCCATCTCGGGGAGGGCCTCCCACAAGCGCACCCGCAGGCCGCTCGGCGCTGGCTCGATGCGGCCCCGCTCGACGAAGCAGTCGTGGACGAGCCGATAGCCGGCCTCGAGTTCGTCAACGGTCACGGCCCGCGTGATGACGGCGGACCTCGTGTCGGATCCAAAGAAGCCAAGCCGCATCAGAAGCGCCAGGCGCTTCTCTCGCTTTTCGGTCGAGGGGCAAACCTGGCCCTCGTCGGCGGCCAGCCTTAGCCCCTCCCCCCGATTGACAATCGCACCCCCACCCATTCTCACGACCTTCCCTCTTCTCGTACGGCAGCCGCGGAGACGGCGCTCACGCGAGCGCCAGGTCCATCATCTGTTCCGCAGAATCTCCTCATATGTCTCACAGGCCTGGGCCCGGGAGAGGTCTTATACGGTCGCGAGCACCTGCTCGGTGCCGCATACCTGGTCGAAGACCTCATGACCCCACTGTCGACAGATGGCCGCGAGCTCTTCCGCCGAGCAATTCCCCAGGAGATTGCCCTGGGCCACGAAGAGTCTGTGCAGGGCCGCAGGATCGGCGAAAGTCTTTGCCGCTTCCGCTGCCCACTCGTTTACCTGCTGGCGGTACGGATTGTCGTCCAAGCACCGGGACCTGACGAAAAGCGCCCCGTCGTCCTGGTCTTCCTGTGCCCGCGCAGCCCGCTCGACCAGGTCGTAGACATTGACGCGCATGACCACAACGGGGTCGTCGTATTCGGTGGAGTAACTGCGCACAGGACTTATCTGTTCGAACCCGAGGAGCCCGAAGAACCGCGCGTGCCCAGGGCTCACCGTCGTGATCAGTTCATCGCAGCCGATGGCCAGGGCATGCGCGAACATGCAGCGCATCAGTTCGGTCGGCACAGCCGTCTTCCTGTAATCCGCTGCGACCGCCTGATTCGTGGCCTCACACACCCTCCTTCCGCCGATCCGGAGGGAATCGATCTCGCTGCGAAATGCCTCGTCCGAAGGAAGGCCAAACTCGTCTGAGTCCACCGCGATACTTTGAACGCCCACTACCTGTGCGCCGGCCACGGCGATGAAGGTCGCGGTCTGCGGCAGGGCTTCGGTCACGCGGAGTCGAAGGCCTGTCGGTTGAGGCGGGATGTACCCCTTCTCGACAAAAGCGTCATGGACCAAGCGATAGGCTGCGGCAAGGTCTTCCCCTGAAATGGCTCGCCGAATGACAGCCCCCTTGGTGTCCGTGCCGAACAGGCCCGCCCGCCTGAGCAGTGCCATGCGTCGACTTTCCCGGGCCTTCTGTTGGGATTGCTCGCCCTCTGTGGCAACGGCTTCCACACCCTGAGGCTGGTCCAATACGGTCTCACATTGGCGGGGGGACACCATCGAAATCCTCCTTTGTCTTCGTCCCCCGCACGCCTCGCGCAAAAGCACAAAAGTTTACCTGAAATGCCGACGTTGTCAAGTCAGCCCCGTATCTCCCCGTCGCCGGATGGGTAACCCGACGCCGCGTACATCCGCTGTAAACCCTTTGGCAACAGCGGGTTACAGGCGCAGCAAGCCAGGCCTTGACACGAACGCGATTCCTCCCTTACGTAGTGCAGGGCCAACGAAGACACCCCCTGAACGAGAGCGATTTCTGTCAGGGCGTGCGAGTCCTGTGTGCCGGCTGCATGGACGTCAGCGTACGCACCCCCGTAGTGCAGGGCCAACGAGAACACCCCGCCGCGTGGCGGGAAGAGGGCGGGCTTTGGCGCTGGGGGGATCCACGGCTCACTCAGGCGAGGACGGTGGGGATGAGCAGGACTTCTTCGGGATTCCTTGGACAGGAGTATCCTACCGGCTTTGGGACCATACGCGGTGGTGGCTCGCCACAGAGAAGCACAGCCCAAGGGGGTCCCGCGCCCAGAGCAGCAGGGGGCATTGAACACCTTGGCTCACGGGCCCTCTGCGCGGGTGTCGCGCCCGACTCCATAGAGACGCCGGATGACCCAGTCCCTCAGATGCGTTGGCATGATTGCCAGGATGCTCAAGAGCCAAGCCTCTCTCGAAACCCGGTAGCGGGCCTTGGGCCGCCTTGCCGTGGCTGCACGGCAGACCACGCGTGCCACGATCTCGGGACCTGGGCCCTTGCCCTCCATCATCTGCCGAACGTGTTCACGCTCGGCCGCATACAGGTCTCTAAAGGGGCTCAATTCCCAATCCGGAAGAGAGGTCTCTGCCAGGGCTTGACCCCCCTGCCAGATCTCCGTCACCACCGAGCCAGGCTCAATGACGATGATATCCACCCCCCAGGG
>CAYGZE010000096.1:0-14104 GCA_964354185.1 uncultured Anaerolineales bacterium | reverse complement strand
GCGAGCCGTCCCACCCCAAGCAGTTCCTGACCACGCTGACGGGGACCTCCCTCTATGCGCAGGCGGCCGAGCGGGCACGCCTCCTGGGGGCGTGGGACCGCATCCTCGTCATGACCAACGAGGCGTTCGCCCGGCTGGTGCGGACCCAGACGCCAGACGTGCCGACCGAGAACGTGATCCTGGAGCCGTGCCGGCGCGACACGGCTGCGGCCATCCTGCTGGCGGCCGTCGTGGCCGAGCGGCGGTTCCCCGGCAGCGTTATGGTCGTCGCGCCGTCGGACCACCTGGTGTCCAACCTGGACGCCTTCCGCGAGACGCTCTCGCACGCCGTCGCGCGGGCCCGCCGGGGCGGACTCGGGACGATCGGCATTGTGCCCGACTTCCCGGCCACCGGCTACGGGTACCTGCGTCTGGCCGGCCCGCCCGCCGGCGCCGAAGCGGTGGCCGTCGAGAAGTTCGTCGAGAAGCCGCAGCAGGCCGACGCCGAGAAGTACCTCGCCTCGGGCCGGCACCTGTGGAACGCGGGCATCTTCGTCTGGCAGGCGCGGGAACTCCTGGCGGCGGCCGCGCGGCACCTGCCCGAGATGCACGCGGCGCTGGCGGCCGTCGGCCCCGCCGTCGGCACGCCCGACTTCGACGCCCGCGTCCGCGAGGCCTTCGAGCGGATTCAGCCCGTCTCCATCGACTACGGCCTCATGGAGAAGGCCGACGACGTCTGGTGCGTCCCCGCCGCGTTCGACTGGAGCGACCTGGGCGACTGGTCGAGCATCACGCAGGTCATCCCGCCCGACGAGCGGGACAACCGGGTCCGCGGCGCGGCCGTGCTGGAGGACGCGACCGGGAACGTGGTCGTGACGGACGCCGATCACCCGGTGGCCGTCGTCGGCCTGACCGACTGCATCATCATCCACGGGCCGCGCGGGACACTGGTCTGCCACAAGCGCCTGGCCGGCCGCATCAAGGCCCTCGTCCAGCGGATCGGCGGGGCGACGTAGATACTACCTGGGTACTTGTGGCACGCCCGCCCTCGGGCGTGCTTGGCACAGCCGAGGGCGGCTGTGCCACATCCCCCTGGCCGCGGCCTCATTCCCCGGCCGGCTCGACCTCGAGGCGGACGTCGTAGACCGCAGCCAGGCCGACGCCCTTCTCGCCCGGCAGCGTGAATGTCAATTCCGCCAGCGCCTCCGGCGCGATCGGCCAGAACTCCACGTTAGCGGAACCCGGCTTCGCCTTGCCCACGAGCGGATCGCCCACGGGTTTGCCGTCGGCCCCGAACACTTGGAGGCCCGAGATGATCCCCCCGCGCAGCGGGTCCGGCGCCTTGAACTCGAGCGCCAACCGCGCACGCAACTCGACCCGCCGGTCCCTCTGGCCGTCCGGCACGGGCAGCATGGCGGCCGGGACGAAGAGGAGACCCAGGTTGCGGCCGTTGACAAGCCGGAGGGTCAGGGCGATCGCGCCACCCTTCTCGAGCGGCGTCCCGGCCGTGACCGTCAGGCGATAGAGGTGCAGGCCGGCGGCATGCCCGCGGGCATCGAGGCCCGACTTCAGGCGGACCTCCTTCGCCTTCGGATCGTTGAGGGCCAGGGGTGCCCCCTCGGGCGGCAGGCCGGTGACGGGGATGCGGCGGCCGCCGTCGGCCCGCCACTCGGCCCGCAGGCGCCGCGTGGCCTCTTGCGTGAGGGCGATGTCGGGCAGGTCCTTGAGCACCTCCAGGGGCGCGACGGCGGCGGTCGGCGGCTCCTCCGGGAATCGGCCCTCCTGGCGGTTCCTCGTGAACGCCTTGTCGAACCAGTCGAGTTGGGCGGGCGTGCGGCTCTTCCAGAAGGTCCAGTCGTGACCGCCCGGGGCCACGGTCCAGTCGTAGGGGACCTGCCGACGGTCGAGGACCTGGCGGAGCATGGTCATCTGCGCCAGGGCGCCATCCTTGTCGCCCGCTTCGAGGTTGAGGTCGAAGGGCAGGGGGCCGTCCTGCCGGGAGGCGATGGCGATCACCGACCGCTCCGCGTAGAGGGGCATGGCCTCCGGCGTCCGCGGGCCGATCCAGTACTCCAGGCCGACCTGCCCGGCGTAGCCGCGCAGTTCCAGGGCGCCGGACAGAACGCTCACCGCACCGTACAGGTGCGGCCGCTGGAGGGCGTGGTAGAGGGCCCCGTGTCCGCCGGCCGAGATGCCGACGATCCCGCGCTGGCCCTTGGCGTGCGAGGCGGGGTAGTTGGCCTCGACGAACGCGCGGAGTTCATCCGTCAGAAAGTCGCCCCACTTCATCCACGGCTGGGCGGGGCTGTTCATGAACCACGCCCCGCCGCCCACCGACGGGCAGACGGCGATCATCTCGTGCCGCCCGAGGTGCGGCTCCAGGGCCGCCTTCCAGTGGTCCTCCGTGTCCAGGAGGCCCGGCAGGAAGTAGACGGTCGGGTACTTTCCGTCGGCCTTGAGGGCGGCCGCGTGGCCCACCCAGAACCGCTCGATCTTACCCGTGGCGGGCGAGCGGACCAGGCAGTGCTTCCACGCGACCGGCGGCGCCGGCGGCTGCGGCGCGGCAGGCGCCCCGCCGAGGACCGCGGCCGACGCGGTTAGGAGGAGTGCGGCGGCAACGGCCCGTCTCGTCAGGTGGATCATCGGGCCTCCTCGACGGGTCGTGGGCGGTCGGTCAGGCGGTTCCCCCCGGCCGGCCCGGCTCGTACGTCGCGAACAGGCGGCCCCAGGGGCTGGCGGCCAGCCACTCCTTCACCACCCGCCGGCCCTTGAGCGGATACCAGAGGTGGTCGTGGTAGACGGCCGAGGCGAGGATGAACGCGTACACCACGGGCGTGTGGAACAGCAGCCGCTGGAGGCACTTCAGCGGCCCGAACCAGACGAGATTGCCGAAGGCGCTCGCGGCATTGTTACCGGTGTGGAAACCCCAGGTCTCGCGGCCGGCGTCGGCGTCGCCCACGATCTCGATCTCCTCGGTCCGCCCGACGCCCAGGCCGCGCTCGTGCGCCAGGCGGATGAACCCGAGGGCCATCGGGTCGAAGCCCATCATCCGGGCGGCCACGGCGTCGATCGCCACCGGGTCGCTCGAGGCCAGGAGGACGTTCTTGGCGACCGGGACCATCGTCCGCGGCCCGGGCCCGCTGCCGGCGGTCGTGCCGTCGGTCAGGACGAAGAGGCCCGGGTGGATCTCCCTCTGGATCGCCAGCAGGTCGACGAGCGTCTCGTGGATCCACGAGTGGCAGTAGTGGCGCCGGTTGTCGAGGAGGCCGCCGAAGGCGTTCTTCATCGCGCCGGTCATGGTCGTGTAGATATGGCACTTCATCGTTGGCAGGTGGACGACGTTCTTGCCGGCGAAGAAGTCCGGGACGCGGATGCCCCGGGGGAAGACGCGGTCGAGGACGAGCAGGGGCGCCTTGGGCTCGTAGACGCTCCACGCCATGTCGGCGGGGCGGAAGTTGTAGCGGATGGGAACGCCGTAGTGCTCGCAGACGGGGCGCTGCTTGTTGAGGACCTCGCCCTTGGCGGCGCTCGTGACGACCGTCTCGTTCTCGACGCAGACGAGGTCGTCGAAGCCGGCGGCCCGCAGGGCGAGGATCGCCCCCTCGAGTTGCCAGGGCGTGGTGTTCGCGGCCGGATACAGCAGGTGCCACGAGAGGTTGTTCTTCAGGATCGTCGTGGCGCCGCGGCGCAGGGCCTCGGCGACGCCGCCCAGCCGCATGGCGCGGCCGACGTCGTCGAGGACGGTCTCGGGCGTCGTTCGGATGACGGCGACCTTGGTGCCCATGGCCTCTCCGGCCTCCGATGCATCCTGTATTATACGGGTTTCGCGTGCCGCCGCCACCCCCGGCGCGGCCGCAGGGCAGGCGCCCGCCGGTTGACTTCGGCAAACGGCGGGGGCGGCCATGACCTCTTCGGGCGGGCCTTTCTTCTAGACCGCACGGCGGCGCGGTGTCGATAAAAGGACGAGCAGGGGAGCGCCTCGCTTGACTTTCCGGGGGGCGTGTGCCATAACGCTTCCACGGGGCTGGGTCCGGTCGATTTGCCTTTCCGGCGGGGGAATCGCTTGAGCGGCCTGTACAACCTGGTCCGCCTGGCCCGTCCGAGCCACTGGATCAAGAACCTGTTCGTCCTGGCGGCGCTGGTGTTTGCGCGGCGCGTGACGGACGGGGCGGCCTGGGCGGCGGCGCTGGTGGCGCTGGCGGCGTTCTGCCTCGCCTCGAGCGCGGTCTACGCCTTGAACGATGTCACGGACCGGCGCGAAGACGCGCGCCACCCGGTGAAGCGCAGCCGCCCCGTCGCCTCCGGCGCCGTCGGCGTGGGGGCGGCGCTCGTGCTCAGCCTGGTGCTGGGGGCGGCGTCGCTGGCCGTCGCCGTCGCGGCGCGCCCGCCCGTCCTGGTGGCCGTCGGCGCGTACCTCGTCCTGATGCTCGGCTACACGGCGGGCCTCAAGCGCGTGGCCGTCCTGGACGTCCTGATCCTGGCGGTCGGGTTCGTGATGCGGGCCTACGCGGGCGGCTTGGCCATCGACGTCGAGGTCAGCCCGTGGCTCGTCCTGTGCACGCTGACGCTGAGCCTGTTCCTTGGGTTCGCCAAGCGCGAGAGCGAGCGCGTGGCGCTGGGGTCGGCGGCGGCCGAGACGCGCGCCGTCGAGTGGCGCATCTACGACGAGAAGAGCCTGGAGCACATGATGACCGTCTCGGCCTCGATCGCGGTCGTCACCTACCTCCTCTACACGGTGAGCCCGCGGACGGTCGGATACCTTGGACATCCGTGGATGTTCGTGACGGTCCTGCCGGTGATCTTCGCGGTGTTCCGGTTCTACCGGCTGGCGATCACGGGGCGCGCCACGGGCCCGGTGGAGATGGTGGCCCGCGACCCGGCCTTCGTCGCGGCGCTGGTGGTGTGGGTGGCCATGGTGGCGGTCCTGCTGCTGCCGGTTTGACAGTCCGACCGGAGGCCGCGCTCGCGCGTGGGGAGCGATGGGAGAGCCGCAGCCAACGGACGCCTCGGCCGAGCGGATCGCGGCGGGGCGGCTCTGGGTCGTCACCTTCGCCCTGGCGCTCCTTCTCTATGCCCTGACGATGGCGCCCGATCTCGTCTGGCAGGACGCGGGCGAGTACCAGTGGAACGTCGGCCGGTTCGCGTGGCCGTGGGTCGACACGACCGTTTGGGTCCGGCCCGGCGAGGCCGTCCGCGTCCACCCGTGGTTCCTGGTGCTGTCGCGCCTCCTGTGGATTAAGCCGCTCTGGAACTACGCCTTCGCGGCCACGTTCTGCTCGGCGCTGGGGACGGCGCTGGCGGTGGCGAACGTGGCGCTCCTCGCGCGGCTGCTGACGGGGCACCGGTGGGCGGCGGTCGTCGGCGGCGCGACCTTCGGCCTGGGCCACGCCGTCTGGGCCCACGCGTGCGTGTCGGAGGTGTACGGCTGGGCGGCGGCGTTCCTCGGGGCCGAGTGCCTGTGCGCGTGGGCCTGGACGAGGCGCCGCCAGGCGCGGTGGCTGCTGCTCCTCTTTTTCCTCGACGGGGTGGCGATCTCAAACCACCTGATGGCCGCCCTCGGCCTGGCCGTCTTCGGCACGTGGCTCCTGGTGGAGTGCGTGCGGCGGCGGGCGCCGGCGTGGGTCCTGCCGGCAGCGGCGGGGTGCTGGATCGCGGGCGGCGCCCTCGACTGGGTGGTCGTCGGCCTGGAGTACGCGCGGACGGGCGACCTCGTGGCGACGGTCCGGTCGGCCACGGTCGGCGGGTTCGGCGGCGCGGCGCTGAACGCGGCCGACCTCCCGCGCCTGCTGAAGAACAGCGTCCTGTACGTAGGGCTGAACTACCCGACGCCGCTCGTCCTGGCGGGCCTGGTCGGCGCCGTCGCGCTCGCGCGGCGGCGCCAGGCGATGGCCACGCTCGTCCTGGTGCTGGCGGCGGTCTACCTCGCCTGGGCCGCCCGGTACAAGGTGCCCGACCAGTACGGCTTCTTCGTCCCGTTCTACGTGCCGGCGAGCGTGCTGATCGGGGTTGGGGCGGCGCGGCTCGCGCGCGGGCGCGGGGCGTGGATGCGGTGGCTCCTGGTGGCGCTGGCGGTGGTGCCGGTGGGCGTCTACGCGGTGCTGCCGGGGGCGGCCCGGCGGGCGGAGGTCAAGTTCTTCCAGCGCGAACTGCCGTACCGGGATCCGTACACCTACTTCCTGCGGCCGTGGCAGCGGGGCTACCTCGGGGCGCGCCAGTTCGCGGAAGACGTGATGCGGACGGCGCCGAAGCGGGCGGTCATCCTGGCCGACACGACGTCCAGTCCGCCGCTGAAGTGCGTGATGGACGTAGAGGGCCAACGGGCGGGCGGGCCGGCGGACCTGATGGTGGTGGACCCGTACGACGCGCAGTTCGGCCCCGCCCTCGGCGCGTACTGGGGCTCGCAGAACCTCGTGCCGGCGCTGGCCGGGCAGGGCCGGCGCGTGTTCGTCGTGTCGAAGGAGGCGGCGTACCATCCGCGGTGGGTGGCGGAGCACGCGCGGGTCGTCCCGTTCGGCCGGGCGGCGGACGGGCAGCCGCTCCTCTATGAGGTCAAGCCGCGCGCGCAGGAGGGGCCGCGATGACCCCGGCCGGGCGGGCCTTGAAGCGCGCGATGGACGTGGCGGGGGCTGCGGCGCTGCTGGCGCTCGGCTGGCCGTTCCTGTTGGTGCTGGCGATCCTGATCCGGCGCGACAGCCCGGGGCCGGCGCTCTTCCGCCAGCAGCGCGCGGGGCGCGACATGCAGCCATTCACCCTGTGCAAGTTCCGGACCATGCGGACGGACGCGGAGGCGTTCGGCGTGAGCCCCAAGGGGCCCGACGACCCGCGGCTGACGCGGCTGGGCCGGTGGCTGCGCGAGATGAGCCTCGACGAGTTGCCGCAGTTGTGGAACATCCTGAGGGGCGACATGAGCCTCGTCGGCCCGCGGCCGCTCTATATGAGCCAGGCGCGCCAGTTCACGCCGCGCCAGCGCCGGCGCCTGGAGGTGCGGCCGGGCATCACGGGCCTGGCCCAGGTGACGGGGCGCGGCGAACTGCCCCACGAGGAGAAACTCGAGCTCGACGTCCAGTACGTCGAGCGGGCCGGCGTGTGGCTGGACCTGAAGATCCTGGGGCGCACGGTCGCGCGGGCCTGCGGCCGCAAGTCCGTGTACCAGCGGTGGGACTGAGGCAGGTCGCCGGGTTGACACGGTGGCGGCGGGCGGTATCCTAGGCTTCGGACGCAAGGGAGTGTCGGAGGAGAGAGGGGGCGATCGGGCCCATGGCGAAATCGCTGAACATCCTGCTGACGTCGGTCGGCCGGCGCGTGAGCCTGCTGGAGGCGTTCCGCAAGGCGCTGGCGGACCTGAAGATCAAGGGCCGGGTGCTGGCGGCGGACCGCTCGCCGCTCGCGCCGGCGTTTCACGCGGCCGACGAGGGGTGCCTGGTGCCGCCGGTCGGGGGACCGGAGTACGTCGACGCCCTTCTGGCCATCTGCCGCACGCACGACATCGGGCTGGTCTTCCCCCTGATCGACTGGGAACTCGCGGTCACCGCCGAGGCGCGCGAGCGGTTCGCGGCGGTCGGCGCGCGGGCGGTGATCTCCGACAAGGCGGTCATCGACATCTGCCGCGACAAGCAGCGGACCTACGAGTTCCTCAAACGCCACCGCCTGGGGACGCCCGAGATCTTCACGTACGAGGAGGCGCTGCGCCGGCCATTCCCGCTCTTCGTGAAACCGCGCTACGGCTCCAGCGCCAAGGACGTGCACTGCCTGCCGGACGAGGAGGCCCTGCGGTTCCACTACGGCCGCAACGTCGAGTCGGTGATCCAGGAGTACGTGCGCGGCACGGAGTTCACGGTGGACGTGTACGCGGGGTTCAACGGCGTGCCGCGGGTCGCGGTGCCCCGCCAGCGGATCGAGGTCCGCGCGGGCGAGGTGGCCAAGGCGCGGACGGTGCGGCACCCGGCGATCATCCGGCAGGGCCTGCGGCTGGTGCGGGCGCTGAAGGCCTGCGTCGGCGTGGTGACGCTCCAGTGCTTCCTGACGTGCGACGACCAGATCAAGTTCATCGAGGTCAACCCGCGGTTCGGCGGCGGCGTGCCCCTCTCGATCTACGCGGGGGCGGACTTCCCCCGGTGGATCATCGAGGAGCACCTCGGCCGCAAGCCCCGCATTGACCCCCGCGCGTGGAAGGCCGACCTGGTGATGCTGCGGTACGACGCGGCGGTCTTTCGCCGGTGGAACGACGTTGCCGCCGCCGACGGGGCCGGCGCCAGGTCCGGAGGATGACGCGATGTTCCCGTCCGGAGACGGCGTGCCATCCTGGGTCGAGATGCTGCACCAACTCTGGATGCCCGAAGTCTGGGCCTTTGTCGTGGCCCTGCTGATCAGCCTGCTGGCGACGCCGGTGTTCCGGTCGCTCGCGATCCGCCGGGGGATCACCGACAAGCCCGACAACGCCGTCAAGATCCACAAGGCGCCGATCCCGTACCTGGGCGGCTGCGCCATCTGGCTCGCGTGGACCGGGTCGCTCCTCGTGTACTTCGGGGCCGGGGACCACCGGATCAGCGGGGCCGAGGTGGCACTCGTGGCAGGCGGGGCCGTGGCGTTCCTGACTGGGCTGCTGGACGACCTCTTCGACCTGGCGCCGCGGACGAAGCTGCTGGGTCAGGCTCTGGCCGGCGCGATCCTGCTCGTGGGCGGTATCCGCTGGCTCGCCTATCCGAACCTGCCGTGGCTGCCGTTCCTGAACTTCGGGCCCGACTTCTGGCTCGTGGTGCTCCTCTGCACGGCGGTCCACTTCACGGTGGTGATCGGCGCTGCGAACGCGACGAACCTGCTGGACGGCCTCGACGGCTTGGCCTCGGGCGTGGCGGCCATCGTGTCCGTCGGGTTCCTCCTGCTGGCCACCTCGCTGACGGCCTGGGCCAACCCGGCGTGGTGCCCAGAGGCGGTGAAGTACGAGCACACGCCGCTCATCATCGTCATGGCGTTCGCGCTGGCGGGGGCGACGATCGGCTTCCTGCCGTATAACTTCAACCCGGCCCGCATCTTCATGGGCGACGCCGGAAGCGTGTTCATCGGCTACGCGATCGCGGCCATGATGATCATGTTCTCGAGCCGCTTCGGCATGGTGAAGTGGTTCGTCGGGGCCCTGTTCATCTTCGGCGTTCCCGTCTTCGACACGGCGCTGGCGGTCATCCGGCGCGTGCTGAACCGGCGGCCGATCATGGCCCCCGACCGGAGCCACCTGTACAACCAACTCGTCGACCGGCTGGGCCTCAGCGTCTCGGCGGCGGTCGGCCTTTTCTACGGGATGAGCGTCGTGTCCGCCGCCGCCGGCCTCCTGATCCTCTATATGCCCGGCCGGTATGCGACTCTCGTCTACCTGGGCATCGGCGCGGTGTTCCTGGTGGTCGTGTGGCGCCTGGGATTCCTGCGGCTGACGCCGGAGGAGCGGAGGGCCGCCGACAGGTTCTTGGAATCGCACAGGGACGTGTTCCACCCCCGGGGGGGGCCTTGAGTCTGGAGACGGCGGGGCCGATAATAGACTGGGCGGGGGTCGGCTAGGCAGCCGATGGAGTAGGTATGCGAGTGAGCCGCGTCATCCTGGCGGTGGTCGTTGCCCTCATCGCCCGCGACGCGTTCGGGCAGGGCGGCATTCCCACTCAGGGCATCCGCGGGGTCGGCTGGGGGCCCAGCCAGAGCTTCATGTCGAACCTGCCTTCCAATAACATTAACCGTACCCTCGGATACACGGCGGGGATGCCTGCTGGCTACACCACGGCTTCCCAGTTCACCGCCCCGCCGACGGCCTACGGTGGCAGTTACGTTACGCCCGCCGGCATCGACGTGATCCTGTGGCAGAGCGGGTGGCAGGCGGTCAACTTCCGGACGCTGTCACCCGGCGTCGGGCCGGGGCCGCTGATGGACTTGAAGGTCCGGACCATCGCCTCGCTCAACTTCGAGAAGCGGGTCCGCTTCGCGAAACTGCGCGAGACGAGCATGGCCCTCGCCGAGCGCATCCGCCAGTCCGATGCCGCCACCGCCGAGCAACTCAGCCTCGGCTTCCGGCAGTTCATGTTCCCGTTTCCCCTCCAGGACAAGAAGGAACTCGGCTACGGCTTCTTCTCGCGGATGGACCTCGTGGGCGGCGGCACGGTGTCGCCGGAGGCCTTCCTCGCCGCCTTCACCGACGAGGTGCAGCAGAGTCTCGGCACGAAGGAGTTCCTCGAGGTGACCCAGGCGGAGGTCCTCGGCCGCGCCCTTCCGGAAGGCGCGGCGCTCGACCGCCTCTACGACACCCAACTGGCCGCCCTCGGCAACTACCTGTTCAACAACGGGCGGTACGGCGCGGCCGCGTCGGTCTGGGCCGTCCTCGTCCAGCGCGACCCGACGAGCAGCGTCGCCCACCGTGCCGCCGCCGCGTGTCTCTTCGCGAGCGGCGACCTGAAGCGGGCGGCCGCCGAGGCCCACGCGTCCCTCAAGGCCGCGCCGGGCTGGCCGGACGCCCTCCAGATCGTCGGGTCCAACTGGCAGGACGTCTTCCGGAACGCCCGCGACCTCTCCGAGGCGCGGGCGGAACTCGAGGCGCAACTCGGCCTGAAGCCCGACGACCCCGACCTCGGGTTCCTGATGGGCTACGTGGACCTCTTCCAGGGCAACTGGGTTGCCGCCCGGGAGCGGCTGGGCCGCCTGGCCGAGTCCGACGAGGCGGCGCGCGCCCTGGCGAAGGCCTTGGCGGACAAGGCCGTGGCCGCGACGGTCGAGAAGCCGGCCGTCGCCGCCGTCCGCGGCTTCCTCGAGGAGATGACCGGCCTCGAGGAGCCCGTCATGTCGACCGAGGAGCGGCGCCGGCTGGCCGGGGCCCTGCGAGAGGGGCCCGAGTCCTACGACGACCTCATGCGGATCGGCGACTTCCGCTTCTTCATGGGCGACTTCACCCTCGCGGGCGAGACCTATCGGGCCGCCCACAAACGCAAGCCCGAGGACGCCTTCGCCCTGTTCATGCTCGTCCACGCGTGCTACGCCAACGGCGAGCACCAGCAGGCGATCCGCTGGCTGAGGGCGGCCCTGGCGATCGAGCCGAACTGGGGCCTGTACGAGTTCCGCCTCCAGGAGTTCTACGGCGACCGGTCGGAGTACGAGCAGCACCTGAAGCGGCTCGAGCGCCTCGTGGACCTGCGCCCGACGAACGAGGACATGAAGTTCCTCCTCGCCTATGTCTACTACTACAGCGGCCGCTACTCGGAGGCCGCCAGGCTCCTCTCGGAGATCGTCCGGACCGAGCCCGACTTCGCCCAGGCCGGCTACTTCCTGCGGCTGGCCAGGCTCCAGGGCTAGCGCTCCCCAGACCGGCCGGCGCAGGGCCGTCCCGAACGGCCGGGCGATAGGAGACGAGTCGTCCCGTGCCCGCCATCGCGCTCGTGGCCTTCGACCTTGACGACACCCTGTACCCGGAGCGGGCATTTGTGCGCAGCGGGTTCCGCGTCGTGTCCGACTACCTCCAGCGGGAGGGCGTCGTCGACCGTCCGCTGCTGGCGGGCTTCGAGGCGGCCTTCGACGCGGGCGTGCGCGGGGACGTCTTCGACCGCGTCCTCCGCGCCGCCGGCGTCGAGCCGGACGCGGCCCTCGTCCGGTCGCTCGTCGAGGCGTACCGGAGCCACCGGTCGTGCCACGGGTTCGTGCGGCCGGACATCCGGCTCTTCGACGACGCCGACCGCGCGCTCGGGCGGCTGGCGGGGCAGGGGATTCGCCTGGCCCTCGTCTCGGACGGGCCTCTGGCGGCCCAGGCGGCCAAGGTCGAGGCCCTCGGCCTGGCCGCGCGCATGGACGCGGTGATCCTGACCGACGCCTGGGGGCCGGCGTTCTGGAAGCCTCATCCGCGGGCGTTCGTCGAGCTGGCCCGCCGCCTCGCCGTTGAGCCGCGCGCGTGCCTCTACGTCGCCGACAACCCCGAGAAGGACTTCGACGGGCCGGCGGCCGCAGGGTGGCAGCCGTCGGTCTGGGTGCGGCGGGGCGAGGGCGTCTGCCGCGACGCCGCGCCGCCCGACGAGCGGCTCCTCTCGGCCACGGTCGCGAGCCTGGACGACCTGGATGGAGTCCTGAAGGGGATACAGACGTAAGTGCTTGTTGCGAAAAGCCTTGCGCGCCGTGTGGGCGACGGCGCGGGCTGGTGTGTCGCCGGGACGTTTGACAAGCGGCCGTTCGTGCGTATCCTTGGGGGAGTGCGATTGGAGTCCATGTGCACTCTCGCCGGGGTGCGGAGGGGACCATGCCCAAGGGCAGGGACAAGGTGACGATCAAGATCCCCCGCGAACTGTATCAGCGGCTCGGGACCCTGATCGAGGGGAAGGGCTTCGGCAGCGTCACCGAGTACATCGTCTACGTCATGCGGAACGTGGCGGCCGGCATGGGACCGGCCCAGGACGCCGGCCTCACGCCGCGAGAGACCGAACTGATCCGCAACCACCTGCGGGCCCTCGGCTACCTGGAGTAGCGGCCGCGCGGACTGCCGTCCGCGGGCAGGGGTCCTTTGGAGGACGAGATGGCCAAGGAGCGCGTGCCGCTTTCGCGGCCCGAGATCAGCCAGACCGACATCGACGCGGTCGTCGCCGTCCTGAAGACGCCCTTCCTGAGCCTGGGGCCGAAACTCCCCGAGTTCGAGCGGGCGTTCGCCGCCTTCGTGGGGGCGCGCGAGGCCGTGGCGGTCAACTCGGGCACGTCGGCGCTGCACCTGCTGGTGCGGGCGCTCGGCCTAGGGCCCGGCGACGAGATGATCACGAGCCCGTTCTCGTTCGTGGCGACGTCGAACTGCGCCCTGTTCGAGAGGGCCCGGCCCGTCTTCGTGGACATCGATGAGCGGACGTGGAACCTCGACGTGACGAAACTGGAGGCGGCCGTCACCGAGCGGACGCGGCTCCTCATGCCTGCGCACATCTTCGGCCGGCCCGTGGACATGGATGCATGTATGGCGATCGCGCGGAAGCGCGGCCTGCCCGTCGTCGAGGACGCCTGCGAGGCGCTCGGCGCGACCTACAAGGGCCGCATGGCCGGCCGGTTCGGCCTGGCCGCCACCTTCGCGTTCTACCCGAACAAGCAGATGACCACCGGCGAGGGCGGCATGATCGTCACCGACGACGCCTCCCTGGCCGACTTCTGCCGCAGCATGCGGAACCAGGGGCGCGCGACCGGGGCCGGGTGGCTGGCGCACGCGCGGCTCGGGTACAACTATCGCCTCTCGGACATCAACTGCGCCCTGGGCCTTTCGCAACTCGCGCGCCTGCCCGGGTTCATCGAGGCCCGGGGGCGCGTGGCCGCGCGGTACCTCGAGCGGCTCGCCGAGATCGAGGAACTCGTGCTTCCCGCGCCCTATCCGCACGGGGTGATGTCGTGGTTCGTGTTCGTCGTGCGGCTGGCGGACCGGTTTTCGCGGGCCCAGCGCGACGCGGTCCTGGCGGACCTTCGCGGCCAGGGCATCGGCACGAGCAACTACTTCGCCCCGATCCACCTCCAGCCGTTCTACCGCGCGGAGTTCGGCTATAAGCCGGGCGACTTCCCCGTGACCGAGAAGATCGGGGCCCGGACGTTCGCCCTGCCGTTCTACAACCGCCTCTCAGAGTCGGACCAGGACCTCGTCATCGCGTGCGTGAAGTCGGCCATCGCGCGCCTCTGAGCCGGCCGAAGCCGACCTGCCAAGCCTGCGTCCCGGGGCGGGCAGGGGTCCACCTGCCGCGCGCCGGCCGAATTCAACGCTTGCAGGGCTCCGCTCCCCTCGCCATGATACACGGGCGCGGCGGCCGCCGGGCCGCGGTCAGGCCCGCGCGGTCCGCCAGAAAGGAGCCTGTCCCCCTATGCACGGCCCCGAACTCCTGGTGATCCTCCTGTCCCTGGCCTTCCTGGGCCTTGTAGGCACGGCGGGCGCCGCCGGGGCCGAGATCGTCAACTACGACGAGAGCAAGGTCCCCGCCTACACGCTGCCCGACCCGCTGGTCCTGGCGAGCGGCGAGAAGGTGGCCGACGCCGAGGCCTGGCGCGCGCGCCGCCGGCCCGAGATCCTCGGCCTGTTCGAGCGCGAGATGTACGGCAAGTCGCCCGGCCGGCCCCCGGCGATGACGTTCAAGGTCCTCGAGCAGGACGCGAAGGC
>CAYGZE010000095.1:0-14366 GCA_964354185.1 uncultured Anaerolineales bacterium | reverse complement strand
GGCGGTTCGGCGCGCCGCGGGCGCGGCACGGCGGCCAAGCCGGCCCGGCCGTCGTCCTCCAGCCGCAGGCGCAGGGCCCGGGCCGCGCGGGCCGCCGCCCGGCGGTCCTGGTCGCGGGTGGGTTGGTCCTCGGCGGTGGGCATGGGCGCTACTCGACCTTGACCCGCTGGAAGTCCTTGATGATCTCGACGGCGGCGCTGGTGCCGATGCGCGAGGCGCCGGCGTCGAGCATCCGCTGGACGTCGCGGAAGGTGCGGATGCCGCCGGCGGCCTTGACGCGGGCCTGGTCGCCGACGACCTGCTTGAGGAGTTGGACGTCGTGGACGGTCGCGCCGCCGGGCCCGAAGCCGGTCGAGGTCTTGACAAAGTCGGCCCCGGCCTCGAGAGCGAGTTCGGCGGCGCGGGCCTTCTCCTCGTCCGAGAGGTAGCAGCACTCCAGGATGACCTTGAGCACCAGGCCGGTGGCGATCTTGCGGAGGGCGGCGATCTCGCCGCGGACGTCGGCGTAGCGGCCGCTCTTCATGGCCACCAGGTTGATGACCATGTCGATCTCGCCGGCGCCGGCCTCGACGCAGGCGCGGGCCTCGGCCCGCTTGACGCGCAGGCCCGCGTGGCCGAAGGGGATGCCCACCGCGGCGCCCACCGCCACGTCCGTGCCGCGCAGCGCCTCCGCCGCCCGCGCCACGTCGTACGGGCAGACGGTGGCCGTCGCGAAGCCGTACCCGATCGCCTCCTGGCAGACCCGCTCGACGTCCTCGACGGTGTGGTCGGGCGCCAGAAGGGTGTCGTCCAGCAGGCGCGCGAGCGTCACGACGGTCAGTTCGGGCGTCTGGTTCGCATCCGACATATGGCCATTCCAAACCAGCGTGCCCGCCGGGCGGGCCGGCGCGCGGCCGGGCCCTTGCAGGGTAGCGACTGGCGCGGAAAGTGCAAGGCCAAAACCGCCGGGGGCGGCCCGGCGCCGGCGGGCGGGCGCAAAGGGACGGGCGGCCCCAGGGGAGCCGCCCGTCGGAAGTCGTCCGCTCGTCGCCGCGCCCTCCGTTACGGTGTCGCGGTCGCGGGCGAGGAGCCGTCGTCCTGGCCCTTCTGGCCGGCGCCGCCGTCCGCGTCCTTCTTCCCGGCGTCCGGACCGGCGTCCTTCTTGCCGTCATCGGGTTTCACGACCTCGATGGCGCGCAGCCAGAACAGGTACTCGGCGGGGTCGTAGGTCAGGCGCACCGTGTTGCCGCGCTTGCACTCCTTGACCTTCTTCAGGAGTTCGGCGTCCGCCTGGTACCCGTCCTCCTTGGGATCGGCGTCGGGCACGAGGAAGGTCCAGGTCATGGGCCCGCGGGTGACGACCGCGGCCTCGACCCGCTGGCCGCCCACGGGCACGGTGCGGCGACCGCTGAAGGTGAAGACCGAGGCCTCGTCCCGCGCGGGGTCTGCCGGGCCCTTGGCGGAGGCGGCAGAGTACATCAGGGCGGTGCCGGACTTCACGTAGGTCAACTGGACTTCGTCGCCCACGCGCAGTTGGCCGGCCAGCGACTTCACGGCGTCAGGCACGGCGGCCGGGCCTTTGTCCTTCTGCTTCTTGACGGCGGGAACCTGGATCGTCAGGGGCGTCTTGTCCTTGGTGTTCGGCACGACGGTCATCGTCAGGCAGGGACCTTCACGGGTGGCGATGCTGCCCCACTGCGCAAACTGGCCTGTCAGGCTGACTGGTTTCGGCGCCGACGCGGAGCCGTATCCTCCGCCTCAGGCCGCCTCCAGCGCGGGAACGCACAGGAACACCAGACTGACCGCGAGGATGACCGCCGCCACCGGGACGACCCAGACCGGCGCCGTGCGGACCACCGCCCTCCATTCGCGCAAGATACGCATGGCCGCTTCCCCCAATGGGTACAGGGACCCGCCCGTCGACTTGCCTACGTACTATATACTACGAATCCGGCCCCAAGTCCATTGCCTTTTTCTTCGGCCTGCGGCGGGGGACTACTTCAGGACAACCCCCTCGTCGCCGCGCGTGATGCGGCCGATGGGGTAGACCGTCTCGCCCGCCCGGGCCAGCAGGCCCGCCACGTGGTCGGCGTAGTAGGGGCTGACGACTACGACGAAGCCGATCCCCATGTTGAAGACGTCCCACATCTCGCGGGCCGAGACGTCGCCGGCCTTCTGGAGCCACCCGAAGATGGGCGGCACGGGCCAGGTCTTCTTGCGGAGGACGGCCTGGAGGCCCTTGGGGATGACGCGCGGGATGTTCCCGGGAATGCCCCCGCCGGTGATGTGGGCGAGGGCGTGGATGACCTTCTTCGTGGGGTAGTGCCGCAGGGCCGCCAGGATCGCCGGCGAGTAGAGCCGCGTCGGCTTCAGGAGTTCGTCGGCCACCGCGACGCCCAGGCCGGCCAGTTCGTCACCGACCTTGAGGCCGGCGACCTCGAAGACGATCTTGCGGACCAGGCTGTAGCCGTTCGAGTGCAGGCCGCTGGAGGCGAGGCCGAGGACGACGTCGCCCTCCTCGACGGTGCGGCCGTCGATGATGCGGTACTTGTCGACGACGCCGAGGGCGAATCCCGCCAGGTCGAAGTCGCCGGGGGCGTAGAAGCCGGGCATCTCGGCCGTCTCGCCGCCCAGCAGGGCGCAGTCGCACGCCATGCAGGCCTCGGCGATGCCGATGACGACCTCGGCCATCGCGCCGGGGTCGAGGCGGCCGGTCGCCAGGTAGTCGAGGAAGAAAAGCGGCTCGGCCCCGAGGACCACGACGTCGTTGACGCTCATGGCCACCAGGTCCTGGCCGACCGAGCGGTAGCGGCGGGCGTCGATGGCCACGCGCAGTTTCGTCCCCACGCCGTCGGTCCCGGCTACGAGAACGGGGCGCCGGTAGTTCCGCTTGAACAGCCGCTCGTTGTAGTCAAGGCTGAACAGGCCGGCGAAGTGGCCGTAGCGGTCGAGGACCCGGGGCCCCTGGGTGCGGCGGACGACGGACCTGATGACCTCGACAAGTTGGTCGCCGGCATCCATGTCGACGCCGGCGGCCTTGTAGGTGAGCGGGTCTGCCATGGGCCGCCTCCGGGGACCTGGGAGAGTATCGTACCCGGCGCCGAAGGCGGATTCCACCAGTTTCCGGTGCGCCGCGCGGGGCCGGGATCGCCTGCAGCCGGACCCGGAGAGTCGCGATGGGCAGCCAGCGCGAATGCGGAGGACACTGGCGGACAAGCCGCCAGTGGCACCCGCCTGCGGGGAGGCCCCGCGGCCCCATATTTGGCTTGAGTTTCGACCCGGCGGCGGGTAGCCTCACACGTCCTTTCGGGCGCCCGGACGGGCAGGTACGGGGGGTCAACATGAGATTCGGCTTCGCGAGTCTGGCGGCGCCCGAGATGCCCCTGAAGGACTTCATCGCCCTGGCGGCCCGGGCGGGCTACGACGGGCTGGAACTGCGGGGCGTCGACCGCAAGCACCTCGACCCGGCGATGAGCGCGCCGGAGCGGGCCGAGGTCCGGCGGATGCTGACCGACGCGGGCCTGGAGGCGGCGGCGGTGACGTCGTACGTGCGGCTGGCGGAGGCGGCGGCCGACCCGGCCGCCGGTCGCGGGGCGATCCTCGCCTACGTCGCCCTGGCCGCCGACGTCGGGGCTGCCTGCCTGCGCGTCTTCGGCGGCGAGCCGCCCCCCGACGTGCCGCGCGATGCCGCCGAGGGCCGCATGGCCGACCTCCTCCTGGCCGTGGCCGACGAGGCCCGTGCCGCCGGCGTCCGCGTCTGCCTCGAGACCCACGACGCCTACCGCACCGGCCGCGACGTCCGCCGCATCCTCGACCGAGCGAAGCACCCGGCCGTCGGGGCGCTCTGGGACGTCCACCATCCGTGGGCCCACGGCGAGCGGCCCGCCGAGACGTTCCGCCTGCTGGGCGAGCGGCTGGGGTACCTGCACCTGAAGGACGCGTTCCCGCTGGCCGACGGCGGGACGCAGTTGTGTTTCCTCGGGGCGGGCGACGTGCCCGTGCGCGAGATCGTCGGCATCCTCCGGTCGGCCGGGTTCGCGGGCTACGCGGTGGTCGAGTGGGAGAAGGCGTGGCATCCGGAGTTGGCGGCGGCCGACGTGGCGATGGTCCAGCACATCCGGAAACTGCGCGCGTACGTCGCGGGGGCGGGCTCGTGAGTCCTGCGTTTCTGATGTTACGGCGCCACCCGTCGGGTGTCATTCCGAGGAGGGGCATGGGCCCCGACGAGGAATCTCGCCGTGGGCGTTGTTCCTGGCCGTCCGCACGGCGAGATCCCTCGACTCGCTGCGCTCGCTCGGGATGACATCGCCCGACAGCGCGCTGTGACATCACTTACAAGCAAGAGGCTCAATGGCCGCCCCGCGTCCGGGCGGCGGGTCGAGCGATGGGCAGACGCCGGGCCAAGGCGAAGTGGATCTGGATCCGCCGCCACCGCCACACGGTGGACTACCATCTGCGCGCGCGGCGGGCGTTCACCCTCGCGCGGAAGCCGGCCGCCGCCCGCCTGCGCGTGACGGCCTGCGGCGCCTACGTCCTCTACGTGAACGGGCGGTACGTGGGGTCGGGACCCGCGCCGTCCGAGGCGGGCGAGGCCCGGGTCGATGAGTACGCCGCGGCGGACCTGAATCTCGCGCGCGGGCGGAACGTGATCGCCGTCCTCGCACACAACCTGGCCGTGGGGACGGCCCGGCGGCCGCGCCGCGCGGGCGGCCTGTGGCTGGAACTCGACGTCGCGTACGAGCGCGGCGGCTCGGAGCGGATCGTGACCGACCGCACGTGGCGCGTCGCCCCGGCCGACGACTTCCACCGGCGGGCCCCGCGCCTGTTCCGGACGGCCGGGTTCATCGAGGTCCGCGACACGCGCCGCGAGCCGGTCGGCTGGACCGAGACGCGGTTCCGCGATCGGCGGTGGCCGGCGGCCGACGAGGTGCGGGCCGAGGGCCCGGGCGACGGGGCCGTGCACCTCTCGGACCGCGGGACGCCGCGCCTCGCCGAGACGTTCGTCCGGCCCCTCCGCGTGGCGGGCCAGGGGCGGGCGGCGATGCCCCCGGGGCGGACGGCCATCCCGTTCGAGTTCGCCGTCCTGCGGTCCTCGCGCGGCGAGTTCTACGCCGGGACGTTCGTCCATGCGCCCCGCGCGGCGAAGGCGCGGATGGCGTTCGCCTGCGACGAGGCCGCCACCGTCTTCGTCAACAATCGCCAGGTCCTCCGCCAGGGGCACGACGAGGCGTTCATCCGCGCCCTGGCCGAGGCGGAGCGGAACGACTACGCGGGCCTCCACCGCGGCCAGGGCGTCCGCGTCGAGAAGGCCGAGGTCGCGCTGGCCGCCGGCTGGAACTCCCTGGGCATCGTCCTGTACGACCCCGTGTCGGCGTGGGGCTTCGCCATGGCGTTCGAGGACACGCAGACGGGCCGCCCCCTCGACCTCGCCTTCTCGCCCGACCAGAGGCAGGGCGACTTCGCCCACTGGCACATCGTGACCGACGAGCCGTGCCCCTTCCGCGACGGCGTGATCCCCGAGACGCCGGCCCCAAACGCCGGGACGTTCCCGGACCCGGCGTACCAGTGGGCGTGGGAGCGGCACGCGCGGCAGAAGCGCCGGCCGCGCGGCGCGGCCGCGCTCCTGGCCGACCCCACGGGCAAGGGCCCGCTCGTCCTGGCCGACGGTGCGACCGTCCGCTACGACTTCGGCGACGAGGTGGTCGGATGCATTGAGGTTGATGTCGCGGGACCGCCGGGCGCGATCCTCGACCTCGCCTGGGCCGAGGGGCCGACGCCCCCTGGCGGCGTCCCCGGCGTCCGCGACGGCGTCCGCCAGGTGGACCGGCTCATCCTGCGGGGCGGGCGGCAGCGCGTCCGCCTCGCGCACCGGCGGGTGCTGCGGCACCTGGCGCTTGTCGCGCGGACGGGCGGCGCCGCCGTCGAGGTCCATGCCCTGGGCGTCCACCGCGCGGGCCAGGCCGTTGCCGATCCGGCGCCCGCGAAGACCGGCGACCGCGGCCTCGATGCCGCCGTCGCGACGGCCGCGCGGACGGCCCGCTGCTGCCTCCAGCAGACGCTCGAGGGCCGCCCCGCCTGCCAGGCCGAGCAGGGCGTGGCGGCCGGTTACGCGCTCGGGCGGACCGCGCGGGCCCTGTGGGGCGGGACGCCCCTGGAGGCCGCCGCCCTCCGCGCCTTCGCCGCCGCCCAGGACGCCGACGGCCTCCTCCCGGCGGCCGCGCCCTCGGGCCTCCCCGCCGCGGCGCCCGACGCCGGCCTCCTCTGGGTCGTCTGGCTGGCCGACTACGTCGCGTGGACCGGCGACCGGCGGATCGCGGAGGAACTGTATCCGTCGGCTGCGCGGTGCCTCGACGGGACGGACGCCCTGCGCGACGCCTACGGCCTGCTGGAGAACCGGCCGGAGGGCGGGGCGCGGCTCCTGCTGGAGGACGGCCCGCCCCTGCCGCGCGGCGAGCCGACCGCGTGGCAGGCCCTCTGGGTGCGGGCGCTCGGGGCGGCCGCCGACCTGGCGACCCTCCTGGGCGACGCGGCCGACGCCGCCGGCCTTCGCGAGGCGGCGGCGCGCGTCGCCCGCGCGGCCCGCGAGCGGCTGTGGGACGCGGGGCAGGGCCTTTTCGTCGACGGGCGGCACTTCGAGGAGGTGACGCCCACCGCCTCGCCGCTCGCCAACGCCTACGCCCTGTGGGGCGGCCTGGCGACGCCGGCCCAGGCCGGGCGGATCGTCGCGGCCCTCTGGCCCGAGGGTCGGACCGAGGCGGCTGATTGGGGTCCCGACGACTCGCCCGCGGGCCGGTGCGTGGCGGCCGAGGCCCTGCTGGAACTGGGGCGCGGCGACCTGGCCGCCGCGATGATCCGCGCCTACTGGGGCGCCCTCGTCCGGGCGGGGCACCGGACGGCGCCGGAGCGGTTCCGCCCCGCCGCCCGCCGCGCGAAGGGCCGCACCCCCGCCGCCGCGCCGGGCGTCGGGTGCCACGGCCCGGGCGCGGCCGTGGCCGCGCTGGTGGCGCGGTGGGTGCTGGGCGTGCGGTCGGGCGGCCCCGGGTTCGAGCCGGCGCTCCTCGCGCCCATGCCGGGCGGCCTCCCGCGCCTGCGCGGGACGGTCTGCACGCCGAAGGGCGACGTGCGCGTCTCGGTCGCGACGGCCGGCGGCCGCCGCCAGGTCCGCATCGCCGTGCCCGAGGGCATGGCCTGGGTCCTCGACCGGCGGCACCTGGCCAGGGGCGACGCCGTCGAGGTGACCGGCGGCCGGCGTTTTTCCTTGTAGGCGTCCGTGTTCGGGTTAGCATGCCCTTCCCGGCCGTGGCCGGGAACCGACGCGCGGGCAAACGGCGAGGGAACGATAGGATCAATCGAGGAAGGAGGTCGGTCCATGAAACTGGGAGTCTTCACGGTTCTGTTTGGTGGGCAGCCGTTCGAGAAGGCCCTGGACTACATCCAGAAGAGCGGCCTGGAGGCGGTGGAGATCGGCGCCGGCAACTACCCCGGGACGGGGCACTGCCCGGTGGATGAACTGCTGGCGTCTGCGGAGAAGGCCAAGGAGTGGAAGAAGAAGATCACCAGCCGCGGCCTGGAGATCTCGGCCCTTTCCTGCCACGGGAACCCGATCCATCCGGACGAGGCCTTCGCCAGGAAGGACATCGAGGCGATGCACAAGGCCTTCCAGCTGGCCGAGGTCCTCGGCGTCAAGACCGTCATCGGGTTCTCCGGGTGCCCGGGCGGCGCGCCGGGCGACAAGACGCCGAACTGGGTCACCTGCCCGTGGCCGCCCGACTTCGAGAAGGCCGTCAAGTGGCAGTGGGAAGAGAAACTGATCCCCTTCTGGAAGAAGGAGGCCGACCTGGCCAAGAAGCACGGCGTCCGCATCGCGTTCGAGATGCACCCCGGCTTCTGCGTCTACAACACCGAGTCGATGCTGCGGATCCGCAAGGAGTGCGGCCCGAACATCGGCGCGAACTTCGACCCGTCGCACCTGTTCTGGCAGGGGATGGACCCGCTCGTCAGCCTGAAGGCGATCGGCAAGGGCGTGTTCCACGTCCACATGAAGGACTGCCGCATCGACGGGCCGAACACGGCGTTCAAGGGCGTCCTCGACACGATGCACTACGCCAACGAGAACGAGCGGTCGTGGATCTTCCGGACGATCGGCTACGGCCACGGCGAGACGTTCTGGCGCGACTTCATCTCGACGCTCCGCATCATCGGCTACGACGGGGCCCTCTCGATCGAGCACGAAGACAGCCTGATGAGCGTCAACGAGGGGTTCCAGAAGGCGGTGGCGTTCCTGAAGAACATCATCCTGACCGAGAAGACCGGCGGGATGTGGTGGGCGTAGGCGGGGCGACCGATCGCCTCGACGACGTCTCGATGCCGACGCGGGCGGCGCCTCGGGCGCCGCCCGCTTGCGTTGGCGTCCTGCGGCGCCCGCGCGCGTGCTGGCGCGTCGTTCGCGCGAAGCGCGTGCGACGGCAGGAAAGCGGCGGCGGGAAAGCGGTTGTCCCCCGCGTCCGCCGCGCCTATACTGAGCGGGGATCCGCCATCGTGGGCCGCGGCGAAGGGACGGGCAACGATGATCGCGTGTATCGTCGTCGGCGTGGTGGTCGTGTTCCTGTTGGCGTACCGGTTCTACGGGAGGTTCCTCGGGCGGCAACTGGGGCTGGACGACTCGCGGCCGACGCCGGCCTGTGTCGTGAATGACGGGGTCGATTACATCCCGACGCCGGCGGGGCTGCTGCTGGGCCAGCACTTCTCGGCCATCGCGGCCGCGGGACCGATCGTCGGGCCCGTCCTGGCGGGGCTCAGTTACGGTTGGCTCCCGACGCTCCTCTGGGTGGTCCTGGGCGCGGTCTTCATCGGCGGCGTGCACGACTTCACGAGCCTGGTGGCCTCCGTCCGCCACCGGGCTGCCTCTATCGGCGAGATCGTCCGGACCCACATGTCGCGCACGTCCTACGTTCTGTTCCTCCTCTTCATCTGGTTCTGCCTCATTTACGTGATCGTCGCGTTCACCGACGTGACGGCCCAGACGTTCCGGACCGTGTCGGGCGGCGAGGCCTACGGGCCCGGCGTTGCCGCCTCCTCCATCCTGTACCTCTTGGCCGGCGTGGCGATGGGCGTCTTGCTGTACAAGTTCAAGGTGCGCCTCTGGCTGGCGACGGTCGTTTTTCTGCCGCTGGTGCTCTTCATCGTCTGGCTGGGCCCGAACCTGCCCGCGTCATGGCTCGAGGCGCTGGCCGGCGTCTCGGGCAAGCAGTGGGACGCCATCCTCCTGGGCTACTGTTTCGTGGCCTCGGTGATCCCGATGTGGCTGCTCCTCCAGCCGCGCGGCTACCTGGGCGGCTGGCTGTTGTACCTGACGGTGGCCGTGGGTCTGGTGGGGGCCCTCTCGGGGCGGTTCGGCATCCGGTACGACGCGGTCGTGAGCCAGGAGCCGGGGGGCCTTTTCGGCGGGCTCCTGCCGATGATGCCGTTCCTGTTCATCACGGTGGCGTGCGGCGCGTGCTCGGGGTTCCACGGCGTCGTCAGTTCGGGCACGACGTCGAAGCAGTTGGCCCGCGAGACGGACGCGCGGCGGATCGGCTACGGGGCCATGTTGCTGGAGGGGCTGGTGGCCGTCCTGGCGCTCGCCACTGTGATGGCCCTGGCGCCCGGCGACGTGGAGTCGGCGAGGAGAGAGGGGCCGAACCTGATCTACGCCGGCGGCATCGCCAACTACCTGGCGATGTTCGGCCTGCCGCGCCACGTCGGCCTGGGCTTCGCCCTGTTGGCCTTCTCCACCTTCGTCTACGATACGCTGGACGTCTGCACCCGTCTGGCCCGATATATCCTCCAGGAACTCTTCGGCGCGCGGGGGGTGCTGGGCGGTTTCGTGGCGACGGCGGTGACGCTGGCGATTCCCCTGGCGTTCCTCCTCCTGATCCGGCGGGAACAGGCGTGGCGCCTGGCGTGGAACATCTTCGGCGCCAGCAACCAGTTGCTGGCCAGCCTGACGCTGATGGCCGTGGCCGTGTGGCTGATGCACACGGGAAGGCGGGCCCTCTTCGCCGTTCTGCCGATGGGCTTCATGATGGTGATGGCGCTGTGGTCGCTCGTGATCCAGTGCTGGCCGTTCTGGAAGGCGGCGGGGGCGCGGCTGGGGGGCGGCCCGGCCCTGGTGGGAGATACGACCGTGGTGGGCGTCGCCGGCACGGTCCTCCTTGCCCTGAGCCTCTGGCTGATCGTGGAGGCCGCGCGGGTGCTGCGGCGCGGCCGTCCGCCGGTCACCGCCGCGGCCTAGGGTTTGCCTGACGAGCCCGTCGTCGGATGAGAGAGCGAGCGACATGCGGAAGGCGAGACGCGCGATACTCAAGGCGGCGCCGCTCGTTCTCCTGGCCGTCGCGCTCGGCGCCGGCTGCGGGCCGGACCGCGCGCCGCGGAACGTCATCGTCCTGATCGGCGACGGGATGGGGTTCCAGCAGGTCCGGGCCGCCAGTTTCTACGCCACCGGCGAGGCCGGCAAACTGGCGTTCGAGCGCTACTACCGCGGCGAATCGGCGACCTACTCGGCCGACTCCTACCGCACGGGCGACCACGCGACCGACTCGGCCGCCGCCGCCACCGCCATGGCCACCGGCCACAAGACCCGCAACGGCATGCTGTCGCGCAGCCCCGACGGCCGCGACCTCCCGACCGTCCTGGAGTATCTGCAGTCGCGCGGGCGGTGGACCGGCCTCGTGACAACCGTCTCCGTCACGGACGCCACCCCCGCGGGTTTCGGGGCCCACGTCCCGGACCGCGGCGACTGGGGCCGCGTTGCCGCGGACTACTTCCAGGCGACGCAGCCGAACGTCCTCTTCGGGGCTTACGAGGCCGGCGCGAAGTACGTCATGGAATGCGACGCCCCGGCCGCCGGCTACGACATCGCCCGCGACCGCGACGAACTCAAGCGCATCGTCGAGCAGGCCGAGCGCGCCGACCCCAAGGCCGCGCCCGCCTACGTCCTCGGCATGTTCGCCTCCGCCCAGTTGCCGTGGGAGTATGACGACCGGATGGCCTGGATGTGGACCGACCCCGAGGACCTGGCCAAGCAGACCTCCTACAAGACGGCGCCGCACCTGTCGGAAATGGCCGCCGCCGCCCTCAAGGTCCTGGGCACGGGACCCGACGGCTTCTTCCTGATGGTCGAGGGCGGCGCCATCGACAAGGCGTGCCACGCCAACGACCTCGCGCGGATGATCGACGAGACCCTCGAGTTCGAGAAGGCCTTCCAGGCCGTCATGGCCTGGGCCAAGGGCCGCACCGACACCTTGGTCATCGTGACGGCCGATCACGAGACCGGCGCTCTGTGGGTCGTCCAGGGCCGCAAGAAAGGCTACCGGCCGAAGGTCGTCTGGGGTACGAAGGGACACTCGGGGATCAACGTGCCCGTGTATGCGTGGGGCCTCGGGGCCGAGCGCCTTGTGGGCGTCCAGGACGACACCCAGTTGTACGACGTGATGACGGGGGGCGAGCGGCCGGCGGCGTCCCGGGCGCCGCGGAAGGTGGCGGCGAAGAAGAAGTAGGCGCCGCGCGTGCGCGCGAAGTCGCAGCACTAGCCCCCGACGGCAGTCGGGGGTGCCTGTCGAGCCCCCCGCGGGCTCGACAGCATCGGGGTGTGCCTATATGACGAAGCGCGAAGTGATGTGGGCGACGGCCATCGCCGTGGCGGCCGTGGCCGCCCTGGTGGCGGGCCACCTCCAGTTGCCGATCGCGGGCTCGTGGTCGCTCAACCGGGCCCTGCACTACGGGTGGCTCGCCCTGACCGGCGTCGCGGGGGCGGCCGGCGTCGCCGCCTTCCTCTGGCCGCGCGCCAAGGCCCGCCGCCGCGACTTCGAGCGCCAGCGGGCCCGCCAGCGCGTCGTCTGCGTCATCGGGGTCGTGGTCCTCGCGGTCGGCCTGATTGCGTTGGGCGAGGTCCGGCGCGACCATGTGAGCCGGGCCTACCTTAAGTTGGCGAAGCGGAACCTGGCGGCGATCCACGAGGCGCTCGAGGCCTATGCGGCCGCCCACGACGGCGCGGAACCGGAGAAACTTGCCGATCTGGTGCCCGAGCACCTCGCCCTCGAGCATCTCTACTACATGCAGCGGTTCGGCCCAATCGGCTCGCCGCCGGGCAAGGACGAGGAGCCGTCGTACGTCCTGGTGCCCGGCCTCCCAGCCCCCGCCGACCGCCGCGAGGAGAGGCGCCAGGAGGGCCGCTTCCTGGTGGTCCAGCGCCCCGGCCAGGGATGGGCCCCGCTGGTGGCGGCGCTCGACCGCCAGGGCCGCCTGGGTGTCATCGGCGACGACGATGCCCGTCGCGTCATCCAGCCGCCCGAGCCGAGGCCGCAGCGCGGCCGGCGATGAGGCAGGACGCTTTCTCGGGCCCGCCGCGACGGGCGCAAAAAAAACCGGAGCCGCATCCCTCCATCACGGCCCCGGTCGCGGCTGAACTCCCCCGGTCACCGAAGCGCCTGGTCAGCCGCAACCGGGCACTCCTGTTGGCGCTGCCTACAACCCCTCCGCGCCGAAGCGCGGACTCCGTTGGGACAACGTGGTCAGCCCAGACCCTCCTCCCCCCGAGAGGCCGCCGGAGCCTATCCGACGACCGATAACAGTATACACGCAAACGCGTCGGAGTCAAATCCGCCGGGGGCAATCGATGACGGGGATGACGGCGCGAGGGCCGGTCCGGCGACCTCAATAAGAAGGGCGGCACGAGAGCGGCCCTCGGTCGCCACTGCGGCCCGAGGGACCGCCGGGGGGGAACCCCGCGCCGCCCAAGGAAGCATACCGATGGGCGGGGCCGGGTCAAGTCGGCCGCAGGGCCGCCGCCCCGGGCCGCTGGGCGCGATGCTAAGCCCTTGTTGCGAAACACTTTGCGCGAACGGCGGGAGCGCGCCCGCCCCCCGTCTGCCCCGGCCCCCGGCGGCGCGCGCACGGAATTTGCGTGAAATCCTGCCGCCCGTCGGGTCTCCTGGGAATCGTGGAACCCCCAGGGACGGGGCGCGTCTAACGCGCTGAACACGCAAGGTCTCGGGCGATTACCGGTTAAGGAGGCAGTCATGAGTCGGAAGCGATGGGTCGTGGGGATCGTCGTCGTGTGTGCCGCCCTGGCGGCGCTCGCGCCGGCGGCGTCGGCGCGGATCAAACTGGCGACGCTGCCCGTCCGCCAGCGCGTCGAGATCCAACTGGAGAACGAGAACGCCACCCTCGTCGAAGAGGAGCGCGTGGTCACCCTGCTGAAGGGGACGAACCACATCGACTTCTCCTGGTCCAACACCTTCGTCGACAAGCAGACGATCCTCTTCCGGCCCCTGGTGCCGGTGGGCGACGTCGAGGTGATCCACTCCGCCTACCCGCCCAACGAGAACGCCCTCGTCTGGGAGGTGTTCGCCAAGAACGCCGGCGCGGTCCGCGTCCGGATCTCCTACCTCGTCGGCAACCTGAGGCGCACCTTCAGTTACCGCGCCACCGCCGAGGCCGACGAGTCGACCCTGGTCCTCCGCAACTACATGCGCGTCTGGAACTTCTCGGGCGAGGAGTTCGGGCTCTCCGGCGTCTGGGCCGGCTTCGGCCTGGCCTTCCAGGACAAGGAGATCGGCCTCCAGGAGTCCAAGGAGGTCCTCATCGCCAAGTTCGCCGAGGTCCCCATCACCAAGAAGTTCCTCTTCAACTGGCGCACCGGCCAGCCCGTCCCCGACGAGCCTAACCAGCGCTACGTCACCATGCACTACGTCCTCAAGAACGACGAGGCCCACAAACTCGGCCAGTTCCCGCTGCCCTATGGCAAGGTCCGCATCTTCCTGAAGGATGGCAAGGGCGGCGAGGCCTTCACCGGCGAGGACTGGGGCAAGTTCACCCCCATCGATGACGAGATGAAACTCTACCTGGGCCTGGCGCGCGACGTCAAGGTCGAGCGGACCGTCAAGAAAAACGAACGCCAGAAGATCCACGGCAACCTCTACAACCAGGAGGTCATCGTCCAGTACAAGATGCAGAACTTCAAGAAGGACCCCGCCCTGCTCGACATCGAGGAGGACATGAACCAGTTGCGCAACGAGTTCTGCGGCCAGAAGGACCACGAGGCCCAGTGGGAACTCCTCGCCGAGACCACCGACAAGGCCAAGGTCGAACGCAAGAGCGCCCAGAACGTCGAGATCCACGTCGGCCTCGCCGCGCGGCCGAAGGAGGCCGACAAGAAGCCCGACGAGGTCGTCTTCCTCCTCCACGTCATGTTCAAGAACGAGTGGTGAGCGCCGCCCGGAAAGGAGCAAGGCCATGAGATGCGCCGCAGTCGTGACGATGGTGCTCCTCCTCCTGGCAGGGGGCGTCGCGCAGGCCCGGAACATCGACCTGGTGACGCTGCCGCCGCGGGCGAAGGTGCAGTTGAC
>CAYGZE010000094.1:0-14399 GCA_964354185.1 uncultured Anaerolineales bacterium | reverse complement strand
GCCGAAGGCCGGGTGAGGGTGGTGCTTCCCCCCTCACCCCTGCCCCCTCCCTGCCTGCCGGCAGGCAGGTCCCTCCAGGGAGAGGGGAGAGCATAGGGCCCGGCCGCCGATCTCCTTTTCTATAACCGCCACGGGCTTCGCATGGGCCTCCAGATCATCCGGTTCGCCTCGTCGCTATTGAGGAACTTCTCCTCCTTGGGGTCCCAGACGAGTTTCTTCCCCGTCTGGAGCGCGATGAGGCCCAGGTGGCAGAACGAGGCCGCCGCGTGCCCCGCCTCGGCGTGGGCGACGGGGTCCGTCCGGTCGCGGACGCAACTCAGGAAATCGTTGTGGTGGCCGGGGCTCCGCTTCAGGTGGATCTCGCCGGGGCCGATCGTCTCGCGGAGGATCGAGCGGGGCTCGGCCTCCAGCGCCCCGCCATGGATGTGGACGAAGATCCATCCGTCGGTGCCCTGGAACCGGACGCCGCGCGGCCCCTCGCTCACGCACTCCAGGCGGACGCCGCTCTTGTACGTGTGCGTGATGTTGAAGGCGACGGGCGTGTTCCACAGGCCGTCGCGCGGGAAGACGCCCGTCCCCTCGATCTCGGCCGGGCCCTGGAGGAACGGCCCCGCGCCCCACAGGCCGATGTCGCCCACGTGGGCCCCGCGGTCCGTGAGTTCCCCGTCCGAGTAGTCCAGGATCCATCGGAACACCCCGTGGCACCGCTTCGGCGTGTAGGGCTCCCATGGCCGCGGACCCAGCCACATGTTGTAGTCGAACCCCTCCGGTACGGGCTGCGGCGGCTGGGGCGGGCACTGGTTGTTCTCGGTCGGCAGTTGGACCCGGACGGTCTGGAGTTTGCCCACGCGGCCGTTCTGGACGAGTTCGCACGCCAGGCGGCACGAGGCGGTCGACCGCTCGTGGCTGCCCGTCTGGAGGACGCGGCCGTAGTGGCGGACGGCCTGGACCACCGCCCGCCCCTCGCCGACCGTGCCCGCCAGCGGCTTCTCGCAATAGACGTCCTTGCCGGCCCTGACGGCGGCGATCGTCACGAGGGCGTGCCAGTGGTCGGGCGTGGCGACGAAGACCGCGTCGATGTCGCGCCGGGCCACCAGGTCGCGGAAGTCGGTGTGGGTGTCGCAGCCCTTGTAGGCCCCGCGCTCCCGCTCGGCGGCGTAGCGCTTGTCGACGGCGTCGCGGGCGTGCTCGCGGCGGCCCGTGTCGGTGTCGCAGACGGCGACGACCTGCGACTCGCTCGTCGAGAGGCACGCCCCGAGCAGGAACCCGCCGCGCCCCCCCACGCCGACGTGGCCCGTGGTGATGCGGTCGCTCGCGGCTGGGCGGCCCTCCAGGCCCAGCGCCGACGCCGAGACCAGGTACGGCGCCGCCAGCGCGCCGGCGGCGGCGCATTTCAGGAATCCGCGGCGGGTCGTTCGCGCTGCGTTCGACACGATCATCCTCCTACGATATCTCCCTCTCCCTCAGGGAGAGGGTAGCCGAAGGCCGGGCCTTCGCCCGCCGTAGGGCTTCGGCCCGCAGGCGGGTGAGGGTGGCGTTCCCCCTCACCCCCACCCCCTCTCCCTCCAGGGAGAGGGGAGGTTAGTGGGCCCGGCGGCTCAGTCCTTCAGCGGGACGATCCTCAGGTTCCGGTACGCCACCGGCCCGTGGTCGCCCTGGAACATCAGCGGCCCGGCGGGCTTCTCGTCCTCGAACGCCGCCCCCCGCGTCGGTCCTGTCAACTCGACGTTCTCGTGGACGACCTGCCCGTTGTGATACACCTTGACGAACCGCGCGTTGGCGGTCTTCTTGCCGTCGGCGCCAAAGCGCGGGGCCCGGAAGATCACCTCGAACCGCTGCCACCGCCCCGGCGGCAGGCTGGCGTTGACGGCGGGCGAGTGGCCCTCGAACCCCTTGTCGTCCTTCCACCGCTCGTAGATGCCGCCGCACTCGATCCCGGGGTACTCGCCCTTCTCGACGCCGTGACTGTCGTAGACCTGGATCTCGTAGCGGCCCATGAAGTAGACGCCCGAGTTCGACCCCTTCGGGATCAGGAAGTCGATCTGGGCGGCCACGTCGCCGAACTCGGCCTCCGTGAACAGGTTCCCCGTGCTGCCCTTCGGCCCGTTGTAGAGGACGCCCGCGCCCGGCTTGACGGCCAGGGCCTTCTCGTTAGCCGGGTCCTGGGCGGCCTCGCCGACGATCTGCCAGTCGCCGGTCGGCTTCTTCCAGCCCGCCAGGCCCGGCTCGGCCGGCAGCGCGGTGACCGGCACGATCGCCAGGTCCTTGAAGTGGACGAGCCCCTCCTGCCCGCCGTGGAGTTGCAGGGCGATGCGGCCCTCCAGGCGGCCGGGGTCGTTCGCGAGGTGCGCCGACGGTTTGCCGTTGACGTACACCGAGAGGCTGCGGCCGAGGGCCGCCACGATCATCTCGTTCCAGTCGTCCGGCTTGAAGTACGTCGCCACCTGGTCCGCCGTGGGCTGGGCGACCCAAGCGCGGCCGTTCGTCTCGTAGAGGCCGCCGACGTCGCTGCGGGGGTCGATCTCGGCCTGGAACCCCGAGACGCCGCTCGCCCCCTTCTCCTCGATGCGGAAGTAGAAGCCGCTGTTCCCCTTGAGGCTCTTGTACGCGACGCGGGCGACGAAGTCCTTGTAGACGGCGTCGGTCACCAGGTGGCCGAACTCGCCTTCGCCGGCGTCGTGGCGGCCGACGATGGCCCCGTCCTCGATCGTCCAGGTGCCCTTGCCGATCGGGTGCCAGCCGGCCAGGGTCTTTCCGTCCCAGAGCGGCTGCCACCGCGCCAGGTCCATCACCTCGCCGCCGAACTCGGGCGTGGTCTTGGGCTCGGCGGCCGCAGGCGCCGCCTCCTCAGCCCAGAGGACCGGCGCCGGCGCCAAGACGGAGAGCAGCACCAGGGCAGCCACCGTCGCGCCTGCACGGCATCGCAGCGTCATGGGTCACCTCGCTCAGGTTCTCTTGTCCGCGGCACGCGGCGGGCACGTCGCCGACGCGCCGAAGTCGCTCGGCCGCGCCGCGCCCGCCGGCCGTCTCTCACAGCGTCCACGGCGACCGCATCGGCCGCGACAGGTGCCGGTCGGCCTCCGCGTCGCCCACGAACTGCTCCTTGTCCGGGTCCCACCGCAGGCGCCGCCCCGTCCACATGGCGATGTTCCCGATGTGCATGACCGTGCAGCACCGGTGCCCGATCTCGGCGGGGAAGTAGGGCTCGCGGCGGGTCTTGACGCAGTCGAGGAAGTTCGAGTGCTCCCCCGCCGGCCACGTGAACAGCCGCACCTCGTTCGGCCCGATCTGGCTCCCGAGGATGCTCCGCGGCTCGGCCTCCAGCGGGCCCAGCCACCCGTTGTTGCCGACCCACCCCTCGGTCCCCTCGAACCTGAGGGCCACCCCCCCGCTCTTGACGAACATCTCCACGCCGCTCGCATACTTGTATCTAATCTGGTACTCGTAGAACGTGTCGTAGAGGCCGTCGCGGTGCCGCTTGCCCGTGCCCTCGACCTCGACCGGGCCCGTCCGGTCCGTGCCGTTCGCCCACTGGGCCGTGTCGATGAGGTGCGCCCCCCAGTCGGTCAACTGGCCGCCCGAGTAGTCGGTGATCCAGCGGAAGTTCCAGTGGATGCGCCCCTCGCAATACGGCGCCCACGGCGCGGGGCCCAGCCACATGTCGTAGTCGAAGTCTTCCGGCACGGGCTGCGGCGTGGGGTCGCCCGGCGTCCCCGGCCCGGCCGGCAGCGTCACGTGGATCCGCTGGAGTTTTCCGATGCGGCCGTTGCGGACCAGTTCGGCCATGCGGTGATGACACGCCATCGCCCGGTCCTCGGTCGACATCTGGAACACGGCGCCGTAGCGCCGCACGGTGTCGGCCAGGGCGCGGCCGTCGCGGACGGTCAGGGTCGGCTTCTCGCACTGGACGTCCTTGCCCGCCCGGATGGCCATGAGCGACATCGGCACGTGCCAGTGGTCGGGCGTCGAGATCATGACGGCGTCGATGTCCGGCCGCGCCAGGATGTCGCGGAAGTCCTTGGTGGCCTGGCAGCCCTTGTACTCGCCGCTCTTGGTCGCCCCGGCGTAGTGGCTCTCGACCACCTGCTTGCCCGACGCCAGGTGCTTGCCGTCCACGTCGCACACGGCCAGGACCTGGGCGTCGGACTGGCCGAGGAACGCCCGCGTGTTCTTGCCCAGCCCTTCGCCGCCCAGCCCGATGCAGCCCATCGTGATCCGGTTGGACGGGGCAGGGCGGTCGCCCGCGCCGAGCGCCGACGCGGGGACGACGTACGGGGCGGCCAGGGCGACGGCGGCCCCCCGCAGGAACTGCCGACGAGTCAGGCCTTCCATGGCGGGCACATCCTCCTCCGCACGTCCTCGGGAGCCCTGGACGTGTTCAGCGTGCTTCACAGGCTCCCATCGGCGGGTGCCACTGGCGGCTTGTCCGCCAGTGCCGCGCCCCGCGGCGCCGGACGACGCCCCACTCTACCCACGCGCCCCCGCCCGAGCAAGCGAAACCGCGCCGTGGCCGTTGCCGTTCGCCGGGTGCCACTGGCGGCTTGTCCGCCAGTGCTTTCCCTCCGGGCCGTTGCCGTTTGCCTTGGCTCGTGGCTCGTCGCCCGCCGAAAAGTCCGACACGCCCGGCCGCGCCGCGGGTATAATCCTACGACGCTGCCTGAGCGTTTGCGCGGCGGGTCTCCGGACCCGGTGCGCCAGGCGGGTGCTGCGAGCGGCCCAGGCGTTCCAGGTGCGGTCCGAACCAGCGAGGTGCACGATGAATCGACGCGAGTTCATGCAACGCAGCGGTCTTCTGGGGGCGGCCGTGGCGGCCGGCGGTGTGGCCGGCATCGCCCGCGCCGCCGACGTCAAGGCCCCCATCCGCGTCCCCACCATCAAAATCGGGTCCCTGGCGGTCTCGCGGCTCATCCTCGGCTCGAACCCCTTCTGGGGCTTCTCGCACAGATCGCCCCAACTCGACGAGGAGATGAAGCAGTACCACACCGACGAGGTCATCGTGCGGGTCCTGGACGAGGCGGCCGCGTGCGGCGTCACGACCGTCACCTCGCCGCCCGACCCGCGGTGGCTCGACCTGTGGGCCAAGTACCGCGCCTCGGGCGGCAAACTCCCCCTCTGGATCTCCCAGTGCCACGACCCTCCGGACAAGATGGTCGAGGAGATCGACCGCTCCGTCAAGGCCGGCGCCCACGCCATCTTCATCCAGGGCGCCCGCACCGAGGAGCAGTTCGGGCAGGGCAAGTTCGACACGCTGCGGGCCTGGGTCGACCGCATCAAGGAGGCCGGCCTGCCCGCGGGCGCCGCCGCCCACTGGCCCGAGGTCCATCCCGAACTCCAGAAGCGCAAGGTCCCCCTCGACTTCTACTACCAGTGCTTCTACAACGTGTCGAAGGGCGACACCTACCGCGCCGCCGAGCGCGAGAAGGCCGTCGAGACGATCCGCACCCTCGAGAAACCCGTCATCGCGTACAAGATCCTGGCCGCCGGCCGCCTGCCCGCCAACGAGGGCTTCGAGTACGCCCTCGCCCACCTCCGCAAGACCGACGGCGTGTGCGTGGGCATCTACGCCAAACTCGCCATCGACCAGGTCCGCCAGAACGCCACCTACACGGAGACCCTCTCGGCGATGTGATGCGCGGCAGCGCATGTCATTCCGAGCGAGCGCAGCGAGTCGAGGAATCCCGCCGTGGCCGTTGCCGTTTCCTTCGTGGGGCCACGGCACGCCGTGGCCGGCCGTTGCCGTGAGCCGTTCGCTCTGCGCCGAAGTCGAGGAGCCTGATCCGTGCGTAAGCCGCTCCTGGGCCTCGCCCTCGTCCTCGTCCTGGCCGCGGGCCTCCTCCTCGTGGCCCAGGCCCTGGGCCCGCAGGGCTCGCCGGCCGTGGCCGCGCGGCCGGCCGCGCCCCCCGACACCTGGACCGGCGTCGAGCGCATCGTCGCCGTCGGCGACGTCCACGGCGACTACGCCCAGTTCGTCAAGGTTCTCCGCGCCGCCGGCGTCATCGACGAGGCGAACCGCTGGGTCGCCGGCAAGACCCACCTCGTCCAGACGGGCGACGTCCTCGACCGCGGCCCCGATTCCCGCAAGGCGATGGACCTCCTGATGGAACTGGAGCGCCAGGCCGCCCGGGCCGGCGGCGCCGTCCACGCACTTCTGGGCAACCACGAGGCCATGGTGCTTCTGGACGATTGGCGATACGTCCATCCCGCCGAGCCGGCGGCCTTCGGCTCCGTGGCCGCCTTCCGCCGGGCCATGGGCCCCGACGGCACGTACGGCCGCTGGATCCGCTCGCACCCCACCGCCATCCGCGTGAACGACCTCCTGTTCGTCCATGCGGGCATCGTCCCGGCCGTCGCCCGCCGGTCGCTGGCCGACATCAACCAGACCGTCCTCGCGGAGATCGCGGCGCGCGACACGACGGGCCTCCTCGGCAGCGAGGACGGGCCCCTGTGGGACCGCTCCCTGGTCGATGGCGACGAGGGCGAGGTCGCCCGGCAACTCGACGCGATCCTCAAACGCTACGGGGCCCGGCGGATGGTCGTCGGCCACTCGGTCGTGCCCGACGGCCGCATCGCGGCCCGGGCGGGCGGGCGGCTCATCCAGATCGACGTCGGCATGGCCGAGTTCTACGGCGGCCCGGCCGCCTGCCTCGTCGTCGAGGGCGATACGCTGTGGGAGGTCCGCGCCCCCGGCCTCCGGCGCCGCATCGTGCTGGACGCCCCCGTCCCCGCGCCGGCCCTTCCCGCGCCGGCCCTCTCGCCGATGCTTCCCGCCACGAGCCGCGCTCCGATGCCGCGCCTGCCACGGCGTAGCCCAACGGGCGAAGCCGGGTGCCGCTGGCGGCCTTGGGCTCCGAAGCCTTGGCGAAGGAGCCTTGTCGCAGCGCAGCGCAGACCCGTCGCCGTACCGAGGGTCGCAGCGTAGCGTAGACCCGTTGCCGTACCGAGGGCCCGCCAGTGCCCCTGCCCCCGGTGCCCCCCGCAACGCCAAGTCGCAGGTTCGAATCCTGGGCAGGATTCGACCGTACCAGAGGTGAGCGAGTTGCGTTGGCTGCGTAGGCGCGGGAGGGAGCAAGCGGGGAAGGTGGAGGGGAGTTGGTGTGGGGAAACAGACTCGAAGCGCAGGGGACAGGCGGCTGTTAGAGCTTGTCCAGAAGGGACTGGCTGACTCGTGTCACGTCTATCTGCTTGGCTTCAATGCTGGCCTGCAGGATGGCCTTGACTTCTTTCGCGAGCCTCCGGCCTGTGCTGCCAGTTTCCAGCATAAGGCGTGCGATCTCGGGCATTTTGTGTGCGGAGATGTGCTCAAGGTCCCAGTGAAAGGTGTTGACGCCGTCGTCGGGGGTTCCGCCGGATGTGTGCTGAAGGGGCACGGCCAGCGGGAGGAGCACATCGGAGTCGAAAAGGAGATAGTCTATATTGACAAGGCTCTGCCTCGTTGCGGCGAGGGCAGCAAGAACACGGTCCAGGTCGTTCGGAGCGGGAACCTCCCAGAGGGAGAGGGCACCAGCTTGGGTGTAGAGGTCGGCCAGCGGATCGGCGGCGAACTGGCGGGGTTCGAGCCATGTGAGTCCGTTGGAGATTACCTGCTTGTCCCACCTGAGTTGGCGCACGGTGCGCAGGAGGCGGGGCACTAGACGGCCTCCCTGTGTTGGTCGGCGAGAGTATCTTCGAGTTGCTGGCTGACCATCTCCATGCTATTGCGGATGGTAGAGACCTGCTCTCGCTCGATGGCTTTCGTGAGGGGGGGCAGGGCGTGGGGATCATCCATGAAGGCGAGGCCAAGTGCTGCGCCGTCTCGGACGAGAGGGGATGGACACTTAAGGCACTCTTCGAGGAGGTTACGGCGCGCCATGTGTGTGCGCGTATCCTCGATATTGCCGAGCCATCGCAATGCCTCTGTGGCGACGTCAGGCGTGGTCCTTCCGTGGAGAAACAAGTAAGAGAGTGCCTCTATCGCTGCGGCAGCGTAGTGAGTGACGAATGATACAAGTCTCCTGGAGAAGTCTGTCTCGTGACCGTCTTCGAAGAACTCGAAGCGGCCGGCATCACATATGGCAAGTGCCATGCGGTCAATACTGGTGGGTCGGACTTGGGGCTGTGTGGAGGTATGGAGGCGCTCACTCTCGGGGTCTTGGGGTGCGGTAACGGCCGATAGTTCAAGTCGGGAGCGGTGTAGGGCGTTTTGTGGGAGGAGAGTATCGGCGTCGGACTGATCGATTCTCTCGATGCTGTAGAAGGTGTACTTGCCCTGCGAGCTCAGAATGCGGAGGACGCGTCGGGTGGGAGTGGGAGGAGGGACGGTGAGGGCCTGGGGGTGCGCGTAGTTGAAGCGCTGCTCGGAGTGGGTGTCCGCTGGGGATGTGCCATGGAGAGAAGGTTCGGTTTCGTCATCTGGGGCGGGCCAGGGGGGGGCGGAGGTCATGGAATGTCGCCTTGAAGCATGATTTCGGGGGCAAGGCCGGCGAGTTCTTCCCATATGGCCGAGAGCTTGTCGGGTGGAAGCGTTTCCGAGTTGCGAGGGTTGGTGTTTATGTCAAGGACGAGGTGAAGGGCGTAAGCTGTCTCGAGCTGAATCTGCTCGGGTGAGGCGCCTGCTGCAAAAATGAGGCTATGTGACTGCCACTGGGCTACTGACCAAGATGAGAGTCGGTTGATGGTCAGGGATAGGTCGCGGCAGTGCTGTGATGGTCGTGGGCGGTTGATGCGGTATTGGAGGTCAGAGGAATGATCCGGGTCCAACTTGACGGCGCAGAGGTATGGCTGCAGGGCAATGTATCCGGCTTTTCGATCTTTGACGGGCGTGAGCAGAATGGCGCCGAAAGCTAGTCGGGTTAGCGGAGGGCAGTCGCGGCGCTGGAGCCAGCGCATACCGAGCGCATGGAAGGTCGAGTTGGTATCGGGGAACGGGCCTATTAGGGGGAACCCGGGGGTCTCTGGTGATTGCGTGGGGGGGAGGGCGGATAACAGCCACTCTATGCGGCCCGGTTGGATTGACAGGGTGAGGGTGCCACCTGCAAAAGGCCCTGTTGTGATGGTCACGGCCTCTCTAGGGCGGCGGGTCTCGGAGTCGGGAGGCAGACCAACTAACGCGGACCACCAGTCTTGGGACGGGAGCGGTTTACTTGGGTCAGGGAATGAGGTGAGTCTAAGGCTCTCGACCTGCCATGCATCGAGTTGGTTCGTGGGGTGGCGGGGTTTCTCGGCCATTGAGGGCTCGATTCCTAAAGAGGGGTCTTTGGATAGGGCAGCGTCACACACATTAAGGGTAACTTGGGGTTGGGGGGGTGTCAAGGGGCGTATGGGTGTATGGGCGCGACATGAGCCGAGGGAGGCGGAGGCGGCCTCCATAGTGCGGGTAAGAGACTGGACGCCTGGCGTCCAGCCCCGCGAGCCGGATACGGTCGCGGCTCGGCTTGCCAATCCGCAACCTGCCCGCCAGGTCGCCCTTAGTCCCGGCGACTCGACTGGGCGAGCCAAAGGGAGGGTCCGCAATGGCCTTCTCCTGCATTCTGCAATCTGCATTCTGCAATCAGCCCCGTCCCCCAGTCCCCCCATTTTAACAGGTGTTGGCGACTCCTCTATTGGCCCTATTTCGGACAGGGCGGGTCCGCTATGAACGTAAGTGTTATGGACGCATCGCTACCCATCGAGCGCCAAAAGCCGTCAAAAGCGATCGAAAAACGACCAAAAGCGCCGCAATCCGTACGTAAAACGTCAAAAAACGATCGAAAAACGCTGTGTTTTGCCTTACCCATCTTAACACCCACGAGGCCCGACGCCCCTGGCGCTAGCGCCAAGGCCGTTTCGGGCCTCCGGGAGCCCAGAAAATCGGCAAAAATCGCGCGCGCCAACCCGTTTTTCGAATTGTAAAAATGGGACTTACAGCAAAACGCGGGGCGGAACGGCGACCCCCGCCTGACGGCGGGGGCTGGTTCAGGCGCGCCGGCGCCGCGGGCGAGGAGCACTGGCGGGCAAGCCGCCAGTGGCACCCGGCGGGGGGCGGGCTTGAACGGCTCGGGCCGGCGGCCTACTCGGCCGCGATCGTGATCGTGTGCTTGACGGGCACGACGGCCTCGCGCACGGCCTTGGCCAGGGCGTCGTGCTTCGCCAGGAGCCTCGTGCGCAGGGTCGCGATGGCCGCCTGGCACTCCGCGTCGTCCTTCACCTGGTTCGCGATGCCGCCCGCCACCCGGTTGAACTCCTTGATGAGGAAGGTCTCGAAGTTCTGCTTGCGGGCGACGGCCTCGTCCACCTTCTTGAACGCCTCGCAGAACGGGTTGTCGAGGAACTCGGCGGCCAGGTTGACGCCCTTGGCGAGGTCGTCCTTCGAGAAGGTCTTCGACTCCTTGCCCCAGGTGACCTTGGCGCGGTCGCCCTTCAGGCCCTTGACGACCAGGGTCAGGCGGTTCAGGTCCTGGTTGAAGGGCAGGTAGGGCAGGATGCTGCGGGTCGAGTCGGGCGACTTGGGGTCGCCGAAGAAGCAGAAGGGGTACTGCGTGCTTTCTAGGTCGACGGTGCCGTCGGCCGAGGCGAGGACCTTGTGGCCGCCGGTGGCCGAGGCCTTGGCGCCGTCGACAGTGATGGTCCCCAGGTCGCCGCTTGCGCCCAGGGCCTTCAGGAAGGCGTAGGCCATGACGAGTTGGCCGTTGGGGGCGGGATGGACGCCGTCGCCGCCGCAGACGTGGTAATCGTCGCCGTAGGCGGCCTTGGCCTTCTTCATGACCTCGATCAGGGCGTCGTGGACGTTGGCGAAGGGCATGCCCTCGGCCTTGGCGAGGTCGCGGGCGATGTCGCGCAGGTGGGCGAGGTTGTCGTTGTAGACGTCGGCGGGCCCGCGCCAGGTCTTGGTGTCGACCGCGCCGGGCGATCCGACGACGACGGTGGCGCCGGCGGCCTTGAGGGTCTCGACGATCTTCCGCATGGGGTCGGCGTAGCGCTTGCCGATGCCCTCGTCGAAGGCCCGGTATCCGCCGTCGTTCATGCCGTAGCAGGTGGTGACGACGTTGGGCTTGAAGGGGACGAGGTCCTGGTTCATGCGGTTGACGAAGCCGCCGGCGGTCTCGCCGCCCCAGCCGAGTTGGATGAACCAGAGGTCCAGGTCGGGCGTGCAGACGGTCAGGTAGTCCTCCAGGAAGCGGGAGTACTGCTTCTGCTCGGTGATGGAGTCGCCGATGATGGCGACGCGGTCGCCCTTCTTGAGGACGGGCTCGGCGGCCGCCCCCTGGACGGCTGGCAGGCCGGCCAGAAGGGCCGACGTCGCCAGCGAAAAGGCCACCAGGAGGGTGCGGCGCCAAGAGGCGAACGGGGTACGCATGGGGGGTCTCCTTGTCAGCACAGCCGGTTCATGGGTTCCGGAGATTGGGTCACGGGATTTCGCGCAGCCGGTACTTGGGTGTTCCGAGGCCGACGGCCTGCATCCGCTGGACCTGGATGTAGGGGTCCTTGCCGTGGATGCGCTCGAACAGGTGTTTGCCCTGGACGAGTTTGTGGCCGGGGGGTAGGCTTCCGGGCAGGGGCACGCCGTCGCACGTCAGGTCGAGGCTGGCCTGCTCGATGGCCACGATGTCCTCGGAGGCCACGATGCCCACGTCGGGAATGAGCGCGGGGGTCGAGAAGCCCCAGCAGTCGCAATAGACAGTGACCTGGGTGAGGAAGGTGAGGTGCAGCGCGCGGCCGGGCTCGAACGTGCGGAGGACCTCGCGGGCCGCCAGGGCAAGGCCGTGCTGAAACGGGACGAAGCCGCCGCCGGAGATCTTGATGGCGTCCTTCGGGCAGGCCAGGACGCAGTGGCGGCAATAGACGCAGTGGTGGTAGAAGATTTCGAGGCGGTTCCTCTCGGCGTTCCAGCGGGCGGCGCCGCGGGTGCAGGCCTCGACGCACTTCTTGCACTTGATGCAGAGGTCCTCGCGCCAGACGAGTCCGCCCTCCAGGTGATGCAGGTGGCCGCGCGACTTCTGCGTGACGCACCCCATCGCCAGGTTCTTGCAGGCGGCCCCGTAGCCGCAATCGCCGTGGCCCTTGAAGTGGCTCAGGTTGACGAGGGCGTCGGCGTCCTCGACGTTGCCGCACACCTCGACGGCCTTGAGCGTCTTGTAGCCGACCTTGTGGGTGTAGAAGAACTTGTCCTTGACGCCGGCGGCGCCGACGAGGGGGGCGCCGAGGACCTCGGCCGTGTAGCCGCGGGCGGTGGCCTCGCCGATGGACCAGGATCCGTCGGTCACGAAGACCCGCTTGGCGCCGGCGGCCTTGACCTTCTCAATGAGGAGCCGCACGAAGAGGGGCGGGATGGTGGTGAAGCCCAGGTGGCCGCCCACGTGGATCTTGACGGCCACGGTGGCGTCCTTGCAGACGCGCTTGAGGGGCAGGCGGTCGAGCATCCGCTGGAACTTCGCGGGCAGGGTGGCCTTGGCTTCGAGGCGCTGGACGGCCGCCGGGGCGAAGAGGACCAGCGCCGCCTTCGCGCCCGCGCGGGCCGGGGACTTCTTCGCAGACTTCCGCTTCGTACCGGCCATCGTTCGGCATCTCCTCCATCGAGTCTCAAGTCGCGTGCCCGGGTACTTTACGCGCCGCGGGCAGCGAGTGCAAGCCTTGGGCGGGGATTCCGGCGGGGGCATTCAGTTCTCGGGCCAGGGCCTGTGGCTCAGCCGCCCCCGGCCGAGGCCGTTTCCCCAAGGCCCCTCTCACGCCCGAGGGCGGGCGTGCCACAGCCGCCTACGGGGCCGGCGCGAAGGAGACATGGACCTCGGCCGCTCGGCCGTGGGCGTCGAAGGAGACGGTCGCCTGGGGGCCCCCGGGCGTGCCGAACTCGAAGTGCCAGCGGTCGTCGCGCTTCTCGGCGACGCGCCAACTCTCGGGCCCCAGGACGATCGACGGCACGGGGCGGTCCAGGGGGCTCAGGAGCGTCTCGCGGGCGAACGCCTGGTTCGCAAGGCGGGCCGCGTGGGCGCGGGCCTGGTCCTCCGTGAGTTCGACGGACATCCGCCACAGGACGAAGGCGACCATGGCCGCCAGGCTGACGACGAGGAGGGCCAGGAACGCCGATTGCCTTCTCGCAGGCCGCACGGGGGTCTCCCGCGGCCCGCCCGGGCAGGTGGCGGGCCGAGCGTATGGTACGCCGCGCGGGCGGCGGCCTCAAGGGCGTTTCGCCAGGGCGTTTGTGGCTCAGCCGCCCCCGGCTGAGGCCGAAGGGCGTTTCCGCCAACGCCCCGAGCCTCTCACGCCCGAGGGCGGGCGTGCCACATGAGAACTGAAAGGCCCTGGACGTTTCGCGCGGGCGTTTGACAGGGCCGGCGCGGACGCTTAGCATACGTGCCACAGGTACGTGTCTGGCGTGCCCGCAACCAGGGCGCCAGTGGCTGCTTGGAGCCAGTGCCCGTCCGAGCGGCACTGGTGGACAAGCCACCAGTGGCACCCGCCCATGGGAGCCTGCCGGGCACGCCAGACACGTACGGCCGCGGGGCGGCTGGCGGGGAGGGGACCTGTCCATGGAGTCACGGCATTCCGGCCGCGCGACGGCCCTGGGCGTCCTGGCGATCGTGCTGTGGAGCACGACGGTCGCGCTCGCGCGGAGCCTGACGGAACAGGTGGGCGTCCTGACGGCGGCGGCGTCGATCTACCTGGCGGCGGGGGTCCTGGGGTGCGCGGCCGCGGTGGTCCGCGGCCGGGGCCTGGCTCGGTTCCGGGGGCTGCCCCTGCGGTACTGGGCGGGATGCGGGGGCCTGTTCGTCTTCTACACGGTGGCGCTGTACCTGGCCATCGGCCTGGCGGCCGGGCGGCAGCAGGTCGTCGAGGTAGGCATCCTGAACTACCTCTGGCCGGGGTTGACGCTGGCGCTCTCGGTGCCGCTCGTGGGGAACCGGGCGCGGCCGTGGCTGGGGGCGGGCATCCTGGTGGGCTTCGCGGGGGGCGCGCTGGCGCTCCTCCAGGGCGGGTCGTTCGCGTGGGAGGAACTGCGGGCGAACCTGGGGCAGAACGCCCTGCCGTACGCGCTCGGGGTGGCGGCGGCGGTCGCGTGGGCCCTCTACTCGAACCTCAGCCGCCGATGGGCCGGGGCGAGCGCCGGCCAAGCCGTGCCCGTCTTCCTCCTCGCGACGGGGCTGGTCCTGAGCGCGATGCGCCTGGCGCGGCCGGAGGCGTCTGCGTGGACGGCCCGGGCCGCCCTGGAACTCGGGTACATGTCGGTCTTCCCGACGCTCGCGGCCTACACGTTCTGGGACGCCGCCATGCGCCGCGGGCGGATGACCCTGGTGGCGGCGCTCTCGTACCTGACGCCGCTCCTCTCGACGCTGGCCAGTTGCGTCTACCTGGGGGTAGCCGCGGGGCCGGGCCTGTGGCTGGCGGCCGCGATGGTGGTGGGCGGGGCGGTCGTCTGCAAGGCGTCGATCGTGGAGGGGCCCGAGGTC
>CAYGZE010000093.1:0-14471 GCA_964354185.1 uncultured Anaerolineales bacterium | reverse complement strand
ATCGAGGACGTCGAGGACATCCGGGCCGACCTCGACCAGGCCCTGCGGGCGTCGCAGAAGTGACTCCGGCGGCGGGGCGGCGTCACTCCGTCGCCGGGCGCTGGAGGTCCGCCGGAAAATCCTCCGGCCGCAGCGGGCGGCCGCCCGCGTTCCCCCGGCCCGTGTACGCCACGCGGATGGCGAACGCCGCCCGGTCGCGCACCCGCTTGTCGGGGCTCTCCAGGAGGCGCTTCAGCGCCGCCACGCCCTGGTCCGTCCGGTGCAGGGCCAGGGCGAAGATGGCCGACTCCCACGCCCCGCCGGCCGTGTCGCTGGCCAGCGCGATGAGCCGCGGCACGAACGCGTCGTCGGGAAACTGGTGGGCCAGGAGGGCCCCGGCTTGCCAGGCCTGCGGCCGGTCGGCCACGAGCGACGCCGCCACCAGGCCCCGCATCACGTCGGCCTTCAGGTCCCACCGGTTGAAGATGTAGGGCATGCTCGTCATCATGCCGCGCGCCAGGGCCTCGTCGACCAGGGCCTTCTCGGTCTCGGGGCCGTGGGGCAGGTAGTAGATGAACGCCTCGGACTCCCAGAACCCGTCGCCGCCGGCGTACATCGACCGGACCAGGGCGGGGACGATGCGCAGGTCCCGAGTGTACGTGAGGCGGCGAACGAGTTCGTTGCGCCGTTCGCCCTCGGCCGTCGCCAGTTGGGTCGAGAGGCTGAGGATGTACGCCTCCGTCTCGGCGTCGGACCGCGGCCCGACAGTCACCGTGAGGGGGGCCGACCGGACCTCCCTCGTCCCCGCCTGCGGGAACATCCGCGGGTAATAGAGGCCGACCACGGTGTACGTGCCGGGCCTGTCGAGGAGGGCCCAGCGATTCAGGTCGATGGTCTTCGTGAACGAGTCGCCGGGCTTGAGGGCGCGGTCGGTCGAAAGGCCGCCGCCCGGGCCTCCGGGCCACGTGCTGCGCGGGTCGGCGGCCGGCACGCCGTCGGCATCGGTCGCCCGCAACTCGTACTCGGGCATGCGGCCGCTGCGGTCGTAGTTGCGGTCCATGTACGTGTAGTCGGCGCCGCCGGTGTTCATGACGACGAACTCGATGGGGATGGCGTCGCCCACCCGGATGGCCTGCTGCGCGCACCGGATGACCAGGGCCGGCGAGGGCGGCGGGGCTTCCTCCGCAGGCACCTCGGCGGTGGCCGCCGCGGCCAAGGCGACCGCCGCCCACGCGGCCGCGCCGCCGAACGTCCGAAACGGGATCTGCATGGCATGTTCCCCCTGTTGCCTCATGCCATTGGACGGCCCCCGGCCCCGGCGGGTTCCCAGGCTTTTTCGGACAGGGCTGGGCGTGACCTGTGGCACAGCCGCCCCCGGCTGTGCGGGTGCCATGCTTTCGCTTGCGAAAGCATGCGCCCCGTCTCGAAATCGCATGCTTTCCCAACGGCGGGAAAGCATGGCACCCGGCATTCGGGAAACACTGGCGGATAAGCCGCCAGTGGCACCCGGCGCGGCGCCTTACGTCCGCCGCACCAGCAGGAACGTGCGGTCGTCGTCGGGCATGCAGTCGCCGCGCGCCTCGTCCAGGCGAGCCGCGAGGTGGGCGGCGACGGCCGCGGCGCGGGCGTCGCCCTGCGCCGCCCAGGCGGCGCCCACCAGGTCCGCCAGCCGCGCCGTCCCCAGGCGGCCGCCGCCCGCGCAGGGCAGGTCGGCGATGCCGTCCGTGTAGAGGGCCAGCATCTCGTCGCGGCCGAGGCGTTCGCTGCGGACCTCGAACGCGGCCGGGGCGACGCCCAGGGGGAAGTTGACGCCCTCGGCCAGGTGGCGCAAGGTCCCGCCCCGCGCCGCCACGAGGGCCGCCGGATGGCCCGCGTTGGCGCTGGCCATCTCGCCCGTCGCCGGGTCCAGCAGGACCGCGCCCATCGTCACGAACGATTCCTCGGGCAGGTACTCCAGGAGGTGCTCGTTCATCGACCGCATCAGGTCCGCCAGGCCCAGGCCGGCCCGGACGCCGGCGTGGACCAGGCTGTGGACGCTGGCGGCGACGAGAGCGGCCTGGAGCCCCTTGCCGCACGTGTCCGCCACCGTCAGGAGCGTCGCCCCGGCGGGCGTTGCGACGACGTCGACGTAGTCGCCGCCGACCCAGCGGCAGGGCTCGAAGCCGATCGCCACGTCGAGGCCCGCCACGCGCGGGTCGCGCGGGATGAGGCGCATCTGGATCTTGCGGGCCTGGGCGAGTTCGCCCTCGATGGCGGCGTGGACCTGGGCCTCGCGCCGCGCCGCCCAGGCGGCGTCGGCCTGGTGCAGTTGCTCGACGGCCAGCGACGCGAGCGCCAACCATTCGCCCGTGCCGAACTCGGGCGGCAGGACGACGTAGAGGACGTCCATGCCGTCGGCGTCGCGCCGCAGCGGGCACGCCACCGCCGACATCGCCAGCACGTCGGCCGCCACCGACAGCCGCACGTCCACCGGCCCGGGCGGCAGGTTGCTCGCCAGGACCGGTTCGCCGCGCGACTGCACGGCCCCGAGGAGGGTCTTCGAGAGGTGCGGCGTGCCGCCGCGCCAGTGGGGGCCCGCGGCCGGCTCGCCCACCAGGTGCAGGGGCCCGGCCGCGCCTCCCGCCGGGACGCGCACCGCCGCCGCCCAGCCGCCCCCGAACTCCGCGTCCGCCATGAGGCCGCACAGCGACTCCAGCCGCGCCGCCGCGTCCTCCACCTCCAGCAACTGCTGGCCGAAGGCCAGGAGCGTCGACAGGTGCGACGCCGCCACCATCGGGGCCTTCAGTTGCCCCAGCGCCTGGACGGCGCCCGAGTCCTCCTCGCTCGCAAGGACGGTCTGCGTGGTCTCGTGGCGCGCGGCCTCGGCGGCGGAGGCGGGCCGGCGCAGGCGCAGGACGAACCCGCCGATCTCGACCCGGTCGCCAGGCGCGATCACCCGCTCGGTCGCGCGGACGCCGTTGACCCGGGTGCCGTTGCGGCTGCCGAGGTCGCGAATCCACCACCGGCCGAACGGGTCGCGGAACACTTCGGCGTGGCGGCGCGAGACGCGGTCGGAGTCGAGTTGGACCTCGGCCGTCGCCGTCCGGCCGACGACGAGGCGCCCGTCGGCGAGCGGCCGCTCGGTCGTGCGGCCGTCGGGCCCGCGGATCTCCAGCACGTCGCCCGCGGGGGCGAGTGCGGCGGAGTCGCCGGAGTCTTGCGGAGTTGCGGCCATGTCCCATCCTGCGCGGCAAGGGCCGCTGCCACGATAGCGACAGGGGGCCGCCGCGTCAACCGCGCGCGGGCCGGCCGCCCTTCCGCCTCTTGTGGTCCCCGGTTCCCTGGGGGTATCATTCCGGGCACAAGGCGTCCTCGCCTCGGGGACGCCGGGAGGTCGACAGGTGTCCTGCTGCTACGAGAGTCTGGACCTGGACGGGTGCAACCGGCTGCTCGGGCGCCTGGCGGGCCTGCGCGTATCGAGGGCCTCGCAGGGCATGGACCCGACCGTGATCCTCGACCTCGGCCGGTTGCACCGCGAGCGATTTCCTCGCTTCACCAACGTGTGTGGCCAGGTCGACCTGATGATCGAGTCCGACTGGCGCGTCGAGAAGCCCCGGTCCATCCACTTCGGCTCTTCGTTCTCGCAGCGCACGCAGGAGCGGCTGCTGCCGGGCCTGGTGGGCCTGCGCGTGACCCGCCTGTTCGTCGAGGCCGGGTCGCGCGAACTCTGTGCGGAGTTCTCGGACGGGCGCATGTTCCGAACCTTCGGCGATTGGGCAACCCAGCCCATGTGGACGGTTCTCGTCAAGGACAAGTCGCTGATCCCGCTCGACCCGCTCTGGAAGGGCGTGGACGTAACGCCCTGCATCCATGTTGAAAGGGGTCGGCCGCAGATCGAGTACGCGTTCGACCCGGCGGGGGCGGATGTCAGGGCCCTGAAGCGCCGCTACCGATGCCCCGCAGGGTCAGTCTAGGGTGGGCCCTTGGGACCCACGCGGGCCGTGCGGCGCATGGGCTTGTTGGCGGGCAGGTCGGAGCGTTCCTTGTAGCGCGGGGGTTTACCCCCCGCGCCATACGCCCCGAACCCCACGAGCGCGGGGGATAAACCCCCGCGCTACAAGGCTCGATGCAGAGCGTTCCGAGGTTCGCGGCTCACGCCCGGCCGCGCCCTGCGTCCCCCGCCCCGCCAGCGGGCAGGCGTCCCGCGAGCCAGGCCAGGTAGTGCGGCGTCTCGGCCAGGCCGCCCCAGCCCGCCGGGTCGTGGTTCGCCTCGAACACCTTCCGCAGCGTCGGGTCGTACGGCACCAGGGCCGTCCACAGGACGCCCGGCGAGTTCTTCCAGCGGTCGTCCGGCTCGCCGCCGTCGATCCGCTGGAACTTCGCGCCCTCGACCTTCTGGTTCCACATGAAGTCGCGGTTCGTGGCGATGAGGCGGTCGAGGTCCTCCTTGCCGAACACGAGGCCGCGCTCGTAGGCGGCCACGATCCCCTCCATGTCCAGGGCGTAGTAGCCGCCGTTCGGATGCACGCCCACCCAGTGCTTGAGCGACCCGTCGGGCTTGTGGTCCCACGGCCCCGCGGGGTCCCAGTAGTTCCAGACGTAGTACTTCTCGTCGCGGAGGTGCATGCACGCCTTCATCCGCCGGAACCACTTCTCGGCCCGGTCGCGGTAGACGGCCTTGCCGGTGGCGTCGGCCAGGTCGATGAGCCACCGGGCGACCGTGTTCTGCTTGTTGGCGGGCAGGGAGAAGCCGTCGGTCTTCCGCTGCTCGTAGGCCTCGGTCCACTGGCCGGTCTTGGGGTCGATGCCGAAGGGCGGGACGACCCACAGGCCGCCCTCCTTCACCTCGCGCCAGGCGCTGCGCGCGTCCCACTTGGCGAAGGTCCGCTCGGCCAGGTCGAGGTACTCCCGGGCCTTGGCGCCGTACTTCTCGCGGAGGGCGGGCGTCTTCTGGACCGTCGCGGCCATGCGGACCGCGGGCGCCAGGCCCATCGCCTCGCCCAGCATGTTGTCGGTGACGAAGTCGGGCACGGCGCCGGTGCTGGCGCCGGCGGCCTTGGGCCAGCCGACGCAGCCGTCCGGCTCCTTGACGCCGCGCTTCATCCAGGCGTCGGACCAGTCCACGAGGAGGTCCAGCCACTTCGTGTCCTGGGTGGCCAGGTAGCCGTAGTAGAAGCCGTTCAGGAAGGGGCTGACGAGCCAGCCGATCTCCTCGCCCATCTCGCGGTCGCAGTAGCGGTTGCGGGCGTCGCCGACGATGTTCTTCTCCCAGCGGGCGAGCCAGTCGCGGGCGAGCGGGCTGCCCGCCGCGGCGGGTGCCGCCGTGGCGGCCAGGAGGCCGCGCGGCAAGAGGGCGGCCCCCGCCAGGGCGACCGTCCCCGCCAGGAAGGCCCGGCGGCTGGTCGCGCCGCGGGCCGGTTCGCCTTCTGAAGGGTTGCAGGACATGGGGCTCTCCGTGTGTGGCGCCGGGGCGCTACGCCCCGCGATTCCTCTTTTCAGTTCCTTGGTAATCTACACGTCTAGAGTCGCCGCAGGAACACGTCCTTGAACTGGACGAGCATGGGCGGCCCGGTGTGGACCTGCACGGCCAGCCACCCGCGCGCCAGGCGCTTGGGGTCCTTGTCTTCCAGTTCCGACATCGCCGCGCCGTTGATGGCCAGCGTCACGTGCCCCTTGCGGGCCACGACGGTGTAGTCGTTCCAGTCGTTCGGCTTGACGGCCTCGAGGAGTTTCTTCGGGTCGCCCAGCGAGGCGACGACCTCGCGCTTGCCGCCCTCGTCGATGACGGCCTTCTCGCCGCGCTCGGCCAGGACCTCGCGCAGGGTGTACTCCATGAGGACGCCGGTCCAGCGCCCGTCGGCGGAGAAGTCGGCCTGGGTGCCCACCAGGGCCTCGCCCTGGTCCTGGCCGGCGGGCCGCTTGCGGGCCCGGTAGTAGATGCCGGAGTTCCCGCCCTCGAGCCGGAACTTCAGGCGCAACTCGAAGTCCTCGACCTCGTCCTTCCAGACGAGGAAACTGTTCTCCTTGACGGTCACGTCCGGCGTGGTCCGGCCCGTGATGGCGCCGTCCTGGACGGACCAGATCCGCGGGTCGCCCTCCCAGCCGGCGAGGTCGCGGCCGTTGAAGAGGCTCACGAAGCCCTCGAGGCCGGGCACGGGGTCGGTGCCGGGCACGCGGCGCTCGGGCCGGCCGGCGCGCGGCTCGGTCGGCGCCTCCAGGTCGCCCGTCGCGAACTGGACGGCGTCCAGGTAGAACTGGAGAATCGCCGGATTCCAGAAGAGTTCCGTCCGGTGGCCGAACGAGGTGTTGAAGACGCGGCCCTTCCCGTACGGCTTCACCCAGGCCAGGGCGAAGTCGTCGTCCTTGCGGTTGATCCACCGGACGCCCATGTTGGACCGCGCCGGGTCGAGCGAGAGGAGCACGCGCAACTTGGCGCGGTCGTAGGGCGGGCCGTACTCATAGATCTCGTCGGCCAGGCGGAAGTCCTTTCCGCCGAAGGCCGCCGCCAGCGGGTGGTCGGGCTCCTCGACCGTGACGCCGACCTCCTCGTTCCAGGGATGGCCGGTGAACTTCGCGCCGAAGAGGTCCTCGAACTCCTTCCAGTGCGGGTTCCCGGCGATGGCGAAGTGGACGGCCACGATGCCGCCGCCGCTGGAGACGAAGTCGAGCAGGCTCTTGCGGAGCGTCTGCTCGATGGCCTCCTTCGTCTCGCCGGCGGCCTTGAGGCGTGGCATCGCGTCGTCGCTCGGCGTGATCCAGGGGCCCGAGGTGTTGTTGAGGACGATGGCGTCGAAAGTCTTCAGCGTCTCGGGGAGGAACGAGGCGACATCGTCGCTCCAAACGGGCTCGTAGGCCTTCGACTTTTCGCCCAGGGCCTTGAAGGCGCACGTGCCGTAAGGGATGCAGTAGCTCTTGTGCGGGTCCTTGTCCATGAGGTGGGCGGGCGTGTCGAAGACGAGGACGCGCCGGGGCTTCTTCGGGGCGACGCGCGGCTTCTCGGGCGCGGCGTCGCGGATTTGCCTGGCCTGGTGTTCCGGGATGCCCGCGGGCGCGCCGAGCGCCGCCACGGCCAGGCCCATGACCACCAGAACCGCCGTGGGGATCGTCTTGCGTGCCATGTCGGCGGACCTCCTTCGCCCAAGGGGCGGGCCGCGGCTCACAGCGACCCGCCCTCGCGGTACGCGGGACGCAGCATCTTGTCGGCCGCAGCGTTTTTCACGATTCCACAGCGTCGTCGGCGACCAGTGCTTCCGGCCTCAGGCTATCGGGGCCACTTGGATGCCGGCCAGTTGGCCATAGGCCCGGAACCCCCGCTCTAGGTTGCCCAGGATGAACAGTTGATGGAACCCCTTGACGTCGCGCGTGTCGGCGACGCGGTCCAGCTCGATCTCGACCGAGGTGCGGCAGCAGCCCGTCGGCGGCTGGGCAATGTTCGACCGGACCCGTCCCGTGCCGACCCACATGGCCGCACTCCCGGCGTCCGCGTGGAGGACGGTGACCTCCTTGCCGACCGGCCAAAGGGCCTGCACCGAGCACCCGGTGCGGGTGTGATAGCTCCGGAGCATGTAGGGGGCGCGGTAGGGCTTGTCGAAGCCTTCCAGCCGCAGGGGCGAGGTGCAATGGGCGCCGATGAGCGTGTTGTTCACCGTGTTGGGGGAGGGGTCCTGCATGAAGCCCGCGCGGTTAAAGAGGAGGATCGTCAGCAGTTCGCCGATGGCGGCGTTCGCGTCGCCCTCGCAGCCGGCCACGATGCCTTCGTCGAGCAGCTTGGAGAAGCACATGCAGACCGGGTTCGTCCAGCCGAGGCACGCGATGGAGATGCCCTGGCACTTTTCGGCTTCCATGAGGCGGCGGCAGACGAAGTAGTTCCTGGCTGCGTCGAGAATCTCCTTCTTCGTGGGCTCGATGACCTTCTCGGCGTTCTTCGCGTAGAAGTCCGCGATGGCGCGCACCTCGTCGCTCTCCTCGACCTTCTTGAGTTCCTCCTCGAACCGCGGCCCGTCGATGGCATGGAGGACCGTTCCCCACGGCTTGAGCGTGACGTCGGGCCTGGCGCTCGTGACCATCAGGATGCGAGTGTTCCTCATCCGCCAGGTCGTGTTGAACATGCGGAGGGCGAACGCGAGCCACTCGACGTCCGGCGTGGCGCCGACGAACGTCCTGGGCAGGTTGCGGGCGAGTTGGAGGTGGCTGGTAAAGCCGGTCACGTGGCTATAGACGATCGTCGGCACGTCGCCGCGCTTCTGCACGATCTCGCCGACAGGCTGCCACGTCTCAAGGCTCATGGCGCCGACGATAAGGCCGTCGGGGGGCGCCTTGCGGACCTGGTCCAGGAAGGCGCTCACGTCCTCGGGTTTGTAGAGCGGCTCGTGGCGAACCTCGAGCTGGATGTCGAGCAGCTTGGCCGCGTCCTGGAGCGTCTTTGTGAACAAGGCTTGCTGCGCGGGAACGTCGCAGTTCCCGCCCGGCCAACTGACAATGGGTTCCTTCTCGGGGCGGACATAGACGACCCGCACGACAGGCTTCCCGGGGGGCTTGGGTTCCTCGGCAAAGAGCGAGGCCGCGAAGTCGAAGAGCCCGATCCGGGTAGCGGCTGCCGCAGCGCCGGCGGCCGCCAGGAAACTCCGGCGACTCACCTTCAGGGAACAGTGGGGTGTCTCACACGTTCGGCAGGAGGACATGGCGGGCCTTCCTTTCCGGTTGCGGCAGGCTCGGGTCCTTGAACCAGGATCGGGCACGTCCAGGGACCAGCATGCCGAAGGTGGCCGCCGGAGTCAAGACTGCTCAACGTCCGCGACTTTGGCGCAAAGGTGAGCGTTGGGTGAAGGGAGAGGTCCCGCGGTGGCGGGGGCCGGGGGGCCCGCCGCCGGCGCGGCCGGCGTCATTCGGTTCGACCCCCCGCGGGGTCAGCGGTGATGGTCAGCCGCCCTTGCGCCATGCGGCCAGGGTCGCGTTGACCCCTTCGAGGTCGAACGCCCGCGGGTCGAAGCCCTCTCCCAGCCACTCGACGTAGTCGTCATGGCTCTCGTGGCTGGGATCCTCCAGGGCGTGGAGCATTTCGTAGTAGCCCCACACGCCGCCGCAGTCGTCGGGCGGGCAGGCGTTCTTGCCGGCCAGGCAGACGGGGTACTCCGCGCCGGGCTCGGGCTCCGTGATCTTCTGCACCTCGACGGTGTGCTCCCAGCCATCGCCGAAATCGTAGTCGTACCTCACCTTGCTCTTCGCCTTGGGGCACACCTCGGCGAGGGTGACGGCGTCCTCGTCCTCGCCCTCCATTTCGGTGTCGTCTCCGAATGGCGTCGTCTTCGGCACGAACATCCGCTCGCCCCGCATCCGGAAGAAGAACGCATCGTCCCACGTGTTCTGCCGGAACTGCCGTGCCATCTCCTCCCGGCTCGGCTTGAGGGCCTTGTCGCGCAGGACGAACTGGTGGAGGTGGCTGTCCGTCCAGCCCATCACCCTCTGGATCACCTGGTGCAACTGGCCGAGGGTGATGTTCGGCGGCACGGCCACCCGCCGCCAGATCGGCGGCCTGGTGCCGCTCAGCGTGACGCGAAGGCAGAACACGCTTTGCCCCATGGGTCGATCTCCTCCGCCGAGCGCCCCCTTGGCTGCGTGACCCGATGCATTATGCCGCGGGACCATGGCGTCCGCAACCTCCGGCGGCGCGCGGTGCCCGCCATCGCGAGGGGCGCCGCCAGGAAGGCTTGGCGGCTGGTCGCGCCGGCCCCGGCCGATTCGCGTCATTCAGGTTTCCGGCACATGGGCGCCTCCCTCCGCGTCATCGGGCATCCCGCCGCCATCGTCCATGCCGGACGTGTCGCGGCGCCAGCAGCACTTCTTGTACTTCTTGCCGCTGCCGCACGGGCAGGGGTCGTTGCGCCCCGCCGCCTTCGCCGGTCGGAGGGGCGTCGCCGGCTCCGCAGACAAGTCGCCCATCAGTTGGAACAACCCACCGACAACCGGCGCGTCGTCGCCCTCGTCCGCCTCGGCGGAGGGCCCCCACGTCCACTCCTGGGTGGCCAGTTCCTCCGGCACGAGCCCCAGGCCCGGCACGCCCAGTTCTTTGCGCACGTCCTCCCAGTTCCCGCAGACGCAGAGGTCCACGCGGTCGGCCGCGTGGGCCCGCTCGATCACCTCGGCGGCCTCGGTGGCCCCCAATTCCAGAAGACCGTGGACGACGAAGGCGTTGACCGTCTCGTCCGTCTGCCCGAACCGCGACAGGGCTTCGGAGAGGATCTTCACCACGTCGTCGCGGACCTGGCCGTGGCGTGCGGCCAGTTCCCTCAGGCCGCCGGCCGCGCAGATGCGGGCGTACATGCCGTGCCGATCGTCCGCCAGGCAATCGCGGAGCGGGCCCATCGACGCCGGGCCGATCCACGCGAACGCGTGCGGGAACTCCTCCAGGAACCAGTCGTCCCCGTCCGCATCCAGCGGGTCCATCATCTCCACGAGCGGCCCGACGGCCTCCGCGGCGCCCAACTGGGCCAGGCCCCGCCAGGCGTGGACGGGCGCGTACAGCGACACGTCCTTCTCGTCTTCCGGCCAGTCGCGCGGCTCCGCCCACTGCCGCGCGATGGCGAGCAACTCCGGCACGTCGGCGGCCGTCAGCCGGAGTTGCGCGATGTAGTCGACCTCGCCGGTCTCCCACTGCCACGTCTCGTGGGGGTCGCCGAAGCGTTCCAGGCGCTGGCGCAGGGTTTCCGTTCCGCCCGCGCCGCTCGCGGCGTCACCGGATTCGTGTTCGGCGCTCACGTTCCCTCCGGGTTGTGCGGTCCGAACCGAGGGCGCCGGCAGGCCGCGTCGCCCTCCGTCATATTACTCCGATTCCTCGGCCGACCGCAAGCCGGCGGCAACGTGCGGGGCGTTGTCGGCGGGCGGAAGGCCCGGTAGAATGTCCAGGCGGAGGTGACCGATGCCACGCGCGAGGCTGTCGGCTATCGTGGAAGCCCTGGAGATGCAGGGCGACGAAACGCATGCCTTCCTCGACCGCCAGACGGGCGAGGTGGTCGTGCTGATGGACGAGGAACTCGGCGCTGCCGAGGAGGGCGCCGACCTGTCGGACTATCCCGACTGGCAGCGGGAAGCCATCGAGCAGGCCAAGGCCGTCGGGGCGGACGAGGGCGGGCGGTTCGTGGCCCTGCCGGATCGGTTCGAGACCAACGAGTGGGAGATGATGCGGGACTTCGCCCTCGGCGTGGAGGACGAGGCCGTCTCCGGGGCGCTCCTCGACGCGATTCACGGACGGGGCGCGTTCCGCTACTTCAAAGACCAGGTGCGGGAGAGGGGCCTGGCCGAGAGTTGGTACGAATTCCGCGCCGGCCGATACCGGCAGATCGCGTTGGACTGGTGCAAAGAGCAGGGCGTTGAGGCGGACACGAGCGCCTGACGTCCGCCGCCAGGCGGCTGTCGGCGTTTCCGGCTGCCGCGGGACCGCGGCCGGTCTGGACGCCATAGGAGGGAAGAGCGTATGCGCAGGGCCACGGTCCCCACGATCGCCCTGGCCGGGCTGCTGCTGGGCGTGTCGGTTCTTCCCGCGTGGGCGGGGCAGCCGGCCCAAGGCTGGCTGGACAACGAGCGGAAGTTCAAGAGCGACGACCCTGCCTACAACGTCCGGCGGTCCGAGCACTTCCGCATCCTCTGGGGCAAGGGCGCCGGCAAGCAAAAAGAGGAGAACGCCGACTTCTCCCGGGTCACCGAGGAACTCGCCCAGGGCAACCTCCAGATGCTCGAGCAGTTATGGCACCTGCTTCACGATCCCGCGCCGAAGGGGATGGGATTCCACGTCCCGGGGAACACCTGTAACACGCAATATCAAGATGACAAACTCTACCGGACCAACCTCGTGATGAACAACACGGGCATCTGGGCCGGCGGCGCGTGGGGCGCGTGCGACGAATGGGGCTTCCCGCTCTTCGCCCTGCCGCCCACGTACCTGCGGTTCGACCCGCCCTCGGGGGCGACGCCGCACGAGTACGGCCACACGGTCATTATCAACGCGGGCGGCTTCAACGAGACGCCGTACGACGGCATGTGGCACGAGGCCACGGCCAACTGGCTCCAACTCCAGTTTGAGAACAGTTACCCGGGCCCCGGCGGCGTCGGCATGCAGCCGTTCCTCTCCGTGCCGCACGGACGTAACTACTACGACTCGTGGCAGATCTGGGAGTACCTCCGCGAGGACCCCCGCTACGGGTACGCCTTCATCACCAAGGTCTGGACGGAAGCGCGCGGCAACAAGGCGAAGGGGGCCGAGTACATTTTCGACGCGATGGCCCGGCTCGACCCGTCCGGTTCGCCCGATCCGTACAACGCCATCAAGGACGCCCTCGGCCGCATGGCCGCCAAGAACGTGATGTGGGACTACGAGCGGCAGCCGTACTTCCAGAAGCAGAGCCCGCGCACGAGGGACCCGTTTGCGGAGATCTACCGGCGGGCCTACACGGAACTGGAGCGGCGCCAGAGCGACGGGACGTGGTTCCGCGTCCCCTTCGCGCACGCCCCGATGCAGGGCGGCTACAACGTGGTGCCCATCGCCCTCGAGGGCAAGACCGGCGGCGGCTACACGGTGACCGTCGACTTCCGGCCCCTCTGGGACGCGACGCGCCGGTCCGACTGGCGGGCCACCCTGGTGGCCGTCAATGACCACGGCGAGTCGCGCTACGGCACGATGTGGAACCAGGGCCCTAGCGCGATCACCCTGGCGGCCGACGAGAACCAACTCTACCTGGCCGTGGCCGCCACGCCCGACTTCATGCCGTTCGAGGGCTTCTCGCGCCCGCTCATCTCGGACCTCCCGCTTCAGCCGCAGGCCTGGGAGGTGGCGTTCGTGGACACGAAGGCTACCGCGTACGAGAGCCGGCCCGCCCGGCCGGAGGGTGCGGCGGGCAAGCCCCACGCCAACGGCGGCGGCTTCGTGGCCGACACCGCCAAGGCCGACCCCACCGCCTACGTCGGCCCCGACGCGATGGTCCTCGACCGCGCGAGCGTCCTGGGCAATGCCCGCGTCGAGGACTACGCCGTCGTCCGGGGCAGGGCGGTCGTGAAGGACAACGCCCGCGTGAGCGGCCATGCGCTTGTCGCGGACGAGGCCCAGGTCCTTGACCGCGGGAAGGTCCGCGACTGGGCCACCGTGCGCGGCCGCTGGAAGGTCTACGAGAACGGCCGTGCCCTGGAGCGGGCGTATCTTCATGACAAAGGCGAACTCCACGGCCACGCGACCATCAAGGGCAACGTGCCCGACTACGGCGGCGCGAACGTCCAAGGCTACGCCATCAAGGACGGCGACTGCGCCAACAGCGCGAACGTCGACCACCAGGTCCTCCTGTGCTGGGTCTGGGGCATCGACCAGAAATACGCGGACGAGCGCCCCGACACCGGCGGCCTGTACTGCCGCTACGCCTTCACCCGCCAGAGCCCCATCTACGCCCTGGACCACTTCGGCGTGATGCACGGCTACCTGATGGGTGGGCCCCGGACCGTGGCCCTCGACGAGCCGGGGTGCCCCGGGGCCCTGGAACTCAACGGCAAGGACCAGTACGTCGAGTTGAAGCGGGACGCGGCGGACTTCGGCGACACGACCCTGGCCGTCTGGGTCAACTGGGCGGGCGGACCGGCCGACCAGCGCATCCTCCATTTCGGCGACGGCGGCGATAGGTACGCCTGCCTCGCGCCCAAGGACGCGGCGACGGGCAAGGTCCGGTTCCTCCTCAGCGCGACCGGCGCGAAGGGCGAGCAGGCGCTCGTCGGCCCCGCGGCGCTTCCCGTCGGGACGTGGACCCACGTGGCCGTCACGCTGAAGGGAGACACGGGCACGCTGTACGTCGACGGGAAGGCCGTGGCGACGAACGAGAAGATGACGCTCGACCCCGACGCGGTCCTCGGGCCGAACACGCTCGCGGGGCGCAACTGCACCTTCCTCGGCCGCGGCGACAAGGGCGGCCACTTCAAGGGGCTTCTCACCGACTTCCGCGTCTACGTCGAGCCGCAGGAGCCGGCGGCGATCGCGGCGCTGGCCGGCGAGATCAAGAACCGGAAGGCCGCGCTGGTTGCCGCGCCCCCGGACGCCGCGCCGCCCAAGGCGGCGGCCGGCTGGCTCATGAGCCCCGCCGTGGCGGGCGGTGCTGCCGTCGTGATGTCCGCGCCCAAGGGCACCGACGACAGCCAGTGGGTCGAGTATTCCTTCACCTGCACGAGCGGCGGGGGCCACGCGAGCGGCTGGATCACGACCAACCGCTGGACCGATTGCCTGCTCGAGCCCGGCAAGACCTATGCCTACACGTTCAGGATGCGGGACAAGTACGGCAACGAGACGCCCGCCTCCGCGCCCGCCAAGGTGACGATCCCGAAGGGCGCAGCCGCGCCCGCGCCGGCCGAGTTCGAGACCGGCCCCGTGGGCGCGAGCGCGAGCGCCATCCGGATGACCGCGAAGCGGGCCAACGGCGTCGGCGACCTGGTGGAGTACCAGTTTGCGCGCGACGACGGCAAGACGAGCGGCTGGCAGTCCAGCCCGA
>CAYGZE010000092.1:0-14585 GCA_964354185.1 uncultured Anaerolineales bacterium | reverse complement strand
ACTTGACCATGTCGTAGACGGTGAGGGCGGCGACGGAGGCGGCCGTCAGCGCCTCCATCTCGACGCCGGTCCGCGCCTCGGCGGCCACGCTTGCGACGACGCGCACGCGCGGGCCGACGACTTCGACCGACACGTCGACATGGTCGAGCGGCAGGGGGTGGCACAGGGGGATGAGGGACGCGGTCCGCTTGGCGGCCAGGATGCCGGCCACGCGCGCCGCCTCGAAGACGTTGCCCTTGGCAAGGCCGCCCTCGCGCCGCAGGCGGACGGCGATCGCGCGGCCGACGGCGACGAACGCCTCGGCGACGGCGCGGCGGCGCGTCGCGGGCTTCCCGCCCACGTCGACCATGCGGGCCCCGCCTCGGCGCGAGAGGTGGGTCAACCGAGGGCGCTTGGCCATGGCACGTTCCCCTTTCCCCGCGGCGGCGGCCCTGATGCGGGCGCGCCGCGCACACCATCACCCGCCGATGGCGACCATGGGGCCTTGGTCGGCGAACCTCCGCGCTGCGCGCTTGAGGCCGAGCGCCTGCGCGGCCGCCTCGCCCAGGGCCGCGGCGTCCGGCCCGCCCGGCGCGCGAAGGAGCGGCGCCAGGTCGATCCCCTCGGCCTGGGCCAGGCACCCGAGCAGCCGGCCGGTGGCCGTGAGGCGCAGCCGCCGGCACCCCTCGCAGAACGGGGCGGTGCAGGGCGAGATCAGGCCGAGGACGCCCGTGCGCCCATCGGCATCGCGGGCGCGGAAGGCGCGGCTCGACGCGCCGGGCACGGGCGGCAGCGGCGCCAGGTCGAACGCGCCCGCCAGCCGCGCGCGAACCTCGGCCGATGAGACGAACTCGCGGTCGAACCGCCCGGCGGCCACGCCGATCGGCATGAGTTCGAGGAACCGCACCTCGCAGCCGCGCGCCAGGCCCCAGCGCGCCAGCCGGACCACCTCGTCGTCGTTGATGCCACGCAGGACCACCATGTTGAGTTTGACGGGGGCAAGTCCGGCGGCCAGGGCGGCGTCGATGCCCCCGAGCGCGGCGGCCAACATCCCGCCGCGGGTGAGGGCGGCGTAGACCTCCGCATCGAGCGAGTCCAGGCTGACGTTGACCCGCCGCAAGCCCGCCCGCGCGAGGTCGGCGGCCATCGCCGCGAGGCGGTGGCCGTTCGTCGTCAGCGCGAGGTCGGGCGGCGCGAGCGACGCCACGCGGGCCACGAACTCCACGAGGCCGCGCCGCACGAGCGGCTCGCCCCCCGTCAGGTGGACCTTCGCCAGGCCGAACCGCTCCCGGATCGCCCGGGCCACGGCGAGCATCTCCTCGAACCGCAGCACGTCCTCGTGGCGCACCAGCCGCACGCCCTCGGGCGGCATGCAGTAGGGGCACCGCAGTTGGCAGCGGTCGGTGACCGAAATCCTCAGGGAGACCGGGGCTGGTCCAAGCGCGTCCATGGTCCTGCCTCTGCGCGCGGGGCCGAGCGCCGCCGCGGCGACCGGCGCATTATATCCGCCGGGGCCGGCCGAAAAACAGCCCGCGCCGCCGGGCCCGCACGGGGCCGAGCGGCGCGGGATCATCTGCCGCACGCCACCTCCCGGATCACATCTTGACCGGGATCGAGTTGTGCTTCGCGCTCTTGACGGCGGCCTCGATGAAACGCATGTGTTTGACGCCGTCGTGCACGTTGGCGTACTTCGAGCCGTCGCACTTGAACGGCTTGCCCGCGTTGTAGAGCCGCACGTCCTCCTCGAACGACCGGTGCAGCCGCGCGTACGCGTCGTGGAACGCCTCGACGTGGCCCGAGGGGATGGTGGGCTCGGCCCCGACCCAGGCGGGGAGTTTGCCGAGGAAGCCGTCCTGGCCCTTGACCTCGCCGCGCCAGTAGACGCGGTCGGGCTCGCCGGGAAGGCGGATGATGACCTGCTCGGCGTCTTCCTGCCGCCAGACGAGGCTGCCCTTCGAGCAGTTGACCTCGATGCCGAGGTCGTTCTTGTGGCCGATGGCGATCTGGCTGGCCCGGATGAGGGCCTTCGCGCCGTTTTCGAGTTCGCAATAGGTCGTGAAGTGGTCGTCCAGTTGGCGCCCCTTGAGGAACGTCTCGATCATGCCGCGCACCGTCTTCACCTCGAGGCCCGTCACGAACGAGAGTTGCATAAAGGCGTGGCTGCCGATGTCGCCGCCGCAGCACGAGGCGCCGGCCATCTTGGGGTTCGTGCGCCAGGAGGCCTGCATCTGGCCGGTCGTCTCCAGGCGCGTGGCGAGCCAGCCCTGGAGGTAGTAGGCGTCGACCCAGCGGACCTCGCCCAGTTTGCCGCTGGTGATGATCCAGCGCGAGAACCAACTCGACCAGTGGCCGACGTAGGTGTGGGCCACGCCGAAGGGGACCTTGTGCTTCTTGACGGCCGCCTCGAGCGCCTCGGCCTGCTTGGCCGTGATCGTCAGCGGCTTCTCGCAGAAGACGGGGATGCCCGCCTTGATCAGTTTCATCGCCGGGTCGAAGTGGACGAAGTTCGGCGTCACGATGACGGCGTAGTCGATCCGCTCTCCGATGGGAAGGCGGGCCTGCTCCTCGATCATCGCATCGTAAGAGGGATATCCCTTGATGGGATAGGGCCACTTGGCGGCCTCGGACATGGCGACCTGGGGGTCGGGGTGCAGGGCCCCGCAGACGACGCGCCGCGTGCCGTCGAAGTGGATCGCCTTCTGGTGCGGGTTCACGATGAACGCGCCGCCGCCCCCGCCCACCAAGCCGACCTTGAGCACTCGCTTGGACATGGCCCTTCCCTCCCTAGCCAAACCGTGAACCGTTCGACGCCCCGGCCGCCGCTCAGGCGGTCGCGGCGCCACCGTGCGATTGTGGGAATACCGTAGTCCGCAGCGCGGCCGATGTCAAGCCGATTCGAAAGGAGGCAGGGGCGGATCGACTAGGACCGCGCGCAGCACCAGCGTCTGAACTCGTCGATCCCGCGTACGCCGCCATCGAGAACCGCTTCGTAGATATGGACGGCAAGAATCTCCCGGCGGTACTCCGGCAGGGCACAGACCGCCTCCTTGATGGCGAGAATGCGGGCCCGCGCCTCGTCGCTCAACAGGCCGGACCAACGGGTGCGGTTCGGGCTGCCCCGTGCGAACTCCTCGGCCCGAGCCGTCCAAAGGTCCACCTTCCACGTCGGACCGCCGGCCGGGTCGGACAGCCTCAGCCCCCAGTACAAGCCCTGGTCCGTGCCGTCAGGTTGCCGGTAAGCGTCGGCACAGGAGAACTTCCATGCCCACCGGATTCCCGCCAGGGCTGCGCCCAGGTCCCAATGGCGTGGCCAATCCGGCGACTCCTCCGCGCGCTCAAAGTCCAGGTCGCGCCAGGTCATGGTGCGCATGACGTAGGAACCCACTGCCGCGAACCCCTCGTGCCGCAGGAGCGCCCCCAGGCCCGAGGCGCGCAACATGCGGTCGGCCTCGGTTCGAAGCCGTTCATCCAGCGCCAGAAGTCTTGCGGCTTCCGCGGAGTCTATGCTTGGCTCCATGTGCCACCCGAATTCCTGTCGAGGGGACGCCCGCCTTCACCCGCACGGAAGTCGTAACTGCTGACAGAAAAAAGACTTGCGCGCCCGACAGGAACCCGCTGCGCGCGCCAGTGCGCGCGCCCGAGTGTCAATGCTGCCCTGAGCGCGGCGAGGCGGACGGCCCCGGTGCCGCGCCGCCAGACCCGGATCTCGCGGTGGTCCTGGACGCCTGGCCGCGCCTGTCGCCGACCGTCCGCAAGGCCCTGGCCGACCTGGCGCACGGATCGGCTGGTTCGGCCGGCGGTGCAACGCCCGGGTTGCGGCCTTAGCGCCAGCGGCGTCTGCCAAAGGTCCCTGGTACCTTCTTTCGTTTTCCGACCCCTTAGCCCTCCATCACCACCTTCATGCCCAGCAGCGGCGCCAGGTACCTGGTGTCCTGGACGTGGTCGCCGTAGAAGACCACGCGGTGCAACTGGGTCATCATACACTCTTTCTCCAAGAGGCCGCTGCCCCAGTTCTCGAGCATCTTGGGCGCGTCGGCCACCTGGGCGGTGATCTGCGTGCGGCAGCCGCGGTCGTCGAAACTCGGGATCTCGATGATCCTCTGGGCCGACAGGAGCATCGTGTCGAGGTGCACCAGTTTGGCGCAGGTGATGTCCTGCCCCAGGCGGAGTTCCACCTGGACGGCCGCCCCGTGGTTGTCGTCGCGGTGGCTGCGGAGCGCGAAGGGGGCCCGCCCGGGGCTGCGAGGGCCGTCCATCTTCGTCGACGACACGCAGTGGGCGTGGATCACGGCGCTGCGCGAGACGTCGAACAGCGGGTCGGTGATGAACCCCGGAACACCGAAGGCGTAGCCGAAGATCAGCATCGTCAGGGTCGAATCCATGTCGCCCTCGCAGGCCCCGACCAGCCCGAGGTCGTTCAACTTGCTGAAGGTCAGGCAGCCCTTGGCCGGCCTGCCCATGCAGAGGGAGCTCGCGACCGCCTGGGCGCGGTTGGCGATCATCAGGTTCTTGACCGCCAGGAACAGCCGCGCCGAGTTGATGACCTCCTCCCGCGAGGGTTCCACGATCTTGCGGGCCGGCCGGAGCCAGTACGACTCGGCCTCGGCCTCGGCGGCCTTGGGATCGACGGCCTTGTGGGCCTCGATGGTCTGCTCGGCCGTGACTGGGATCACCTCCGTGCCGAACCGCTCCTTGATCTTCTCGGGCGACCGGGCCGCTCCGGTCCCGGTGGCGCCGCCCACCAGGAGGATCCGCGACTGTCGCATCCGCGCCGGCACCCGGAGCAGGGCCACCGCCCGGTCGATGTCGCCGTAATCGCGCGAGGCTAGGAGCGTCACCCGCTTGCCCGCCCTCTGCCACTGCGGGACGTACATCCAGTCGTGCCCGCTGAAAGGCTGCGTGAAGATAGCCGTGGGCAGCCCCGTGTTGACCAGGGCCAGGAGCGGCTGCCCCGACCCGAAGGCCAGGTGGACGAGCAGCAGGGCATCGGGCGTGCCGATCCGCGCCGCCAGTTCGGCCGCCGCCGGGTCGCTGTTGGGGATGAGTTCCCCTCCGACGAACTCCACGTCGCCCATTCGCTTCTGCAGCCCCCGGAGGTACTGCTGGAACCTGGCCGCCTCAACCTTGGCGTCGAACTCCGGCTTCGGCCACGCGCCGCCGAGACCCACGTAGACCACGTGGATCCGGACCGGCGGCATCGCGGGCCAGCCGGCCTCTTCGGCCGTGGCCTCGGCGGTCGCCGGCGGCCGCGCCGCCATGCAGCCGGCCATCAGCATGCCGCCAGCGACCGCGGTGGCTTCCAGGAACCCGCGGCGAGTCACTCGTCTGCTCATGTCGGCTCTCCTTGGGCCGGAACACGGCCCCCCTGCTGTCATGTTGACAGGGATTCCCCAGACGGCTTTGCCCACGACCGTCGTGGGCCTCTGATCTCTGATTGTCTCTCGTTTCCAAGGTCCTGCAAGCCTCTTCTCGCCCCCAAGCCATCGGTTCCGCCTGTCCCCGGGCGATCCTTGATCGAATCCGGCGGCTAGCCGACGCTTCCCGAAGCCATCCGGACCGGAATCGTGGCGATGGTCCGGCCGGCGATCGGTCAGGCGTGAGGGGCTTGGCAGAACTCGGGGCCTGCGGGCACCCGGGCGGCCACCGTTGGCCGCACCCGTACCCTCTAGTAGCAGTACGGGGCGAAGATGGGGGCGCGCGGCCTCGCGCTCTTGCGGACATTCGGTCTGCCGATGCGGGCCACCGTCCGGCGCTTGGGGCACATCCTGGGCTCGCCGCATCATCCCTAGACCTGCGGCAAGACCGAGCGGTATCCCCGGTCGTGCAAGGAGCGAGTGAACCTGATCGTCTGGGAAACGCCGGGTGCCCTGGAGGCCGAGATCGCCCGGCTCGTCGCCTGGTACAACACCGAGCGGTACCACGAGGCCCTTGGCAACGTCACGCCGGACGATGTATACTACGGCCGACGGGAACGCATCTTGAGCCATTGAGCCGCACCCAAACAAGAGACGCTGCGCACCGGACGCGTGCACCCTTCGGCGCCAAGCCCGGTCACACGATAGGGCAACGCCTGCCAGGCTTACGGACTCATGGGGAGGCCGGTTTATGGATGCGACGATTACGTTCACGGTGAACGGCCAGAAGAAGACCGTCGCCACCGATCCGCAGCGGCCGCTGCTGGAGGTGCTGCGCGAGGACCTGCAACTGACGGGCACCAAGTACGGCTGCGGCGAGGCCCAGTGCGGCGCCTGCACGGTGCTCCTCGACGGCAAGCCTGCACCGTCGTGCGTCACGCCCGTCGCGAGCGCCCAGGGCCGGACGGTCCTCACCATCGAGGGCCTGACCCAGGGCGATGCACTCCATCCGGTCCAGGAGGCATTCCTGGCCGAGGAGGCCTTCCAGTGCGGCTACTGCACCCCGGGCATGATCATGGCCACGGTGGGCCTGCTGAAGGAGACGCCGCACCCCACCGACGAGCAGATCCTGTCCGCCCTGGACGGGCATCTGTGCCGCTGCTGCGGCTATCCTAAGGTCCTCAAGGCCGTGCGCCGCGCTGCGGCGCGGGCGGGGAGGTGAAGACCATGACACCCGACCCCGTGGCAAGTCCGGCCGCAGGAGTACAAGGCCAGTCAGCCGCCCAAGGCGCGGACCGCGAGCGCGGCCTCACGCGACGGTCCTTCGTGAAGGTCCTCGGCGCGGGGCTGCTCATCACCGTGACGCCGCTTCCGGCCCTGGGCCAGCGCAGGGGCGGCAGCGGCGAGGGTCGAGGCCCCTCTGTCGCGGCGCGAGTGCACCTGGGCAAGGATGGCGCCATCACCGTCATGACCGGCAAGGTCGAAGGCGGGCAGGGGGCGCGGGCGGAACTCACCCAGGCGGCCGCCGAGGAACTGCGCGTGCCAGTCAGCCGGATTCTGCTGGTGATGGGCGACACCGGCCTCGTCCCCGACGACGGCATTACCGCCGGCAGCCGCACGACGCCTTCGACGGTTCCGGCGGTGCGCCAGGGCGCGGCGGCGGCGCGCAACCTCCTGGTCCAAGCGGCATGCCAGAAGTGGGGCGTCCAGCCCGGCGCGGTGGACGTGCGCGACGGCAAGGTCATCCATGCCGCCGACAAGCGCGAACTGACCTACGCCGACCTGGCCGCCGAGGAGGACCTGGTCAAAGCCTTCCAGCAAGCCATCGCCCCTGACGTCGCCGTCACGCCGGTGAAGGAGTGGAAGGTGCTGGGCACATCGGTCCCGCGCCCCAACGGGCGGGACCTGGTGACCGGCGCTCATCGGTACCCGTCGGACACCGTGCGGCCCGGGATGCTGTATGGAAAGGTCCTCCGCGCGCCCTCGTATGGCGCGCAGTTGACGGCCGTTGACGTGGCCCCTGCCAAGGCGATGAAGGGCGTCGTGGTCGTCCAGGACGGGCCGTTCGTGGGCGTGGCGGCGCCAACGATGTTTGCCGCCCAGCAGGCCCTGGACGCCATCGCCAAGACGGCCACATGGGAGCCAGCGCCGCATCCCTCGAGCACGGAGGTTTTCGATTACCTGAGGCAACGTGCCCGCGGCGGCGTGCCGGGGAACCCGTTCGCCGACGAACTCGCCAAGGCCGGCAAGGTCCTCCGCCAGACCTATCTCACGCCCTACGTTCAGCACGCGCCGCTGGAACCGCGCGCAGCCGTTGCGGAATGGGACGGCGGGAAGGTGACCGTCTGGACGGGGAGCCAGAACCCGTTCGGCGCTCACTCGGAACTCGCCCGCGCCCTGGGCCTGCCGAACGATCGCGTGCGGGTGATCGTGCCCGACTTCGGCGGCGGGTTCGGCGGCAAGCACATGCCTGATGCGCCGGTCGAGGCGGCCCGGCTGGCCCAGGCCGCCGGCAAACCCGTCCTGGTCCGGTGGACGCGCCAGGAGGAATTCACGTGGGCCTACTTCCGCCCGGCGGCGGTCATGGACATCGAGGCGAGCCTCGATGCGAAAGGCACCCTGACCTCGTGGCACTTTGTGAACATCAACTCCGGCGGGGCGGCGGTCGACACGCCGTACCGGGCGGGCAAGGCCAAGAGCCAGTTCGTGCCGTCCGATTCCCCGATGCGTCAGGGGTCTTACCGCACGCTGGCCGCCACGGCCAACAACTTCGCCCGCGAGTGTTTCATGGATGAACTGGCCGCTGCGGCCGGCAGCGACCCGCTCGAGTTCCGCCTGGCCCATCTGGACGATGCGCGGCTGCGCGCCGTCCTCGAAACGGCGGCCAAGCGGTTCGACTGGAACGGCCGGTCCGGGAAGAAGGACCCCGGCGTCGGGGTGGGGCTGGCCTGCGGCACGGAAAAAGGATCCTATGTGGCCGCGTGCGTGGAGGTCGCGATCCGCGAGGGCAAGATCACCGTCCGGCGCGTGTGCCAGGTCTTCGAGTGCGGGGCGATCCTCAACCCCGCCAATCTCCTGGCGCAGGTGCAGGGCTGCATCCTCATGGGCCTGGGGCCGGCGCTCGGCGAAGAGATGCGATTCGAGAAGGGCGCCGTGCTCAACGCATCCTTCGCGGCCTACCCGGTGCCGCGATTCCGGGACGTTCCGGAACTGGACATCCATCTGCTGGACCGGCCCGATCTGCCCTCGGCCGGCGGCGGCGAAACGCCGATCATCGCCATTGCCCCGGCCGTTGCCAACGCCGTCTTCCACGCCACGGGCGAGCGGCTTCGCCAGATGCCCCTTCGCCTGGCCAAGGCCGCACGAACATGAATTGCCAGCCACTCGCCGCAGACATCCATCGGGCGATCGTTGAGTTCGCGGCCGGCGGCCGGGCCTTCGCGATGGCGGTCATCCTGAAGACCACGGGGTCCGCGCCTCGCGAGGCGGGCACGAAGGCCCTCATCGAATCGAGCGGTTCGATCCGCGGCACTATCGGCGGCGGAATGGTCGAGGCCGAGACGCAGCGCCTGGCGGTCGAAGCCATCCGGTCCGGGCGCCCCATCGTGTTCGACTTCGCGCTGGGGGGAAGCGATGCGCAGGCCGATCGCCCCATCTGCGGTGGCAGCATGCGAATCCTCGTCGACCCGACCGCTGCCGGCCATCGAGCCGTCTATGCCCGGGCCGCCGAAGCCTACCGCCGGCGCGAGCGCGGGGCGCTCGTGACCACGGTGCGTATGGCGCCCCTGCCTCAGACGGCGGTGCAGTGGTTCCCGCAGGAGTGTATCCCGGCAGACATGGGTTTCCCCGGTGCCGCGGCCGTCCGCGCGGCCTTGGCGGGAGAGACGCCGCAACTCCTTGTCCACGACCTGCCGCAGGAGGGTGCGCACCTCGAGGTCCTGGTCGAGCCGCTGATCCTCCCGCCGCTCCTGGTGATTGCCGGCGGCGGACACGTCGGCCAGGCCCTGGCCCTCCAGGCCGGCCTCGTCGGCTTCCAGGTCGTGGTGATGGATGACCGGAGCGAGTTCGCCGATCCGGCGCTTTACCCCCCGGGCGTGGTCACCCGCTGCGGCGACATCGGCCGGGAACTCGCCGAGTTCCCCGTCGCCGGCGACACCTACGTCGCCGTGGTCACGCGCGGGCACCAGCACGACAAGGGGGCGCTGGCCGCCTGCATCCACAAGCCGGCCGCCTACATCGGCATGATCGGGAGCAAGCGCAAGGTAGCGCTCTTGCGCAAGGACCTGCTGGAGTCCGGGGCCGCCACCGAAGCAGAACTCGGCCGGGTCTATGCGCCGATCGGTCTGGACATCGGCGCCGAGACCGTGCCGGAGATCGCCACCAGCATCGTGGCTCAGTTGATCGCGGTCCGGCGGAAAGGCATTTCTCCCCGGATGCCGACCGGGCAGGGTTCCGAATGATCGCAGCCATCCTCCTCGCCGCCGGCCGGTCCCGGCGCATGGGATCGCAGAAACTGCTCCTGCCCTTCGGCGGCGGGACCGTCATCGGCCATATCGCCGGCGAGATTCTCCGCAGCCCCGTGAGCCGGACCCTCGTGGTCGTGGGGGCGGACGCTGACCGCGTCGCCGCGGCGCTGGCCGGCCATCGCGTGACCCTGGTGACCAATCCGGATCCCGGCGGCGAGATGCTGAGTTCCGTGCGCTGCGGCCTCCGGGCGCTGCCTGCGGACTGCGAGGCCGTCCTGGTGGCGCTGGGCGACCAGCCGACCATCACGGCCGATCTCGTCGGCCGGATGCTCGACGCCTTCCGAACCGCCGGCCGTGGCATCGTTGTGCCGGTCCACGGCGGAAAACGAGGTCATCCCGTTCTGTTCTCGATGCGCTACCGCCAGGAGGTCCTGACCCGTTACGACGATGTCGGACTGTGCGGCCTGCCTCAGGCGCACCCCGACGACGTGCTCGAACTCTCCGTGGCGACGCCCTCCGTGCTGATGGACATGGACTACCCCGAAGACTACCGACAGGCGCTGTAGGCGCTCCAGGCATCGGGGGCAAGCCTTCTCTTCCGCCGAGGGCGGCCTGCCCGCCGGCTCCATCCTGCTCTACGTCCTCGAGGGCGCTGCCGCGAAGTGACCTGCCCGCTCCGCCGCCGATGGCCGAGAGGACACCCTCCCGTGCGGGGAGGTCGTGCCGAAGCCGGAGCGCCCCGATCGCGGAATCCTGTCGCCGCCGTGGTCGGCGCCTCCCACCGGCGGACGCTCGACCGGTGGCGGGCGCACGAGGCAGTCCTGCGCGTGCTGCCCCTGTCGCGGTGCCCGTTTACTGGACGCGTCGTCCAGCACTGGCTCGACCATTCCACATCGACGGTCCGTGGTGGGACAGCGAGCGCCCGGTGCGGCCGTGTCGCGGCGCTGCCGATGGTGCGGGAGGGGAAGCGGCAGGGGACGAGGCTCGGCCTGACGCCAACCGCCTGGGCGGGCCCCGCGCGCCGGTCCGCGAGAGCGGCGACCTCCGCCTCCTGCCTGGCAGTCGGCCGCTGCCCTGGGCTGTGTCTGATGAGCCCGCCCGGTCTCGGGCCGAGGGCGGATGGGCCGGACGGGGCCTAGCCTTTCACGGCGCCGAACGTCAGCCCCCTGACGATGTAGCGTTGGGCCAGGAGCGCGAGCAGCACGGGCGGGGTCACGGCGATGAGGGTCCGCACGGCCACGAACCAGAACTGCACGCCGCGGGTGTCCAGCGCGCCGGCCATGTGCACCGGGATGACCTTGGCGTTGAGCGAGCCGATCATCAGGGCGAACAGGAACTCGTTCCAGGTGAACGCGATCACGATCAGGACCGCGGCCGCCAGGCTGGGCGCCGCCAGCGGCAGGCAGACCCTCAGGAAGATGTCCGCGTGGCCGGCGCCGTCGACCAGGGCCGCCTCCTCGATCTCCACCGGCAGGTCGATGAAGGCCTGGCGCATGATCACGACCACCAGCGGCAGGTTGAACGTGACGTTCAGCAGGACGAGGCCCGTCCGCGTGTCCAGGAGGCCCATGTACCGGATCATCAGGAACAGCGGGATGGCGGTGGCCACGGGCGGCAACACCCGCTGCGAGAGGAACCAGAGCGTGATGTCCTCGTTCGACGGCCTTCGGAAACGAAACCGCGCAATGGCGTAGGCGGCGGGCGTGCCCACCATCACCACGACGAGCGCCGTGCCTGCCGCGATGACGAGGCTGTTGACGAGCGCCCTCTGGGTCTCGCCGGTGGCGAGTTCGGTTTTCCAGTTGGCGAGGGTCGGCTTGTACTGGAGGAACGGCACGCCCAGGCCGGTCACGGTGAAGGCCTCTCGCGGATTGCGGACGCTCAGGCTGATGGCCCAGTAGAACGGCAGGAAGACCACCGCGGCGACCGCCGCCGCCAGCAGCGTATAGCCCGCCAGTGAAACGTGCCGCCGTCGGATCTGCATCGCCGTGTCCTAGGTATAGGCCTGACGAATCCGCTTGAACAGCGTCATGATGATCCCCATCACCAGCACGAACAGCACGATGGCGATACTGGAGGCGTACCCGAAGTTGAAGAACCGCATGCCCACCCGGTACGCGTACATGGTCAGGACCTGGGTGGCCGTGCCGGGTCCGCCGGTCGTGAGCGTGAAGGGGATGTCGAACACCTTGAATGCTTCGGTGATCCGCAGGAGGAGGACCAGCACGACCGTCGGCATCAGCACCGGCAGCGTGATGTGCCGGAAGACGACCCCGGCGCGCTTCGTCTCGAGCCTCGCGGCTTCGTAGTAGTCCTCGGGAATGCCCTGGAGCGAGGCCAGGAAGATCAGGAAGCAGAACGGCGTCCACTGCCAGATGTCCACCAGGATGATCGACACCAGTGCCCATTGCGGGTGGGACAGCCACGGGACCTTCAGGTGCAGCAGGCCGTTAACGAGGCCGCCCTCCTCGTAGAACACCGTCACGAACAGGAGGCCGACGGCGATGGGGGTGGCGAAGAGCGGCGCGGTCAGCAGCGTGCGGAGCGTCCCGCGGAACGGCAGGGGGCGGTTGAACAGCAGGGCCAGGGCCATCCCGAGGACCATCTCGGCCACCACGCCGCAGAACACGAAGACCAGCGTGGTCGCCGCCGACGCCAGCGCCCGCTCGTCGTCGAAGAAGTGCCGGTAGTTGGCCAGGCCGACGAATTCGTCCGCCGCCCCTATCTTCACGTTGTACAGCGAGAGCCGGACGCCGTAGAGTAGGGGGAACAGTGTGAAGCACGCGACCCAGACGACCGCCGGCAGCAGGAACAGCAGTTTGACGCGACTGTCTCGGTGCACGCGCCTATCCTCTGCCGTGTGCCGGCGGGGCGGGCCCGTCCGCCGGCACGGACCGGCCGGACGGTCCTGCCCTTCGCGTCACTTCCGGTAGCCGATCGAGCGCTGGTACTGCTCGAGTTGGGCCTGGCGTCCGCGCCGGTTCGTGATGTCGTCCCACTCCTTGGCGGTGCGGTCCAGGGCCTCCTTCGGCTTCAGCCGGCCGATCATGGTCTCGGAGAGGTTCTGGTCGAGCGCCCGCCAGTATTCCTCGGCGCCGTTGATCCGCAGGTAGGGCAGCATGACCTTCGCGAAGAACGTGTCGTGGTACGCCTTCAGGTAGGACGTCAGGTTGTCCTGGTTCCAGCCGGCGTCCACGAATCCCTTGAGGTCTGCCGTGCCCTCGGGCGGAAGGAAGTGGATGGTGGCGCCGGGGTCGACGCCCGTCCATCCGCGGTTGACGTTCCAGAGGCTGACCGGCTCGGTGGCCATGAGGGCGTAGAGGCTGTAGACCACGTCGGGGTTCTTCGACGCCGAGGAGATCACGCCGTGCCAGGACCCGCCCGTGGTGTTTCCCACCACGTTGGGCGTGTCGAGTTTCACCCAGCGGTTGTGGTTCATGTCGTAGACGTCGCAGGATCCCGGCAGGACGGAGGCGCCGAGTTTGCCTTTGATCTTCGAGCGGGTCTCATCCTGGACCAGGGCGCCCACGTCGCCCCAGGAGAACACGAAGATCGACTTGCCGCGGAGGAACCAGTCCCACGCCGTGCCCAGGTCCCAGGCGGCCTGGGCGGGCGGCCCGTACTGCGACAGCTCGTAGAGGACTTCCAGGGCGCGGACGTGGCCCGGCTGGTTGATGAGGGGCTCCATCGTCTCGGGGTCGAACCAGTAGTTGTTCGTGCCCCGGTCGACCTTGTCGCCGCCCAGGACGACGAACGGGGCCGACAGCGACATGAAGTGGAACATCCCCTGCTCGTTCACCCGGAAGTGCATCACGATGCCGGTGTCGGGTTCCGGGTCGTTGGCGTCCCAGTTCTTCCCATTGAAGAACTTCGCGATGGCCAGGACGTCCTGCCAGGTCGCCACCGGGAAGGGCATGGCCTTGCCCGTCTCGGCCTTGTACTTCTCCTGCCAGGCGGGGTCCGCGAGGATGTCGTTGCGCCAGTAGAGCACCTGTCCGTCGCTGTCGTTGAGCGCGGCATACCACTTGCCGTCCCAGGTGTGGATGCGCTGCAGGGCGGGTGGCATCCACTTGGGGTCCCACTGCGGAAACCGCGGGTCGGCCATGTAGGCGTCGATCGGGACGATGAACCCCGGCGTGATGTACTCGCCCATGTACCAGGCGGCCTCCATGAAGCCGTCGAACTGCCCGACGCCCAGCCTGAGGTCGGTGATCGTCTTGTTGAGTTGCTCCGCGATGGGGGTCTCGACGATGTCGAGTTGGGCCCCCGTGAGTTCCTCCCAGGCCGGGCGCAGGCGGTAGAGCGGGCCCGAGATGCCGCCCTTCGGCCCGCTGTTGAGGACGCTGATGACGATGCGCTTGCCGGCGAACGGCCGCTGCCCCTTGCCGAACATCGTGCCGAGTTGGGCGGGGGTCAGGTGAATCGCCTCTTTGTCTTCGAAGGTGATCAGGTCCACGCTGCCATCGTCGTGCCATTTCAGGTACTCGCCCGCGCGGGCGCGCGGGCCTCCGTCGTCCTCCGAGGCGCACCCCGCCAGCGCCGCCGCCAGGACCGCGAGGACGAGGGTCTTCGACACGGCGTTGCCTTGGGTTCGCACAGGTCTCTCCCAGCCTGCTGAGTGCTCGGGAAGGCGGCTGTCCGCGACCGGCCGCATCCTAGTCCGCCCTGCCCGTCCAGTCAAGCCGGCCGGACGCGCCGGGCAGGACCTAGGCTGTGTCTGACAAATCCGATCTGGCTTCGGGCGGCTGCATTCGCCCCTGGCGGCGTCGGCCTGCATCGGCGATGC
>CAYGZE010000091.1:6264-14696 GCA_964354185.1 uncultured Anaerolineales bacterium | reverse complement strand
CGGTAAGCACGCTGCCCACCTGATCTTTATCGTGGATGAAGGCGATGCAGTTCCAGAAGAAGTCTACCGCGGCATAGAGTCATGCATGACATCCGAATATGTCAGACTCCTTATCCTCTTCAACCCGCGCGCTCCCTCAGGCATTATCTACGAAATGGAGAAGAAGGGACTCGCCAACGTGGTCGAATTATCGGCTTTCAGGCATCCCAATGTCATCACTGGCAAAGATGTGATTCCGGGGGCTGTGAGCAGGGGCGTGACAGTCAGGCGTATCAACGAGTGGACTCGCCAAATCTCAGAAGATGAAGATAAAGTCGCCGCCGCTAAAGAAGCCGACAACAATCCAGACGAGACACTGTTCACCGTACCCGATTTTTTGGTCGGAGCAACCGCAGTATCAACATCCGGAGGGTCTTTCCCTCCACTTCCAATAGGAAGACGCAAAATTACAGAAGATGGCTTTTATTACATGGTCATGGGGAAATACCCCGGAATCGGCTCTAAACAGCTAATCGCAGATGCCTGGATCGACGCCGCTGTCGACAGGCGTAAAAACTACGTTGCCCTGTACGGTGAAGTGCCTCCCAAGGATATTAAGCCAGTCCTCGGCGTGGATGTCGCCGAATTCGGTGGTGATAACAACTGCTGCGTCATCAGGTATAGCGGGTACGTCTCTCCGTTGAGATTGTGGGCTGGACTCGACCCCGACCAGTCTGCCGACAAGTTGGTCGGCATATATACCGAAGTCGGTGCAGAAACGTCAAAAATTGACGGGATGGGTGTGGGAAGCGGAGTCGCTCCGCGCATGGTCAGGGTCGGCAGGGATAGAGGGCTGGATGTGTCGGCTTGGTCGGTCAAGGTCAATGAGAAACCAAGCAAGATGACCCATACAGAACTCGGTGAGTTTTACTCTATGCGCGATGAGATTGCCTGGAGATGCCGTGAATGGCTCAGGCTCGACCCAACCGCCATGCTCCCTGACGATCCAATGCTGAAAGAGGAACTCAAGGCTATGGAATATGACTACTTTGGGGGTGGTAAAATTAAGATAGTCGAGAAGAAAATCCTCAGGGAACGGCTGAAAAGGTCTCCAGATCGCGCCGATGCCCTATTTATGTCGTTCGCTCCGTTTGAACGCGCCACCGTTGTCAGCGTCGAAGAACAACAAGAAATTGCTGATAGTGCGCAGAAAACCGGATCAGCCGAGCTTGACGAATGGCGAAAACGCCAGGACGAAGCTCTCATGGAGATGGCTAATAGAATGTAAGGATATAACGCTATGCCAATAAATCCTAAGCTCGCCAACGCCATCGAAGAATCCCAAGACCTGACTATTCAGGTCACTCCCAAACAAGATTTAGAGTCAGGCGCAGGTTCTCTTCTTGTCAATTGGCTTGCCAAGAGCGCAAACCTCGCCCCCGCTTGGTGGTCTCCATCCAGGGATAAATGGCTCAGAGATTTCTTCAAGAGTTCTGACCATCTCAGCGGCGCAATCTACACCATGCAGTCCAAGATGACCGCCATCCCTATCCGTGTCGTCCCCGATGATATGAACGATAAGGCTGCTGTTCTGGAAGCCGCTATCATGACCGACCTGCTCAATAACTCGCCTGGATTCGGCAAGGGCTGGATTTCCGAGTACGGCAAGTTCGTCGAAGACCTTATTACTCAGGACAACGGCGCATTCATGGAAGTCATCGGCGCAGGGCCGAAAAGCGGGCCGATCATCGGTATGCCTGTCTCTTTAGCCCATCTTGACTCAGCCAGATGCCAGCGTACAGGAAACGCCATATACCCTGTTGTCTACACCGACCGGAACGGTCTGCGGTATAAACTGCATTACACCAGGGTCATGTTCGAAGCTCAGATGCCAAGCCCGATGGAAGAGATGTTGGGGGTGGGTCTGTGCGCTGTCAGCCGTTGTATCGGCGTGGCTCAAAACCTGATCGATATCATCACCTATAAGCAGGAGAAATTGGGGTCTCGCCCTCACCGTGAGCTTCTGGTAACGAAGGGAGGACTCGACCCGCGTGACATCGCCTCAGCCCTCGTCAAATCCGAGGCCACAATGGATACCAGGGGATTAACTCGATACTCGCAGATCGTCGTGGTCGGAAGCCAGACCTTACCGGAAGCAGACCTGGGAGTTATCGGACTGAGCGAAATGCCAGATGGATTCGACGAACAGACCAGCACGACTCTCGGAATGGCTACGATTGCCCTCGCCCTTGGTATGGATGCACGTGAGTTGTTCCCTGCCCTGACTGCGGGTGCGACTCGTGCCGATGCTCTCTTACAGCACTTGAAACAGCGTGGTAAAGGGCCGGGGCAGATATTGCAGATGACCGAACGGATGCTTAATTTCAAGTTCCTTCCCCCACATTTGAAGGCTGTTACCGACTTCCAGGATGACGAGCAGGATCGCCAGTCAGCAGAAATACGCATGATTCGGGCGAACAAGCGCGTCCAGGACACAACTACAGGCGTTGTGGATGAACGCAGGATGCGAGAGATGATGGTTATCGACCATGACATCACTCAGGAGCAGTTCGAGCAGTTAGAGCTTGGAAGTGGACGACTCGCCGATGGGACTCCCATTACTACCCTGTTCTTTAGAAATATTGAGAAGTATCGCAAGTATTTGGACTTGGGCGTTGAAAACCCGCTCGATTATGCCAATAACGATGCCGAAAGCATGTTGGATATCATCACCGATAAACACGCTGAAATTTACGAAGTCCTGGCTAATCCTGGCAATCCTATCGATAAGAAAATAGCTCAGGAGTGCGACAGAGCACTCACCGAGATCGAGATTATGTATTTCGACCTCCAGAAGCAGGAACAAGAGCAAGAACAGCTTGAGCAAGAACAAGAAATGCAGATGCAGATGGCTCAACAGAGTGCCAAGCCAGCAGCAGGTGGAAACGGCAAGCCTGATGGAAATCTGAAGAAACCAGCCAATAACCAGCAGACTCTTGGCATGGTCGGTAGACCCGCTAAACCCGGTACAAAAAGGCTGCCAGGGAAAAACTATGTCGACCCACGCGTGAGAACCGCTGGACTCATGGGACAAATTGCTTCAAGCACGATCACCAACCAGAGTAACCCATAATGCAGCGGATGTGCGAAACTTCGCAGATTTTTCTCCTGGCTTCGTTATCTTTCTTGATGGCGATAATTACTCATCCGTTCGAGAAAGGTGTGAAAGATCGTGGCTTTTATAGGGAGTTGTTTCGGGGATGGAAAGAGGTAATATGCCTGGGCTTGGAAGACTGATACCGAAAGACTGGAAGCATATCGATAAATACCCATTCCGCAGGTTGGGAATCGAAACAGCCGTGGAAGTTGAGAAGATAATCATTCGCCCACCGCTCAGATCGATTTATGACCAGGGGTACACCAATGGGTGCACTGGATACGCCGCCAGTTGGATGAGCAGCATCGTGAACTCTCAGCCTATAAGGGATTGGGCGTTTAAGGTCTATAACCCGCTGTGGCTTTACCATCAGGGGATGGCTGTCGATGGCGATCCATCTACAACTCCCGAAGCGGATATCGGTGGATATGTATGGTCGGTTATGGAAGTTCTCAGGACTGTAGGGCATGTCCTGAAGAAAAGAAACGGGATGGATTACCCTCCCAAGCCCGAAGAAGGAATCAAATCGTATTACTGGTGCAGGACGGTCGATGAGATGCGAACCGCTATCTCTTTGGGAAGACCAGTGGTCTTTGGGATCAACTGGTACGAGGAGTTCTTTGACCCCGTAAGGATAGATTGTAAGTATTGGATTGGTACGCATACCAATTGGGGTAGACCTGTAGGAGGTCATTGTATTTGCTCCCACGGAGCGAGAGACAGCTTGCAAGCGTTCTTCCTTGTCAATACATGGGGGGATGATGAGCCTCCTGTGTGGATTTCATACGATAACGTTGAAAGGCTGATGCGTGAGCAGGGAGAAGCCTGTGTCGCTATCGATCTACCAAAATCATGACCTTGAGAAGCAGATTGGGGGAGAAGCAGATTATAAACGTACCGTCCGAGCCAACGCCCGCGCTCTTTGGGCTGGTGAAACAGACTTCTTCGGCTTTACCGATATGATGGTCGGAACTATCAAGAGGGGGCTTACCTATGCTTGGTACGATGGAGCAAAGGTATGCGGCATTAACAGCATCGAGTTGAACTCCGAGGAGTACGCCGCTATTCAAATGGCTATCAATACCGAGATAGGGAGGCTGATCGGGTTCGGTCAGTACATCGAGAAATTCTCCAAGAAGAACGGCGGGAAGGTGAGCACAGTCCTTGCCAGAGCCAATATGTGGGGTGGAAGCTACGCAATGGTGAAAAGTCAGGCAATGACAATGGCTTGCGCCGATAAAAAGCTCAAATGGGTGTGGAATCCTGTAAAAGAGCACTGCGATGATTGCCGTAGGCTCAATGGGAAGGTTTACAGGGCATCTGTATGGCGCAAGTATGATATTTACCCCCGCGCTTGGAAGCTACGCTGTCGGGGACGATATTGCGGGTGTAATTTTATTCCGACTGATGATCCAGTGACTTCAGGGAGGCCTCCGAGAATCTGATGGCTAAAATTAACATTCCCAAGAACGATAAGCGTACCGTCGCTGAGATTGAGAGGGACATCAAGAAAGCACTCAAAGATGCTGGAAGGATGGCCGCAAAAAGACTTAAAGAGCCTACCTCAACCTGGAATCATAAGCCTTCTTTTATTGTCGATGAACCGACGCTGGTCGGCGATGATCTGGTGTGTAAGGTTTATACACAAGACGGCCCTTATTTCTGGCTGGATGCTGGTACAAAACCCCCGCGTCGCGCGCTAATGACAAACCCATTTATGCCAAAAACTAAACCGAGAAGTTTTGTGTCTGGTGCAGGAGTCGGCGGACTGGCTTATGTGAGCAAGAAACTACAACTTCCCGGAATCAAGAAAAGAGAGTGGACTGTCCTGACTGCCCTTGAGTTCGGGCCGATTACCCAAAGTATGGTCGATCAGGTTATTGCCGGATTCACTCCCAAGATGCCGCTTTCATCGAAAGAATTCCACCAGTACACCCCATGAAATCAATCTTGCGAATATTCACGCATATTGATAGAATGATAGTATGTGTAAAAGGCAGGTGAGCCATGCCATATAAGTTATCTAAGAAAGATAATAAATACTGCGTTACCAACTCGGACACAGGCGAGTCAAAGGGATGCAGTGACAACCGTAAAATGGCTGTAGCCCATATGCGCAAGCTCTATATGGTCGAGAGCGAGTCCAAGAAAGAAAAACCCGACATCTCTGAAATAGAGGGGATGCTCGTCAAAGCCGCCGCTCAGTTCACCCTCGAATCCGGAGAATCCTTTGAAGATGGGGATATGGTTTTTGATGAGAAGGATTACTTTGGAGAAAGTGTAGCGGAATATGCCTCTCCGTTGTATGGGGCAAAGTCATACGCCGAAATAGAAGCCCAAGAAGAAGCATTCAAGGCTCAGATGCACGTAGAAGACCTCATTCGAGATTTCCCATCTCTTGCCAGGAATATCATGCTTTCCCCTGAAATAGAAGATAAAGGGTCAGCCATTGAAAAACTAGCAAGCGAATTAGCCGACAGAATTGAAGCTATCAAATCTGGAGACGAAGATGACGATAAGGGACTCGATGAACCAGATGGAGAGGGAAAGAATCAAACGAAAGATGAAGAAGCAGGAGTGGAAGATACCGTGGAAGAGGGGGAGGAAACCGGAGAGCAGAAAGCAGTAGTTCCCGAAGTCAAGTCGAAATCTATGATTAAGGCTGCCACCGACCTTATACGGAAAGCCCTGTCAATATTTGACAGGAACGATCCTGATCCGGACATCATGTTCTGGAAAGAGAAGGACGGAAGCTGGCAATGGCTGGCTCGTTATTCGAATAACTTTCTCGATGACGATTCGCCACCTGATATTATCTCTGAGAAATCTCATCGCCGATTTGTTGAGATGGTCGACAAAGGCGTTTACCCTTACCCGGAACTGTGGATATGGCACAATAAAGAATGGAATATTGGCAAGGCGGTCTGGTGCGCCTATGATGACAGTGGTTTCGCCATCGCCACAGGGTATTCAAATCCGGGCTGTGAACCAGTCTTCGAAGAACTTTCGAGGCTGAAGGAGGTTGGTCTCTCGCACGGGATGCCCTTCGCCAGCATTGCGCGCGATCCAGCCGATAATCGGGTTATAACGGAACACCAGACGAAAGAAATAAGCGTTTTACCATTGTACGCCGCTGCCAATAGACTTACGTCATTCTTTGTTCTCAAAGAAGAGGAGGCTGAAATGCCAATCCCCAAAGAAAAGAAAGCTGAAGCCTTAGAGAAGTGGGGGTTGTCCGCAACCCTTCTCGATCAGATTGAGACACTTAATAAGGCAACTGCTGATGAAGCCATGAAAAGTGGCCTGGAGAATAAGGACAAGGAAGTGGTCGAGGAAACAGTTGGTGTAACTCAAGCCACTGTAACGTCGACTGAAGGTGAAACAACCGTTGTCGCCCCTGCGGAGGAAACTCCAAAAGAGGAAGAAAGCGGTCTGAGTGAGGAAGTCTTGAACGAGTCTCCCTCGCGCAAAGAATTAGCCGAAGCCCTTGCCCCGTTTCTCCTGAAGATGAATCAGATGTTCGACAACGTCGAGAATTTGAAGACCGAGCTTTCCGCATTGAAAGAACAACGTACCGAAGATCAGGCTAAGGCTGAGAAAGCCAAAGCCGAAGAAGCCGTCATGCGTATGACCCCGACTGCCGCTTTGCTTGGCATGTTTGGGAACAGCCTGATCGGTGATCGGAGTGCGTTGCTCAAGGAAGGTGATCCGCTGACTGAATTAAAGCCAGCAGAAAACGCTCCTGAGGTGGAAGTGAAAACCGGGATTCAATTCATCGATGCAATGTTATCTCAACCTAACGGAGGGTCAAAATGATCCCTGATCTCCTGATCAAACAGATTAACGATAATCTCACCCTCCAGACCCAGGCACTACAATCCCTGCTCAAGCAGAATGGTGCGTCTCTGGAGAAGCATGATACTGCTTCTACCACGCAGACTGCTAACCCTCTGCATGGGTTCAACGGCTTGTTCTCAACTCCTGGTTTGAACCGTGAGGTTATCACCGCTTATATTCGACCATCCAGTTTCGCAAGCACTATCCCGATCCTGCCTTCGGTCGATCAAAACCCAATCTTCCCAAGCCTGACTGGTTTTACAGCCGCAGTTGGCGCGCAACCCGCCAACGCCTGTCTGGACGCACCCCATGCGTACATGAAGGGCTGTAACCTGACTGCCCGGTTTGGACGAATCCGCTACGATACCAACACTATCGAAATGGATCATGTGATGCTTCGCACCAATCGCGGCGAGATGACCGATCTCATGCTGCGCGGACAGGTGTTGGGTCTGACCAATCTGCCGCCTTCGGGCTTATCGCAGAACCAGATTCTCAATATCCTGACTGCAAGCGAGATGGTCACCGTCGGTGTGCTGTTCGAGCGTGAACTGACCCGCCAGCTATGGCAGGGTGTGACAACCGTTGCCAATGAATTCCCTGGCTTGGCTGTCCAGATCGCAACCGGACAGAGAGACAGCGAAACCGGAACGCTCTGCCCCGCCCTCGATTCGGATGTAAAGACCTATGGCTATGCACTGCTGACTGCCAACATCGTCAACTATCTCTCGGCTATGGAGTTCTACCTGTTCCACAACGCGACCCGCATGGGTCTCGCCCCTGTGAACTGGAAGATCGTCATGCGCCCTGAGTTATGGCTGGAACTTTCAGCGATATGGCCATGCGCCTATTACACCAATCGATGCGGCACTGGCAATGTGGAAGCTGGAACGTCTGCAACTGTAGACGGGCGTGAAATGACCGCCATCCGCGACTCCATGCGAGCCGGAATGTACATCGAGATCAATGGTCGGCGTTATGATGTTGCCACCGACGACGGCATTTTTGAGCACACCAATATCAACAATGCCAATGTCCCGGCTGGCGACTTCGCCTCCACGCTGTACTTTGTCCCGATGACCATCGTTGGTGGGATGCCTGTGACCTACCGAGAGCACGTTGATTTCCGCCAAGCTGCCGCCGATGTTGCTTTCCTGCAAGGGAAAGAAATCTTCTGGTGGACAGACAGCGGTATCTATTCGTGGGCACTCGACAACACCAAATGGTGCTATAAGCTCGGCGCGAAGACCGAACAACGCGTCGTTCTGCGCACCCCGCAGCTTGCAGGTCGTATCGATGCCATTCGCTATCGCCCGATGCAACACCTGCGCGATGCCTTCCCAACCAGCCCATATCATATGGACGGTGGTGTTTCCATCCGTGCAACGGGTGTCAACCCATACGCCGCTTGGTCTGGACGATAAGACTTCGCTCTCTGAGTACAAAAAATACCCCTGGA
>CAYGZE010000091.1:3249-6164 GCA_964354185.1 uncultured Anaerolineales bacterium | reverse complement strand
GCAATCGCCCTGATCCCCTCAGAGCGATTGCCATGACCAGCCTGACTGAGGATGGCTATTGTCCGTGCTGAAAGCATGACATTGATTCGGAATTTCTTATAAAGAAGAGGAGGGCGACCCCTCCTCTTCTTGTTGCTTAAATTAGTCTTCATGCGCCTCTAATTCGAGGATATAGTCGAACACGGCTTCCGAAAAACCGTCCAGGTGAACCCATTTCCCGTACCCGACTCCGTTTTTGTTTGTGGCTACGTTGATCAGATAGCCCTTACCTTTCGGGTTTTTGAGAATCCCGTCGCTCGACTGCTCGTCGGTGATAACGATGATGCGGTCGTAATCTTCGGCTTTCTCGATACCCTCCAGAGCGGAACGAAGTTCTGTTGATGCATGTTGCTGGCTTCGGTCGATTGCGTCGCGCAGGGCGAAACCGTGCCGATCTGGAACACGCACGAGCTTGCTGGAGAACGTGTAGACTGCCACCTGATCGCACAACTCACGCGCCAGGATTGCCAGACCACTTGCCGCATCCTCAGCCAGCAGGTCAGACTTTCCTGAGAGTTGCTGTTGCATACTACCGGATACGTCGATCAGGAGTACGGTCTTACCCGGCAGTTTCTCACGCCCTTCCATGCATTTAAGCATGACAGGCTCGATCTTGCTTTCCCACTGCGGGGCGTACCGTGCCGCGGCGATGAACCGATAGGGCAGGATGCGCTCAGTGCGCATTTCAGCCAGCGCACCGAAAATCAGGTTCTCGTCAACACCAGCCTCACGCATGTTGCGCAGGTTGCGCAGGAGTGCCATACCGCCGAGTTTCTTTTCTGAGATCAGGCGTTCCCAGGTCTCTTTCGGTGCTTTCCCGGTCGACAGTGCTACTTCCCATGTGTCGGGAGATTCCAGCGTACCATCAACCAGTTTCTTCCAGATCGCGGCTTGCTCTTCGTCTTTCGGCTTGGCGTGGCACAGGAACAAAACATCACGAAGTTTCACACCATTATCCCGGTTGTACTTGGCAAGCTGGTATGCGTCGAATTTCGTGAACGCCTCAGCCAGACCTTTCTTCACCTGAGCGGAGAGAGGCTGTTTTCCTTCCAGCCAGTACAGGGAAACGAACTCGGCGAGTTCGTCGGCTCGCTGGATGACATGAGTGAGAGTCCCGGCAACGTAGGCTTTATGCTTGGGATGCTTTGCCATGTTCCGAACCACCCACAGCGGGGCGTGTCGGAGCTTCATCTTCGTGCGCGCCTCGATTGCCATAGCCGCCACTTTTTCCGGTTTGACTTCCGGAATTAAAGAGGCGATCCGGAGACCGATCTCTACACCATCTTCGTAGAAACCCTTCTCCCACAGGAGACAGGCCATCAAAGAACGCCGAAGCTGTTGCTCGGCGTTGATTATTGCGGCCCTTCCTCCTTCGTGTGTGTATTCGCGTTTGGATTGTACTGCAACATTTGTCTTCATTTTCACTACTCCTTTTCGTCAGAGAGAAATTACAGCAGGGAACAAGCTGGCATGGAATTTATGTGAACGGATTTGGGGTTTTCGCCCTTGCAAGGCTTCTAGGCCGAATCTGTCGAAGTATCCACGACATTCGCCACTGCATATTCCTAAATTTAGTCGGAGGGGAACAGGCGATTACAGAGGTTTGTTTCTCTGTTTTCACAGAAGGGGGGAGTATAGACCTCCCTTTAGGAGTCGAACCTAATGTACCGGAGTATCTGTAATCTGTCGCCACCTCACAATTTACATAATTTGGAGGGGAACAAGCTGGCACGGTCTTTTCTGCATGAAGTATCCGTGACATACGCCACCTCACAATTTACATAATTTGGCGAGGAACAAGCGGAGATGGAAATTTTTGGTGCTCTGCCATCTGAGCTACGTTGTCCCGAGGGCCAACGGCAGGACTCGAACCTGCGACCACCCGATTATAAGTCGATGTAACCAACTCCTACGCCATCGCACATATTCAGTTATTAAGGTTGTGAGGAACAAGCTGGAGCGGGGTTTAGTTCCGGAAACCTTGATAGGGTTTTGAAGTACCCGCACCATTTCACCATCACGATTATTATTATACACACCTTTATTCGAGAGTCAAGGGCTGGAAGCCACCAATCTGCGCTAGATTGATGTGAACCTTCGCAGATTTATTGAACCTTCTTTACCTTAACCCACTTCTTTCCGTTCCACCTTTTCACGGCTATTGCTGGATTTCCAGCCACCACTGTGTATGGTGGTACTGTCATATTTGCTACCACCGATCCTATCGATACTACCGAATGATGCCCAATACGGCAGTTATACAATATGCAGAAACTTGTGATCCAGGCATTAGCCTCGATATATACCGGGCGGCTCTGAACATGACCAAAATCTCCATCAGAAATATCGTGCGTGGCAGTAATTATCTTGATTCCAAAACCAAACTGGCAGGTCGGATCGGCAAAGAAACCACCGCGCGTGTCAAGAAAAGTCAACCTTTCGGCATAATAATGCTCATTATGCCCCGCTGTTTCTTCATCAAACTGCCCCATCAGGTTGTAACTGGTCATTTTAGTAATAAGAAGGCCGCAATGCTCAGTATGATTCCGAGGCGAATGAACCACTTGACTATAGCATGTTCAACACCAGGGCTTAACTCACGGTGCAGGGGAATGACCTGATAGCCGCGCCCCTCTTTTCCGTAAATGACTACATGATCCCCTTTTCCGTTCCGGACACGTAGCCCGTTCTTCTTGGCAACTTCGACGTAGTATTCGCCGCTGTTATCTTTACCCTTCCTCGCCATCTCTCTCGTCCTTTTCTCCAGATGGTTCATACTGGATAGAGTAACCACCAGCCTCGTCGAAAGAGTCGAGGTATTGGGCGATAAAGCCAGTCAGAAACTCAGCCTTATCTTGGGTAAAGTTTTCTGGTAA
>CAYGZE010000091.1:0-3149 GCA_964354185.1 uncultured Anaerolineales bacterium | reverse complement strand
CTCGACGACGAACCAGTCCATACCAAGTATATCCCCATCTCGAACGAGCAGGACACTATCTTTCCCATCTGCCAGATGGATAGAAAGGTAGGTTTCTCTCATAAAAACATAGACATCCGGGTTGTTCCACTCGCGCTTGGTGACACGCTTGCCCTTCATGACCTGATCCAGTGCTTGCCCGAAGGTCATTGAGACCTCCTGCTTTTCTGGTACTCTTTCTGGTGCTACGGGTGATACGTTAGATGTTTTCGGTTGTCTTGGCATTTCAGTCTCCTAGTTTTAATTTCCCTGATTGGAATTCTTCTACGGCTTGAACGATCTCCGGATAAACAGTGCGAAGTATCGCACGATTTATAGGATCGGCAACCATCACAGCCTGAATAAGATTGGTGGTAAAACTACCCGGTTTCCATCCACCATCTCCATATATGTATTTCACGTGCATCCGAGCTTCGTGCAGTTGGTCAGAAACCTCTTCAACCATGTCTTCCATTTATCCTCCTTCAATTTTCTGCGTTGTTCGACCTAAATAGCCGAGGACTCTCTCCATCAGGACTTCACGAATATGCAGGACAGTCCTGTATGCAGTTTGATAATCATCATATTCAATATCCAGAATGTATTCATCCCCTTGCATGGTTTCACTGATTGGAACAACATCGGCAATATCCACAGTACCGATAACGATGCAGTATTTTGGCATTATCTGTTCTCTCTCCACTCTTCGACATACATGGTAATTTCTTCTATAATTCCATCATCGACCCCATCATCCAGAGCCGTCTCTAGCCAAGATGACCAAAATCCATCCGGGCCTCTCAGATCATCCTCAGTTAATCCGATCTCCTCAAGCAGGACTTTCCTGTGCAGGTTATTCATACTCTCTCCCTTAAACAGTAAAGCAGCACTGGAGCAAGTGCTGCTTTACCTTTCCAAAACCAAACTCACAATAGGAGTCGTAAAATGAGTAAACACATTATAGCACTTTTTTTGGCACATTTTGAGCAATTTCTTCATGTTTCTGTGCGAATCTTCGCAGAATTACACCAATAAATCGGATACGAACCAAAGTGAAACAAACTGGTTATGCACCTTATACAATGTATAAGGATCAAGCCAATCCGATTTCCGGTTGTCATCCGGTTTCAGCCCAATACAGGTAGTTACTCCATTCTTGAGAGGGAGTTCCTCTATGAAAAACTCTCCATGTCCAAGCTCGAAAATGTCCCCGATTTCGGGTATGGAAGGTTCGATGCCGCGGAACGTATCCCCTGTATGTGATATTCCGCGCGTACCGACCACCTCGACAACCAGCTTGCCGCCGTAGCCGATGTAGTTGTAAGCGCGTGCACATTCTGTTCCAAAGTTTACCGTTCCATAACGGTCGGAGAGACGCTCAGCGATAGCCCAATCCAGAACGCCTTTGGTAAGGAAAATTGCTTTTGTTTTGTCTAACTTATTGTCCATTCGTGCCTCCCATATAACATATTTTACGGCATAAAATGCCCGCTAAATTAATGTGAACCTTCGCATTTTTAGGTTTTCTCCGTGAACCTTCGCAGAATTGTTGGCGAAAATTCATGCATGATTAATCCGCAATCCATGTATAATTTCGGCAATGGAAGCGCGGGTGTGCGTAGAGGTTAATGATAAAAATCTTTGGGCTTTACAGCCGTTCGCTTACCTGTTTAACCTGTATTGGTCTTCCCTGCAACCCGTAACTGTTTTCGGGTATTCCACTCCCACATTCAATTTACCACCCAACTTTTCGTTCTTCTCAATTGACACCTATAACTATACAGCCAACCATTGGTCGGAGGGTTTTAAGTACTTCCTTGGGAACGTTGAAGAGGATTACATCATACTGCTGTTGACCGATTACTGGCTGTGCCGGACGGTCGACGTGCGCGGTGTTTCAGCCTGTTATGAATACGTGCGAGATCATCCGGAAGTATTGAGGATCGACCTGACTGCCGATAGGCTGTATGCTGGTGGAATGTTCGATGTGGAATCGTGGGGATGCTACGACATCATAGAAACTCCGAGCACAACCCCTTACCAGTTCTCGACTCAGGCTGGAATATGGAATCGGAAGCTGTTGATGTCGTCGCTTGTTCCAAACAGGACACCGTGGGAAGTGGAATTGTATTCAGAAATACCAGAGGGAATCAGGGTTTTGGGAACTCGGCAGTATATTGTTCGTTACGCAAACGCCATCTTGAAAGGGAAGATTGACTACCCTCAGCTTCAGCTAATTCCATCGGAACACCGCAATTTAGTTATTGGGATGATTCCACCAGAACTTTTGAAAGGAGACCAGCCTTGACAACAGATGCAGTTTCGTTAGCGGCAGCATTCGGTTATCTCACAATGAAAGAAGTCATTTTATTGAGGCAGTTGGCTATAAAAATATGCGAGTCAAATCCGATATATAAGCCATCTATTGTTAACATCGGTGCAGGAGCAGGGACAAGCACACTGGCTTTTCGTGAGGGATGTTCCGATTCGCATTTGTATTCTGTAGACAAAAGCCCTGGTGGGCCGCTTGGTGGATTGGAGGGAGAGCGTAATGCTTTCAATAACGCTGGTCAGGTAGACCTACCTAATCAAATATTAGGCGACAGTCCTGAAGTCGGCATGGATTGGCATCAAGGCTATATTGACCTGCTATTCATCGACGGCGACCATTCATACGATGGGATCACTGCTGATATTGAGTGCTGGTTTCCCAATGTCAGGATTGGCGGCTATATTGCCTTCCACAACTACAATGATCCGGTGTGGCCTGATGTGACTGTTGTCGTGAATGAGTTGATGAAGAACCAGATTCCGGTGTCAAAACTTGACACGGTTGCGGTATTCATCAAGGATCGAGAAACATTATGAGCGTATCAGAGTATAAACCTGTCTCGAATGTCTCGCTTCGACAGCTTACCCATTTTGTCCGCAAGCTGAATCTGAAGCCCAAGTCAATCCTGGCGTTTCAGGATGGAGCGATTACTTACGAAGGGCTGAAGGGTCTTTCGAGATCAATGGGGGAGTCTGGCATAAAAGAAGTAGTGCTTCTGGTCGTGAAGGACATAAACGATATTGCCAACCTCGACGAAGAAACAATGAATAAGTTTGGCTGGTTTCACCTTCCTCAGCTT
>CAYGZE010000090.1:8351-14834 GCA_964354185.1 uncultured Anaerolineales bacterium | reverse complement strand
ACGGGGTCGAGGTAGTGCTGGCCCATGTCGGCCAGGCCGCCGCCGTCGTAGTCCCAGTAGCCGCGGAAGGTCCCGTGCGTGCGGTGCGGGTGGTACGGTTTCCACGGCGCGGGGCCGAGCCAGGCGTTGTAGTCGAAGCCCTCGGGGACCGGCTGGGGCACGAGGTCGGTCCGCCCGCTCCACATCTTCACTTTCCAGTCGAAGCCGGTGAAGCGGCTGACGCGGACCGTCAGCGGCCGGCCCAGGAGGCCGCTCGCGGCCAGTTGCTTGAGGGGCTTGACGGTGGTGCCCAGGCCGTAGAAGTCGCTATAGAGGCGGAACCACGTGTTGAGGCGGAACATGCGGCCGCTCGCGCGGACGGCGTCGATGACGTATCGACCTTCGCCGATGGTGCGGGTCATCGGCTTCTCGCACCAGACGTCGCATCCCGCGTCGGCGGCGGCGATGGAGATGAGGGCGTGCCAGTGCGGCGGCGTCGCGATGTGGACGACGTCGACGTCACCCCGGTCGAGGACCTCGCGATAGTCGCGGTAGCCCTTGCACGATCCGCCCGCCTTCTTGAGGGCGGCGGCCAAGTGGCCCGCGTCGACGTCGCAGACGGCCAGCAGCCGCGACGTCGGGTCGCCCAGGACGTAGTCGACGTGGCCGCTACCCATGCCGCCGACGCCGACGATGGCGTGGGTGAGGACCTCGCTCGGGGTGACCTCGCCCGCGCCGAGGACGTGGCGCGGCACGATCGTGAAGGCCGCCGCCGCGGCCGCCGCCTTCAGGGATCGGCCGAGAAACCCGCGTCGCGAAATGCCGTGGCCCGCCATGGCGTGTGCCCTCCTGTCTCCCCACGAGGATTCAACCCGCGGACCGGGCGCGGCGGCCGGTCCGTCGCGCCGCCGCCCGGCCGAGAGCATCGTGCCACCAAGCGGCGCCGCGTGCAAGGAAACTCCGACCGGCCCGCGGGCCGGTCGCCCGGCCGCATTCCTGGTGCACTGCGGGCAGGTTTGCGGTATAGGGGGCGCGGCGAGCGGGACCTGCCCTGCCCCCGAGGCAGGCTGCCGACGGGCAGGAAGGAGACGACGCGTGCGGTTGCTGGCGAAAGTGCTCGGCATCGCCCTGGTGCTGGCGGCGCTGTGCCTGGCGGGCTTCGCCCTCTGGGGCGAGGCGTTCGAGCACCTGTTCAGCCAGGAGGCGTGCGCCCGCTGGTTCGCGGGGATGCGGCCGTGGGCGTGGGCGGTCGCGATCGGCCTCCTGGTGGCGGATCTCGTGCTGCCCGTGCCGGCGACGGGCGTGATGGCGGCGCTCGGGAGCGTTTACGGCCCGGCGCTCGGCGGCGCGGTCGGGGCGGCGGGGTCGATCCTGGCGGGCATGGCCGGGTACGGACTTGCGCGGTGGGGCGGGAAGCGGCTAGCGCGGCGCCTGGCCGACGAGGCCGAACTCGCGCGGTTCCAGCAGTTCTTCGACCGATGGGGCGGCTTGGGCGTCATCGTCAGCCGCGCGATGCCCGTCCTGCCGGAGGTGGTCAGCGTCCTGGCGGGTCTGGCGCGGATGCGGTTCGGGCGGTTCGCGGCCGCCCTGGCGCTCGGGACCGTGCCGACGGCGCTCCTCTTCGCGTGGCTGGGGCATCTGGCGCGCGAACAGCCGTGGTGGGGCATGGGCGTGGCGGTCGTCCTGCCCCTGGCGATCTGGCCGCTCCTCCTGCGCCTCACGGGGGCGGCCGAGCGGGAGCGTGCGGCGTCGGAGCGTTGACCCGCGGGAAAAAGGTGGCCCGGCGTCCTCGCGGGCGCGCCGGGCCTTCTTCATCTTCCTCACGTTACGCCGCCACAAACCTCACGCCGCCATCGCGGCGCGGCGGTGCTCGATGGCCAGGCGGACGCGCCAGACGACGGCGGCCACGAGGACTACGAACGAGGGGACCGGGAAGACGCCGAACAGGAAGCCCGCCAGCCCGAGGACGATGAAGATCAGCGCGGCCGCGGGCCGCGCGGCCGGCGGCAGGCCGCCGCGCTTCCAGAACCGCCACCCGAGCGCCAGGACCGCCAGGGCCACGATCACACCGCCGATCCGGATCAGCGAGTCGATGAGCGGCTGCGACACCGGCCGCGCGGCGATGTCAATCTCCGCCCGCGGCATCGTGAAGCGGTACAGCGTGCCGCGCGCGGGCAACTCGACGTCGAGGCTGGCCATACCGGCCGGCTCGCCGCCGGCCCCGCCCCCGCCGCCGAACAGGCCGCCGCCGGTCTCCACGGCCCCAGCGTAGTAACCGGGATGCCCCGCGCCCTGGACGCCGTGCACGGCGTCCCCTCTGACGCCCGCGACGGTGGTGAGGCCCTCCACCGACTTGGCAGTCTCCTGGGCCACTTCCTTGTCGCGCTGAGCGCGCTGCTGGAGTTTCTGCTGGTAGCGGAAGGCGAGGTCCTCGGCGGCCTGGGCCTGCTGGCCGCCCTGCGAGGGGGCGAACTGCTGCTGCTCTTGCTGGGTCTCCTGCTGGAGCATCTCCTTGGCCTTGCCGCGGGCGACCTCCGGGGCGGCAGGCTGGCCCTGGCCGCCGCGGCGCTGACTGCGGGCCTGCGGGGTGGTCGGTGTCGGGATCTGAACGCGCGACTGCGCCTTGGCTGCACCTTCCTTCTTCAATTCGAGGTTCTCGAGGCGGTTGGCTTCGAGCCACTTGTCGTTGAAGCGTCCGTCCGTGACGGTCACCTGGCCCTGGGGCTGGGCCGGGATGTCCGCGTCGGCCCAGTTGGGGCCGAGGTCGGTGACAACGTTGCGGGCGCGGACGTTCTTCTGGCGCTCGAAGTGCTGGCGGATGGTGTCGTTGTTATAGAAGACGATCTGCTCGGGCGCCTCGGCGGAGGTCTGGACCTGCTGGTCGGCCTCGCGGAGCATCGCGCTGTTGGCCGCCAGTTCCTGCTCGACCTTCTTGTTGGCCCGGTACTGGGAGACGCTGGAATCCTGGTAGAGGGTGATCTGCTCCTTGAACTGGCCGTAGTTGGCCACCGCGCGGGCCTTGGCGAAGGGGTTGTCGGAGGAGCGGATGGCCTGCACGAGCCGCTCGGTCATGCGTGTCTGGTAGGCGACGACGCCGGCCTCCAGGTCGCCCTCCTCGGTGACGGGCGTCATCTTGCTGTCGAAGTCGAACCAGGCGTGGGTCTCGGGCAGGTAGAGTTCGACCTGGCTGAGTTCGACGTTGACGTTGCGCGTGCGGGCCAGGGGGAAGTCGACGCGGCGGAGGCTGTGGAGGCGCGGGAGTTTGCCGCCGTACTTGAGGACGACGGCGTAGTCGAGGTCGCCGGCGGCGGTCTTGACGAGGGGGATGCGGACGATGCGGCCGGCCGCGGCGGGCACGACGGCGGGCTTGACGGCCTCGCCGGCCACGCGGGCGGTCCAGAGGTCGGCCCCCTCGGGCAGGTCGATCTCGAGGAACTGCTCGGTGCGGTTGTCCATGTGATAGACCTGGCGGGCGCGGTAGGCGCCTTCGGCGTCGAGGACGAAAAGCGTCTGCGCCAGGCCGATACGGGCACGGGCCGTCTCGACGGCGGCTCGCTCACGGGTGCGGAACTCGAGGATCGGATCCTTGGCGTCGGCCGAGACGAGGTAGGCCTGGGTCGTCCCGCCGCGGAACAAGGCCGCCACGGTCTCCCACTCCTTCTGCTGGCGGCCCAGGGGCTCGAGGCCCTCGCGCCGGGCGACGACGACTTCGTCGCGGCCGGCGCTCTCGAGGGCGACGTAGCGCCGGTCCGTCCGGCCCGTCTCGACCACCGGCACGGGCGCCCGCTGGACCGACTCCGTCAGGAGGCGGTCGTTCTCCACCAGGACGCGCAACTGGCCCATGACCTCGTCCTGGAGTTCCAGGCGGACGCGCCACGGGGCCTCGTCGCCCTGCCCGGCGCGCTCGACCGTCTTCTGCCGGAGGAGCGGCACGCTCACCCGGGCGTCCTTCATCCACCACGGCAGGAGGAACGCAACCTCGCGGACACCGGCCTCCCGCACGCTGAAGTCCAGCAGGACCGCCTCCTCCAGGGCGCGGTCGGTGACGCGGACGTTCGTAACGGTGTGGCACGTGACGTCGGGCGGCTTGGCCACCAGGGCCAGGCGGCCGGCGTAGTCGGGGTTCGTGTAATGGAGGGCCAGTTTAGCGCGCTGGCGCTGGGCGCCGCTGAGCCACTCGGCCATGGCGGCGAGGAAGGCCCGGTCGAGGTTCCGCAGGCCCTCGGCGCGGACCTCGAAGGCCGGGTCGGTCTGGACGACGAGGTCGCCCTGCTGCTCGGCGACGTCGAGGACCTCGATGCGCGGCAGGTCGACGGCGGCGATCTTCTCGCGCGGCCCGGCCTGGGCCTCGGCGGCGGGCGGCTCGCCCAGCACGCCGCGCACGATGACGGGCACGTCGCCCTGGCATCCGGCGGCCAGGTAGACGGTCAGGATGCGCCGGCCGCCCTCCTCCGTGACGGCCCACTCGAAGCCGCCGGGCGCCGAGACCTGGTCGAGCCGCAGGTCGGCCGGCACGACGAGGCGGACGCGGTGGAGCGGGCGGCCGCGGACGCTCAGGATGGCGCGGCTTTCGAGGCCCACCTCGCGCTCGGCCACCTTGAGGATCGTCTGGACGCGGGCGGTCGCGTGCAGGGCCACGGGCGTGGCGGTCATGGTGATCGCAAACGGTGCGGTGGCGAAGCGGAAGGCCTGGTACGGACGGATGCCCAGGGGGCTCTCGTCGACTACGGCCGCGGGCCCGGGGGCGGGCGGAGGCAGGTCGGTCCGGGTGACCCCCGACGTCTCGACCGTCTGGACGTCCAGCAGGGGGCTCCGGCGGACGGTGATCTGGCCGCTGTGCAGCAGCGCCCCCACGACGCCCAGGACGGGCGCGTCGATCCGGGCGGCCTCGCCCGCCGGCGTCACCATCGGCCGCCACAGCGACACGGTCAGCGATTCCTGGTCCTTGGCGCGCTTCAGGAGGGCAACCTCCAGGCGCGGGCTGCCGGCCTCGCCGGCGGCGGGCGGACGGACCTCCCACCCGCGGACGTTCGTCCCCTCGACTTTCTCGACGAGGTAGCCCGCCGGGATCTCGAGCGAGAAGAAGTCGCGCTCGCTCCGCCGGAACTCCAGCACGAGCGACCACGCCAGGCGCAGGCGGTCCTCCTCGACGTCGAGCACCGCCGTCGACGAGGCCGTGAGGCTCTGGTCGACCTGGCCCTCGCTGACCTTGGGCCGCCACTGGACGCTCAGGGCCCCGTCGGGGCCGAGGGCGGTCTGGATAGCCTCGTCGGCGGCCTTGGTCTCGTAGGTCTGCCGGTCGAGGACGCCGCCCAGGCGGACCTCGGTCTGGGCCTGGGGCACGCGCAGCGCCAGGGCGGTGGCGGCAGCGGCCGGCACGCGCCCTTCGGCCACGCGCCACCCGCCGCGCCGGTCCAGGCGCAGGCGGACGGCCACGTCGAGGCGGTGGCGCCCCTTGCCGCTCACGTGCAGGACGACGAGGCCGCCGGCCGGGGGCGCGGGCTTCTCGGCCTTCTGCTTCACGGCCGCCGGCATGGGCTGGGCCACCTGGAGGCGGGCCGGCTTGCCGTCGAGGTCGGCCTTCGCGAGGACGCCGCCCGCCAGGGGCAGCGGGACCGACGCATATTCATCCGTGTACACGTCTACGTCCAGCGAGCCCTCCAGCAGCAGGAACTCGTCGCCCGCGAGCGCCGCCGCGTACCGCGCCCCCGCCAGCGCGTACGGCGCGGGCGGCTTCGGCGCCTCCAGCCGCGCGTCCGGGTTCGCCAGGTTCCACAGTTCCACGTACCGCGCGTACGGCACGAGGACCTTCTCGGCGTCGCGGACGCCCGTCTTCGACTCGGGGTCGAAGGGGAGGATCAGCGCGTCCTCCGGCACCTTGGGCGGCGGACCGGCCTCGATGACCTCGACGACGACGCGGTCGGGGCTCGGCGGCTCGGCGGCGCCGGCCGGGGCCGGGGCGCCGGCCCACGCCGACACCAGCCACGCCGCCGCCACCAGCACCGTCGCCGCCGGGGCCAAGGCGCCCGCCACGCGCCGCCCCTGCCGCACGCACCACCGCACCACGCCAACCACGAGGTAGTACGGGACGAGCAGGCACGCGGCATAGAACGACGCGTTGACGGCCAGGGCGAGTTCGATGCGGCCCGTCACAACGGGCACCAGCGTCGCCACCAGGCCGACGGCGAGGACGTAGAGGACCTTGCGGCCGGCGGGCCGATTCGTCAGGGCAATGCCCACGAGCGCGACGCCGAGCGCCAGGGCCAGCGCCAAGGCGTCGAGGCGCGGGCGATTGACGATCGTGAGGTCGAGCCGCGCCTCGCTCCCGAGGCTCTGGAACGTGACGGCATCGCCGGTGTGCTCGAGGTCGATCTTGAGGCTGCCGACGCCCTCCAGCGACCACTGCTGCCGCGCGGGGGCGGCGGTCTCGGGCGTCTTCACCGGCTTCGCGGCCGTCGGCTTGGCGGGGGGCTTCTTCTCCGGCGGCGGCGTGCCGGGCGGCAC
>CAYGZE010000090.1:0-8251 GCA_964354185.1 uncultured Anaerolineales bacterium | reverse complement strand
CGGCCGTCGGCTTGGCGGGGGGCTTCTTCTCCGGCGGCGGCGTGCCGGGCGGCACAGCGGGTGCGGCGGGGGGCGGCGCGGCCGGTTCGGCGGCGGGCTTCTTGGCGGGGACGGGGCCGTTGGTCGGCGCCGGGGTCGCTACGGCCTCCAGCATGTCCTTCTTCTCGCCGGCGGCCCGGCTTTCGTCCTCGTCGAGCCTCAGGCGGCCGGCCGCGTCCACGGGCATCTCCTTCGCCGCCTCCCCCTTGGCCTCCTCCGCGCCGGGCGCCCCGCCGAAGTAGCCGTTTTCGGCTTCGCGCGATGACCCCCGCACTCTCTCCCCGGGCGCTCCGGTCTCGCGGGCATAGCGCGCGGCCGGCGCGAGGGCGAGGACGAGACCCAGGGCCCCGTGGTCGAAGTCGACGCCGCCGCTCACCGTGCCGAGGGCGCCGGCGATCTGGGCGACGGCCAAGGTCGGCGCCTGGACCTCCTGGGCGGCGACGCTTCCCTCGGACCGGACGACCTGGTAGCCCGTCGGCATATAAAGATACCACACAAGATCGGCGGCGGGGACCTCGCGTCCCGCCGCGGCGCGCGTCGCGTGCAAGAGGAGCCGCGGGGCCGGCACGCCGACCCCGCGCCAGAAGCCCATCGACCCGACGGGCGTCTCGTAGACCAGCAAGAGGTCGCGCACGGCCCCCTCGTCGGCGGCCGGCAGGCTGAGGAGGAGGCTCTCGGCCTCGCGCTGCGGCTTGGCGGGCTTGCCGTCGAGCGTCGCCGACCAGAGGGTCGAGCCCTCGGGCAGCCGGATCTCCAGGAACAGGTCCTTCGTGCGCAGGAGGAACCGCACGGCCGTCTGGCCCAGGCCCCGGGCCGACAGGACGGTGGTCATCTCGGCCCGCTGGACGATGGCGGGCGGCAGGGCGTACTCCTCCTGGCGCGAGACGTCGACGGTGACGGTCGTCGTGTCGCCGACGAAGCCGTACGCGCCCAGGAGGCGGCGGCCCGGCTGGTACTCGGCGTCCACGAGTTCGCCGATGTCGACCTTGCGCGGGGCCTCGCGGACCGCGACGTCGAGTTCGGCGCTCCCCTCGACCGCCACCAGGCCCGACTGGTAGACGACGCCCGCGGCCCGGATGACGGGCATAAGAAGGCCCTTGGGCTCGGCGCTGGCGTAGCGGTCGGTGAAGTCGACGGCCAGCCGCACGGTCCCCCGCCGCCGCTCGGCCAGCAGGGCCGTCCACCGGCGCATCGCGACGCCCTTGGCATCGGCCCCGGCGCCCTTCAGGGTGACGACCTCCGAGGCGTATTCCTTGACGGTGACGCCGTCGAGGCCGCGGATCGACAAGGCGGTCGGCGTCGACTCGGGCAGGAGGAACGCCAGTTGCCGCGTGCGCGCCTCGGCCACGTCGTAGGCGATCTCGTAGTGGGCGACGAGGGCGTCGCGCTCGATCCGGAAGAACGAGTACGTCCGGGCCGTCAGGCGCGGCGCCGTCCGCGCCACCTGGAGGCCCGCCGCGTAGGGCTGGCCCTCGTAGCGGTAGGCGAGGTTCGTCGCGAAGCCCTCCAGGCCGTACTTGGCCTTCTCATTCTCGTCCAGGGGGATGAGGTGCTCCAGGGCCCCCGGCCGGACGGTCATGTCGTCGCGGGCCTCGACGGCGATCGCGCCGGTGTCGCGGCGGGCGCCGGCGGCCGCGAAGACCGGGAACGCCGTGTCCGCCGTCGTCCACTCGCCGAACCAGCCCTTGGGAACGCTTCGGGCCAGGAAGTAGACGCGGCACTCCTGGCCGGCGGCGACGCCCTGCGGAAGACGGACGCGGACGCGGGCGGGCTGGCCGGCGGCGCCGTACCGCTCGAACGCCAGCGGCTCTCCCTTCTCGGTCGTGACGGCGGCGACGTCCCAGCCGGCCGGGACGGAGAAGTCGAACGCGAACAGTTTCTCCTCTTCGGGGATCATGGCGAACCCGCCGCGCACCTGGTGGCCGCCGTCCTCGAGGATCAGGAGCAGGTTCGTCGTCACCAGCAGCCGCGCGGGCGGCTTCACGAACCGCGCCGCCAGGCCGTACGCGGGCTGCGGCGCATAGTACGCGACGACCGGCCGCACCGGGGCGGCCCCCGCCTCGGCCGCCAGGACCGTGGGCGGAAGGGCCCGGGCCAGGACGGCCGTGTCGATCGGGATCAGCCCCTCCGGCGCGACCGACTCGGCCTTCAGGCGGTCCTCGACCAGGAGGCCGATGACGGCAACCTGGCCGGCCACGTCCAGCGGCTCCAGGTGCGGCAGCGTCCACCCCTCGGGCACCGCGCCCGTGCGGACGGCCGAGACGTTCAGGACGACCGTGTCGGTGGTCTCTTCGCGCAAAGTCACCTGGAGGACGCGTCGGCCGGCCTCGTCCTGGATGGCCCAGCGCGCCAGGAGGGGCGTCTGGACGTCCGTGACCTCGAACCCCGCGGGCAGCGCGAACCGGAACTCGTCGACCGCGCGGTGCAGCACGCCCAGCGACACCGTCGCGTGCAGCCGCTCGAACGCCTGCGTGACCTCGTCCACCAGGACGCTCCGCGCGACGACGATGCGGTCCATGCGCTTGAGGCGGCTGTTGAGGGTCATGACGAGCGAGAGCGGGCCGCGCTGCGGAACCACCTCGATGCGCGTGACGCCGGCCGCCTCGTCGAAGACGCGGCTGGCGACGGGGGCGCCGCTCTTGACCTCGACGTCGCCGGGCACCACCAGGCGCAGGCGCGCCGCCGGCGGCGTCGGCACCTGGAAGTTGAGGACCTGCCGTGCGGCCGTCGCCTGGAGCGGCGAGACCATCTCCAGGGCCAGCGCGTGGCGGCCCTTGCCCTCGACGAACACCAGCAGCCGCCCGTCGTCCGCGAGGCCGACCGCGGCGTCCTTGTCGTCCAGGAGGGCCCGGCGCAGGCCCACCCCCGCCAGGTCGAGGCCGAGTGCGTGCAGACCGTCCTCCAGGACGTCGATGACGAGGCTCCCCGTCATCTGGGCCCGCTCGTCGGCCAGGCGGACGTCGTACTCGGCCGAGACAATGGCCGCGGCCGTGGGCGGGTGGGTCTCGGCGGTCTTCTTGGCCTTGGCCAGGAGCGCCTCGAACTCCTTGCGCTCCAGGAGGACCCGCTGCGGGGCGCCCTCCAGGAGGACGTTCAGGTCGTCGAAGGGGACGAAGAGTTCGCGGATCTTCTCGACCTCCGGCGGCGGGGGCGGGGTCGGCGACGCCTCGGCGGCCGCCACCCAGGGCGCCCCGGCTGCCAGGCCGAGCGCCACCAGCGCCGCGATGCGTGTCGCTCTACGCATGGGCGTCACCCCCTTTGCCGGCCGCATCGCCCCCGGGCGGCGGCGACCCGGGCTTCTCGCCCGCGGGCGGCGCTTGTGCGGGCGGCGCGGCCGCACGCCGGGCCGCCTCGACCCGGGCGCGGGCCGCCGCCAGGCGGGCCTCCTTGCGGGCCTGCACCAGCGGGTCGCGCGGCCGCGTCCGCACGAGGTACCACAGCAGCCAGATGACCAGCACGATGAAGACGGCCGAGATCATCACGCCGTCGACCACCTGCCACGTGAACGTCGGCACGAACACGCCCAGCAGGACCATGAGGACAACGAACGCCCCGACGACGAGCCAGCGGACGCGGCTCCGGAACGGAACCAGGACGATGCCGCCCACCAGGATGACCGCGAACACGAGGATGCTCAGCCAGGTCTCCCGAATCGACACGAGGACCAGCGACCCGTCGGGCGGGGCCTGCGGCCTGAGGGCCGAGAAGACGTACAGCCGGCCGTCGGTCTGGAAGGTGTCCTCCGGGTTGCCGGGGGCCTCGACGCCCTCGCGGACCCAGTGGACGAGCCAGGCGTCGCCGCGCGAATCGCGGGGCTCCCATCCGAGAACGCCTGCGTGCCGCCAGACGAGTTCGTCGGTCCACGGTCCGCACGCGCCCAACAGGGCCTGCTCCTCGGGCAGGTAGGCCGCGACATAGACCTTCTGGACGGCGGGTTCCTCGGGGAAGACGGGGCAGTCGAGCCGCTTGCCCGACCCCTTGAGCGTATAGCGGAGTTCCAGGAGGAACGGCTCGTCGGGGTTCTGACCCACGAGGGGGATATAGAACATGCCCTTCTCGCCGCGCTCCAGGACGACGGCGCGGCCCTTGATGCGCAGGGGCTCGGTGTCGAACTCGGTGCCCTCGGGCAGCCGCACGGCCAGGCGCTGCTGGGCCGACTTCATGCGGTAGAGGGCCTGGATGCTGACCACCTCGCCGCGCGGCACGACCCAGCGGATGAGGGCCCGCTCGATGCTGGTGCGCTTGACCTCCTCGAGTTGGTACATGGTGGCGGTGATGGGGAGCGACCACGCCTCGTGGAACTCGAAGGCCCGGGCGACGCCGGCGACCGAGACGCCCGGCATGAGGTCGTTCTGGGGGTCGATCGGACGCAGGCCCTCGGCCTTCTCGCCGGCGCGGACGTCGATCGTCTCGGCCTTCGCCAGGACGATCTGGCCCCACGCACGGTCCACGTCGTTCGGAATCAGGCGCGGGATCTCCAGGGCCACGCTCTTGCCGACGTCGAGTTTCTCGATCTTCTTCTCCCAGGCGAGGCGGACCTGGGCCTGGCCCATGAACTCAGTAGGCCCGCGCAGACTCCACGCGACGTAGCCCGCGGCCAGGTCCTTCGGCGCGGGCTGGATGACGTCCTTCTCGACGCCGGTCGTCGTGATGCGGATGCCGCCGGGGGCGGCGAGGTCCTGCGGCACGTCGAGCCGCAGCGTCTTCACGCCGCTGTACAGGACGTCGTAGAAGAGCGTGACCTCGTACTTGACGACACCGCTCTCGATCCGGGCGTTGACGAACTGGCGGACGGTGACGTGGGGCTTGCGCCGCTCGGCCGCGACCGCCAGCGCCACGGGCTCCTGCGTGTACGCGAACGCCAGGACGCTCCGCTCCCCGGCCCGCTCCTGCTGGCGCTGCATCCCCTCCATGGCCTCCTGGAACGAGATGGTGCGCAGGCCGTCGGTCTTGGCAGGGTTGACCTGGAGGCTCTCGGGGGCGTAGACGACGACGCGGCCGGTGTCACGCTCGATGCCCTCCGGCCAGACGCGGGGGATCGCCAGGTCGATCGCGGCGGTCTTGCCGGTGGGGGTCAACAGGTCGGGCTCGACCAGGCGCTTGTGCAGTTGGACGGCCAGGGCGACGCGCCCGAAGGCCTTGCGCGAGAGGTTGACGAGCAGGCGCCCGGCCTGGGCGGCGTCGGGGTGCTGCGTGTCGACCTCGACGGGCTGGGCGCCGGCGGCCGCCACGCCGTGCACCGGCCGCACCTCGTACCCGGCGGGCACCTGGAGCGCGAGGTTGAAGACGCCCGCCCGCTCGATCGTGTAGACGACGAGCATGTCCAGGGTGAGTTCCTCGGGCTCGAGGTGGACCTCGACGAGGGTGTCGGCCAGGATGCGCGGGAGGACCTTCTCGGCCGAGATGACGAGTTCGAACGGGAGGGCGGCGTAGCGGTAGGCGAACTGCCACTGTCCGCCCTTCAGGGGCTCGGGCAACTCGGCCGCGTCCACCTGGAGGAGGCCCACGAGGCGCGACGCCTCGGCCCGCAGGCCCTGAGCCACCTGCACCACGACGACGCCCTGCTGGCGCCCGGCCCCGACGGCCTTCACGAGGGGCGTCGCCAAGTCGCGCTTGTCGCCCTGGGTGAACTTCTCGAGTTCGACGATCACGTTCTGGGTCGCCTTGGCGGGCTCGAACAGTTGGGCCGTCACGCGCTGCACGCCCTCGACCGACTCGACGGACCACTGGCGGACGTTCGGGTCGAACACGTTGACGATCTTCTGGTCGGCGGGGACGTCGATGACGAGCCGCGCGAGTTCCGCGCGGCTGATCTCGTAGGCCAGGGTGACGTGCGTCCGGACGACCCCCTCGTCGATCGTCACGCGGTGCTGGGCCTTGACGCTGACAAGGGCCTCCAGGCCCGTGGCCCCCTCGGCCTTGGGCGTCCAGTCGATCCGGACGGTCGGGGCCGCCCCGACGAAGGCGAGGACGGCCGTCTCGTCCGCCGCCGGCGCCGGCGGCACCTCCGTCGCCGCCAGGAGCGGCTGGATGTTCACCTTGACGCCCTTCTCGGGGATGCGGACGTCCCAGCGGCTCACGGGGGCCTGCGGCACGTCGAACGAGACGCTGTTCTGACCGGGCGCCTTCGTGTACGCCTTCCGGAACTGGATGGCCAGCGTGACCTCGAGCGGGTCCTTGCCCGGCTTCTCGATGAGGAGGCGATAGCCGGAAGCGGGGTCGCCGAGGATTCGGGCCGGGGCCGTGCCGATCTTCGCCTCGGTGATGGCCGCGTCGCCCAGCCTGAGGGGCACCTCGGTCCACCCTTCCTTGAGGATCTCGATCTTGACCTTGGCGTCGACGGTCACGACGTCCTTGGTGACGGTGGCCTTGGCGTCGACCTCGGTCACGAGGGCGCCGACGGGCGGCTTGATCTCGGCCTCGGGCGGCAGGCGGTCGCGGGCGGCCTTCCAGAGTTCGAGGAACTTCTCGTAGGGCAGAAACACCCCGCGGCCCTCTTTCTCGAAGACCTCGCGCAGTTTCTTGTAGGGGATGTAAATGCTCTCTTCCTTGATGGCCTCGGGCTTGACCGCCTCGGGCGCCGCGGCCTTCGCGGCGGGCGCCGCCGCATCCGCCGGCCGGGTGAACGCCCCGGCCCCGATGGCAAGGCATGCGCCGATCGCCGCCGCAACCGCCAGCGCGGCGGCGCGGTACCCGACTCGCCTGGTTCTCATCATCGTGCCCCCTGACAAGAGGTCCCGTAAACGGACAGGAACGCGGTTTTCTCGAACCGCGGCCCGGAAAGTCACCCTCAACCTGCATAGACGCGACAGCCGGCGGCAGGTTCCGCCTTTCTCTCCCTTTGTACCAGCGCCGGCGGCGGAATCCCGTAAAAAGCGTGTAACACGCGGCCGCGCGACCACTCGCGGCGCGCGGGGACCGGGCTTGAAAACCGGCGGCCGCCGCGTTAACCTGCCGACATGTCGCGGCGCGTCGCCCCTGGGCGCCCGGCCGCGCGAAAGGGCCCCCGACCGACCCAGAGGAGACTCGACCCGTGACGACCCCGCTGCTGGAACCCATGACGGTCGGGGGAATCCTCGACCGGACGTTCCGCCTGTACCGCGAGAACGTGCTCCGGTACATCGCGATCGTGGCGGTCATCGAGATCCCGATCGGGCTGGTGCTCATGGTCGCGTCGGCCCTGTTCTACTCAAGCCTGCTGCCCATCCGGGAGGCGGGCGACGACCCGGCCCGCCCGAACGTGGCGCTGATGCTGACCGGATCGGCGGCGCTCATGTTCGGCGCGTTCCTGGGCGTCATCGGCCAGCACCTCGCCAACGCGGCGCTCATTCGGAGCGTGTCGGAGTCGTACCTCGGGGGCGACGCCACCGTCGGCCAGGCCTACCGCTTCATCCTGCCGCGCATCGGCTGGATCCTCCTGGCGGCCCTCCTCATCTCCCTGGCCACCGGCGTGGGGCTGCTCTTCTGCGTCGTCCCGGGCGTCCTGGTTGCGCTCTTCTTCGGCCTGACGATGCCCGCCATCGTGACCGAGAACCTCAACACGTTCGACGGCATGAAGCGGAGTTGGTCGCTCGTCTCGGGGAACCTCGGGAAGGTCTTCCTCGTCGGCCTGATCGTCTTCCTGATCAACTTTGTGATCGGTCTGTTGTTCGGCGCGGTGGGCTCGCTGACGGCCGTGCTGGCCCTGGCGAAGAACCCGGTGGCGGGCCAGGTGCTCCAGCAGACCATCAGCGTCGTCCCGCAGGTCCTCACGATGCCGATCGGGGCGGCGGCCATGATCCTCCTGTACTACGACCTGCGGATCCGCAAGGAGGGGTTCGACCTGGAGATGCTGGCCGCGAGCATGGGCTCGGAGAGGAAGGCGCCGGATGTCCCGCAGCCGCACGTCTAGGCCGATAAACCGGTGGTTGGCGCTGGCCGTCCTGTCGGCAGCGATGGGTGCAGTCGCCGACGCGCCAAAGCCGCTATGGCGACGGCGCGTGGCGCAGTCCGACTGCCCGGCTCGCCTTCGGAGTGCGGAGTGCGGAGTTCGGAGTGCGGAGTTGAGAACCTGCAAGTGCGCCGCCCTGCCTTTCACTCCGAAATGCCGTGCCTTTCACTCCGCACTTCGCACTCCGCACTCCGCACTTCTTTTCGCGGCAGGCCCTGCCGCCAGCCGCCCCAACGCACAGCCGAGGGCGGCTGTGCCACGTGGCACGCCCGCCCTCGGGCG
>CAYGZE010000089.1:0-15088 GCA_964354185.1 uncultured Anaerolineales bacterium | reverse complement strand
CGGCGGGCGGCGCTGGAACTGCTGCTGGGCGACCACCTGGGCGACTGCATCGGCCCGTGCCACGGGGCGTGCCCGGCGCACATGGACATTCCTCGGATGATCCGCGAGATCGCGCGGGGCAACCTCCGCGGCGCGATCGCCACCGTGAAGGCCCGCATCGCGCTGCCCGCGGTCCTGGGGCGGATCTGCCCGGCCCCGTGCGAGCGGGCGTGCCGCCGGGCCGCGCACGACGCGCCCCTGGCGATCATGCACCTCAAGCGCCGGGCGGCCGACGCGGACCTGGAGTCGGGCGACCCTTACCTGCCGCCGCGCCGCCCCCCGAGCGGCAAGCGCGTCGCCGTCGTCGGCGCGGGGCCGACGGGTCTGGCGGCCGCGTACTACCTCCTCCAGGACGGCCACGCCTGCACGCTCCTGGATGACCACGAGCGGCCGGGCGGGGCCTTGCGTTACGCCGTCGGCGAGGACCGGCTGCCGCGCGCGGTCCTGGACGCCGAGATCGGCGTCCTCTCGCGCCTGGGCGCGGCGTTCCGCGCGGGCGTTCGCGTGGGGCGGGACGTGGCGCTCGCGGACCTCCGGCACGAGTTCGACGCGGTGGTCCTTGCGCTCGGGGAGCCGGCGGCGGGCGAGGCCGAGCGGCTGGACCTCCGGGCCGAGGGCGGGCGGATCGCAATCGACAAGGAGACGTTCGAGACGAGCCTCCCGGGCGTGTTCGCGGCGGGCGACGCCGTCCGCAAAGGCAACCGCATGGCCGTCCGGGCCGTCGCCGACGGCCGGGCCGTCGCGGGGTGCGTCGCCGACCGCCTCGCCGGGCGGCCGGTCGCCGGGCCGCACCGCGAGTTCACGGTCCACATCGGGCAGGTCACCGAGACGGAGATGGCGGCGTTCCTGGAGGGCGCGTCGAAGGACGGGCGCGTCGAGCCGTCGGGCGGGCCAGCCGCGGGCCTTGCCGCCGAGGAGGCGCGGCGCGAGGCGGCCCGGTGCCTGCGATGCGATTGCCGCAAGCCCGTCGCGTGCAAGTTGCGGCGGTACGCCGACCTCTACGGGGCCCGGCCCGCGCGGTACAAGGGCGAACGCCGGGCGTTCGCCCAGTACGCCGACCACCCGAACCTCGTCTACGAGCCGGGCAAGTGCATCGCGTGCGGCATCTGCATCCGGATCGCCGAGGCGGCGCGGGAGCGGCTGGGCCTGACGTTCATCGGCCGCGGCTTCCGGGTGCGGGTGGGTGTGCCCTTTGGCGAGACGGTGGCGGAGGGCCTGCGGGAGACGGGCCTGGCGTGCGCCGAGGCGTGCCCGACGGGGGCGATCGCCCTGAAGCGGGACGCGTAATCAGAGCCCGCCCGCGCCCTCGGCACGTTGGCCGGCGAGCCGCCACGGCCCGCCGCCGGGCCTCGGCCCGGTCTACCGTCAGCCGCCGCCGGCGGCGAGGAAGCCCTTCGTCGCGGCCTCGGCCCAGTCCTTGCTGAGGCAGCGTGTCCCCTCGGCGGACCAGAGAACAACCCCCTGGCGTTTCGGGGCGTCCTCGCCGTCCTTCGTCTCAGCGATGAAGCACAGTTCCCGGTTCGACCGCCAGACGGGGATCGTCATGCTCAGCACGGCGGGCAGGTCCTTGGCCGCCTCGGCGGTCTTTCCCGTGGCCAGGTCCAGCAGGTCGATCGCGCCCTTGCTGTCGGGGATGAGGAGGCGCGTCCGGTCGGGGCTGAGTTGCATCAGGTCCAGCCGGCGCTGCGCACCCGCCCGCGGCTCCGGCAGGGCCAGTTTCCGGACGGTCCTCGGGTCGGACGGTTCCACGGCGAAGAGGGCCAGGTCTTCGGCGACTCCGTCGGCGGCCGCCGGCAGGCGGACCTCCCGTGCGGCAAAGAGGACGCGGCCGTCCGGCAGGCAGGCGACGGGCATCGAGTCGAGGAATGCGACGTCGGCCAGCGTGGTCCGCGCCGGTTCCGCCAGGACCGCCCCCTCGCCATCGACGACCGCCTTTCGGACCAAGCTGCCCAGCCGCACGTCGCGCTGGCGGAAGAACTCCGGCATCCGCACCCGGCGGTAGACGAGGCTCTCCGGGGGGCTGCCCAGCGTGGCATACCGGCTGAGCGCGGCCGGGTCCGGCTCGTCGGTCGAGGCGTAGACCAGGCTGCACCCGTCCGCCGCCCAGTCGAAGAAGATGGAGACGCGGCTCGCGACGCGCGTGGCGGACGCGGGCGCGCCGAGCGGGACGACGAAGAGGGAGAACGCCGCCTCGGCACCCTGCGCGGGGTACGGGGGCGCGGCATAGGCGAACGCCTTGCCCGTCGGCGCGGCCCGGATCTCGGCGGGCGGCTCAAGCGACTCCAGGAGGAGTTTCCCTTCGCCGACCTTCCCGTCGGCCACCTCGAACAGCCGCAGGGCGTAGACGCCATGCCGGAGCGCCTTGAGGCCCGACCACCCGTCGCCGACCACGGGGCCGAGTTCGTCGCCGTGGCGGTCGCGCAAGCACATCAGGGCCGCCAGGATGTCGGCGGACGGCGTGCGGAACCGGAACTTGCCCCAGTCGCCCTTGTAGGCGAGGACCTCCCGGCGAAGGGCTTCCGCCTCGGCCTCGGCCGCGGCCTTGCGCTCCTCAGAGAGGTGCGGGACGAGTTCCTCCCACGTGGCGGCGGGCTGGTTGCAGGCGGCGATGAAGCGGCGCGAGTCCGGCAGCCACGCCACGGCCGGGACGTCCTCGGCGATCCGCCCGGACAACTTGCCGTCGCCGTCCGACAGGTACAGCCCGTCCCCGGCGCGCACGAGGGCGTGCGTGCCGTCGGGCGACCACGCGATCCGCGTCTCGGGCAGGCACCCCGAGAGGACGGTCAGGGAGAGAATGAGCCCGGCAAGCACGCGGCGGCTTCGCATAGCGATCCCCTTTTCCTATGGCGCGTGCGGCGCGCCCCCAGGAGGACTCGTTTCGGACCGCGCGGTTCACTCGCGCTTTCCGCGCGGGGCCCGAGGGGGGTGCCTTTGCAGGCGCAAGAATAGCGCCCTGCGGACCGGCCGCCGCGCCTATCTCTGGTAGATCGGCAACTGGCGGTACGAGACGCTCATGGCGAGGACGGCCATGGCGGTGCCGTAGGCGTCGCCGGCGCCGCTGTCGATGCCGTCCCAGTGGCCGTCGGCCTGCTGCGACTTGAGCATGAGTTCGTACATCTTGACGGCGAAGTCTTCCCAGTAATCGTCGCCGAGTTGGAACATGCCCTGGGCGGTGTAGTACATGGCGTAGTTGAAGAACTCGCCTTCGCCCCAACTGCGGGGGAAGTGGCGTTTGATCCAGTCGCCGGCGCCGAGGGCGGCGCGGTCGCGGTGGCGGCCCAGGAGTTCCATGCACAGCAGCGCCGTCCCCGTGCGTCCGAGGCCGGACCCGCCGCCGGGCTGGTAGGCGAAGCCGCCGTCGCCGCTGCGGCACTTCATGATGTAGGCGAGGGCCCGCTCGATGGCGCCCTTGGGGACGGCGGCGCCGGCGTTGCGGACCGACCGCAGGGCCATCACGGCCCAACTCGTGCAGGAGATGTCGCTGTCACTGGAGTTGTTCTGGTACCGCCAGCCGCCCGCGTTGCGGTCGTCCTTCTGGATGTCCTGGGCGGCGATGATGATCTTGAGGGCCTTCGGCAGGAGGCGGTCGATCTTCGCTTGGCGCTCGGGGTCGACCATACCCGAGACCTCGGAGAGCATGAGCGTGGCGATGCAGTGGCTGTACATCGCCCCGTGGCCGGAGCGTTCGGCGATGAGGCCGTTCTCAAGGTGGCCGTTCAGGACGAAGTCGACGCCCTTGTCGATAACCTCGCCATAGGGCCCCTCGCCGGGGGTGTAGCCCTTGGCGAGGAAGGCCATGAGGCACAGCGACGTGATGCCCATGGGGTCGCGCTTCTCGCCGCCCGCCAGCCAGCAGCCGTCCTTGTTCTGCTTCTTGGCGAGGTAGCCGAGGGCGCGGTCGATCGCCTCGTCGACGGGCTTTTCGTACTTCTGGAGGTTCTTGGAGGCCTCGTCGGCGGGGGCCGGCCGCGCGCCCGCCAGGAGGGCGGCCGCGACGAGCACCGCCGCCAGGAGCACGCCTCGGGCCGGGCCGTCAGGTTTCCGCATGGCTCACTTCCCGCTTTCCGCTGGGTTCTGGCTACCGCGCTTGGCGATGGCCTGGAAGTAACGCTTGATCAGGTTCCGGTATTCCTCGGGGGCGCCGGCGTCGGCGGCCTGGAGGACCTGGTCGCGCAGTTCGCCCGGCAGGCGGGCCCAGTCGGCCAGGGTGATGCCCATCTCCTTGAGTTTGGCCTCGGTCTCGTTGACGGCGACCATGCCGATGCCCTTCTGGGAGTTGGCGGTCTGGCTGGGCTGCTGGCCGGGCATTTGTCCCTGAGCCATTCCCATATGTCCAGGCTCGGCGCCGCGGCCCTGGGCCATGGCGGCAGCCTCGCTGGCGGCGGCGCGCATCGCCTCGGCGGCGGCGGCGGCGTTGGCGGCCGACGGCGACTGGGTCGCCTGGCTCGTCGCGCCGTAGGCCTCGGCCATCGCCTGGCTCGGCCCCATCGTCTCGGGCGACGCCGACGGCGCCTGCCCGGCCGCCTGGGCCAGGGCCTGGCCCATCTGGGCGAGCGCGCTCGCCGCCTGACCCAGTTCCGAGGCCGCCTGCTGCTCCGGACCCAGCGCGTTGGCCGGCGACGGGCTCCCCAGCGCCGACTCGGCCTGGGCCTGGGCCTGCGACGCCTGGCCGAGGTGGTTGGCCGCCTCCTGGGCCTGCTGCGGCGCCCCGCTCTGCGGCGCCAGTTGCGAGGCCTGCTGGGCGAGTTGGCCGACGGCCTGCCTCAGGTCCTGCGTCTGGGCGGCCAGGCCCTGCTGGGCGGCCTGGGCCACCTGGGCCGGCTGGCGCTCGGCGAGGGCCGCCATCTCGGCCGCCAACGCCTGCTGACGCTGGGCCAGGTCGGACGCCTGACCCGCCATGGCCGCCATCCGCTGGGCACTCTGGCCCGGCTGCGCCTGTCCTTGGCCCGACTCCGGCTGACCCTGACCCGACTCCGGCTGACCCTGACCCGACTCCGGCTGACCCTGGCCCGACTCCGGCTGCCCTTGGCCTGACTCCGGCTGACCCTGGCCTGACTCCGGCTGACCCTGGCCCGACTCCGGCTGACCTTGGCCCGACTCCGGCTGACCGGCAGCCATCTGGGCGGCTTGCCCGCTCAGATTCTGGGCGAGTTGGCCGAGTTCCTGGCCGGCCTCGCCCGCGTTCTGGGCGGCCTCGGCCATGCGGCTGGCGTTCGCCTGCTGGGAAGCGGTCTGGGCGTCGGCGGCGGCCTCGGCGGCCAGGGGGCTGGAGGGCGGGGCCGCCGTGGCAACCTGCTGCGAGAGTTGGGCGGCCTCGCGGGCGACCTGGGCCTGCTCGGCCTGGATACGGGCCATCTGGGCCTGCTGGAGCGGAGCCCCGATCTGGTTCCGCTGGTTCATCAATTCCTCGGTGCGGCGACGGAGGTCGGCCTGGCGCTGGGCAAGTTGGTCGGCCTGCGGGGCGCCCTGCTGGGAGGCCTGGGCGGCCTGCTGGGCGGCCTGGTTGAGGGCGTTGGCCAGTTCCTGGGCGGCCTGGGCGGCCTGCTGGCCGGCTTGGGCGCCCTTGGGGGCCTGCTGGGCGGCGGGGCTCTGGCTCTGCTGGCCGCCCTGGGGCGGCTGGGCGGAGGCCTTGGCCGCCTGCTGCATCTGGCCGGCGGCCTTCTCCATGGCGCCGGCGGCGTCATGCTGCTGGAAGGCGGCCTGGGCGGCCTCGGGCGCGCCCTGGGCCTGGGCCTGCTGGGCGAGTTTCGCCTCTTCGCGGGCGAGGGCCTGCTCCGCCTTGGCGACTTCGGCCATCTGGCGCTGGCCCTGGGCGGCCTGCTCGGGGTTCTGGGCGCCGGAAGTCTGCTGCTGGGCCTGCTGGGCCTGATTGGCCAACTGCTGCGCCTGGTTGGCGAGGTTCCGGGCCTGATCGGCAAGGCTCTGGGCAGCGGCCTGCTCCTGGCGGAGGTCCTTGGCCTCCTGGGCGAGGCCCTTCTCGGCGCCGCGCTGGGCCTGGACGGCGTTGGGCAACTGGTTCGAGAGGATGTTCTCGGCGGCGCCCTTCATGGGATCGGTCTGCGGGGACGTGGCGGGGGACGAGGCGGCCTCCTGGGCGAGGCGGGCCTGCTCCTCGGCGAGTTGCTTGAGGGCGTCGTCGACGCGGTCGAGTTGGGCGACCCGTTCGGTCTCCTGGGCGAGGGCCTGCTGCTCCTTCTGGAGTCGGGCGGCCTCCTGGGCCATGGAGCGTGCGACTTGGGCGTCCTGGCTCAACTGGCTGCGGACGGCACCGGGCACCTCCTTGAGCATCTGACCGAGGTCGTTGCGGACGTCGGCCTGGGCGTTCTGCCACTGGTCCTGGGCGGCCTTGTCCTGGGCCTGCTGGTCCATGGCGGCGCGTTCGGCGGCGAGTTGGTCCTCGCGGTTGGCGAGGTCGGCGAGTTGCTGGGCGAGGCGGACGGCCTCGGCCATGCGCTCGAACTCCTTGAGCATCTCCTCGACGAGTTGGATGGCGCGATCGACCCGGGCGTCGGCGGTCTCGGAGGCCTTGTCGCGTTCGGCGCGGACCTCGGAGAGTTTGACGAGGCCCAGGTTGAGTTCGGCCTGGTTGATGTGGGTCTCGCCGACCTCCTCGAGTTTGGGGCCGAGGCTCGCGAACGGGCCGCCGACGACCATCTCGCGGACGGCCCGGACGCCGGCGTGGGCGACGCCAAGGTGCTGGACGGCGCGGTCGGTCTTGCGGTTGGCGTCCTGGTCGAGGGCTTCCAACTTGGGGAGGCTCTCCTTGAGCCAGGCGGTGTCCTTCTTGGCGGTCTTGAGTTCCTGGAGGACCTTCTCGAGGGCCTCGCGGATCTGCTTCTCGTGGGCCAACTCGACCTGCCGCGCGTACGACTCGGCCGACCAGTCCAGTTCGATGGTGTAGCGTTCGGAGACGCCTTCCTGCGGCCGCTCGGGCCGGTTGTCGAGGGCCCGGAGGCGGAACGAGACCTGCTTGGCGCCCCGCAGGTCGAGGGTCCCGAGGGCGAGCAGGGCGTCGCCGGCGAGGGACTTGGCCTCGGCGGCGGTCCCCGCGTCCAGGGAGATGGGAACAGGAGGCCGGCGCTTGCCGTCCACCTCCAGGAGGATCTGGCCCTCGGCAAGGCCGAAGTCGTCGGACATCGCGTAGTTGATCGGCAGGCGATCGCTGGGCTTGAGGCGGACCTGCTTCTCGTCGGGCCGGATGACCTTGACGGTGGGGGGCACGTCCGGCAGCGCCTCGATCGTGTAGTCCGGCGTCGAGCCCGAGAAGCCGTGCGCGTCGGTCATCTGGAGCGACCAGCGGGCCTTGAAGGGCTCCTGGAGCGGGACGCGGAAGGTGGCGGCGGTGCCGCCCTCCTTCGCGGGGGCCAGCGTCGGGGGCCCGACGGGCAGGGAGCGGCCGTCGACCTCGAAGGCGGCCGAGGCCACCGCCTTGTTCATGACGGCCGTCAGGGTGATCGTCGTGCCGACGACGGCGCGGAGGGCGCCGCTGCTTTCCGGCTCAACGCGCGGCTTGAGGCCGGTATAGGCGGGGTAGTCGTACTGAACCTCGAGGCGCTTGACGACGGGCAAGGGCTCGACGGTGATGGTGAAGAACTCGCTGAGGGCGTCGCCGGCGTAGATGCGGTAACGGTAGGACTTCTCGGCCGGGGGCACGTTGAAGACGAACCGATGCTTGCCCTCCTCGTCCGAGAGGGGCGTCATGCGGTCGGTCTTCTCCTTGCCGTCGGCCTCGACGCGCTGGATGGAGGCGCGGGTGACGGCGCGGTTGGCGGTGCGGACCTTGACCTCGACGGTCTGGCCCTCGCCGACGAGTTTGTCCCTGGGCTCGATCTCGAGTTCCCAGGCGGAGACGTTCGGCAGGTTGAGGTAGGGCGCGACGGCCCGGGCCAGGAGGTGGCTCGTCTGCTTCGGCCAGATGAGGAAGAGGCCGCCGAGGACGGCGAAGACGGCGGCGGCGGCGATGACGTAGGGCTTCGCCGGCCGGAAGGAGACCTCGCGGCGGGGGCGGACGGCCCCGGCGTCCTGGACGGCCTCGCGCGCCAGGGCGGCGATGAGGACGTCGGAGCCCCGCAGTTCGGGCAGGTCGCGGCTCGTCAGGAGTTCCACGGCGCTGGAGAGGCGCTCCTGGAGTTCGGGATGGTGCTCCTCGATGGCGAGGGCGATGCCGGTCAGGGTAAGCGTCTTGGCGAGCGGCCGCGCCAGAAACCACACCGCGACGGCGATGGCGGCGCCGAAGACGAGGAGCGTCAGGATCCAGCGCGAGACCTGGCTGAAGATGACGACGCTGGCGTCGATGGCCATGACGACCAGGATCGAGCCGATGGTGACGGCGGCCAGCGCCGCCACGCCACGCAGCAGGATAATGCGCCTCAGCCGCCGGATCACCTGGCGGAGGGCGTCGACAATGGGCCTCGGCAGTTCGCGCGCCTCGAGGGAAGCCGATCCGTTTCTCATGCCAACCCCACTTTCTTTCGCGTCACCCATTCGCCGGTGGCCAGGGCGACGATCAGAACCAGCAGGTGCCAGGAGTCCCACAGGACGAACTCGTCCGGCTGCTGGTAGACGAGCGAGCCGGGGCCGAGCGAATCGCAGACGTCCAGGGCGCGCGAGGGGCCGACGGCCGTCCCGCCCGTCAGTTCGGCCAGGCGGCCGAGGAGGCCGCGGTCGGGCGCCAGTTCCACCTGCTCGACGGGCGTGGCGACGTCGACCGAGAACCGGGTCGCGACGGCGTCGACCTTGTCGGCGGCGAGGATGGGCTTGGCGACGGCGGCATCGAGTTCCACGCGGTACGTCCCGCCCGGCAGGGCACCCAGTTCGGCCGCGTACATCCCCGCCGAGTTCGGCAGGTAGGCCATCTTCTTGCGCTCGACGCAGGTGTCGCCGCGGAAGACGTTCACCCAGACGTCGTCGCTCACGACGGCCGAGTAGTCCGGCCGGACGATCTTCGCCCGGACGCGGATCGGCTCGCCGGTGCCGTAGCGCCAGCGGTCGGCCCCGACGCGGACGTACTCGGTCCCGTCGGGCAGTTTGCCGGTCGTGGCCCAGCGGAGGATCTGGCCCCAGAGGCGGTGATGGTGCGTGTCGCCCGTCCGGTACCGCAGGCGCCAGGTGCGGTCGGTGGCGACGAACATGACCTGGCCCATGGCGACCTGGTGGACGGCGATGAGGGCGTGGCTGCGCTCGAACTGGCGGCGGGCGGCCAGGGTGGCCTCGTCGACGGGCGGGGCGGCCGGCACGTCCGCTGCGGCGTCGGCCCCCGGCGCGGGCGGCGCCAGCCGCAGCGCCTCCGGCGGCGAGGGCGGCAGCGCGTACGCCAGCACCGACGCCCCTTCCTTCGCGTCCACGATCGGGTAGCGCCAGTAGACCTCGGGCTGGTCACCCCAGACCTCCAGGTTCTCCTCGGGGTCCACCGCCAGGCGCGTGACGACGCTCTCGCGCCCCTCGGCCGTCAGGGCGAACCGGAAACTGCGCTCGGGCATCCGCTCGGCGCCGGCGGAGGCGCCCTGGAAGCGGACGGGCAGGACCTCGGCCAGGGGCGTGTCGGCGAAGGCGCGCGGCATGAACTCGGGGCCGGCCACGACGATGAGCGTCCCGCCGCGCTCCCGGACGAAGCGGCCGAGGATCTTCTGCTGGTCGGCCGAGAGCATCGACGGCGCCAGGTCGCCCAGGACGATGACGTCGAACTTCATCCACTCGGCCTCGTTCTCGGGCAGGGCGGACGCCTCGACGTCGTCGCTCTTGCGCGTCACGGAGGCCGGGATGCGCTCGCGCTTCGGCGCGTCGGCGATCACGTCGGGCTCCAGGAGGACGTACTGGAGGCGGACCGTCCGGTCGCGGCTCGCAAAGAGGTTCTTCAGGTAGCGGAACTCCCACCGCGGACGCCGGTCCACCAGGAGCGCCCGCACCTGCTCGTCCGAGACGTTGATGGTCACGGGGTACGCGTTGTTGCTGGCCAGGACCTCGCCCTCGAACCGGGGGACCTCGACGCGGTAGGCGTGGAGGCCCTTGTCGGCGGGCTCGTCGCCCAACTGGACGCGGGTGCGGAAGGTGTCGCCGGGGACGCGGACGGTGCGGCTGGCGACCTCCTTGTCGCCGTCCAGGAGGGCGACCTTGACGTCCTGGCCGGCGAGGCCGTCCAGTTTAAGAGATACGTTCATGTACATCTTATCTTTGGGGAAGATGGTCTCGGGGGCCTCGACGGAGACGATGGCGGCGTCGCGCGGGGGCTTCTCGCCGCCCATGACGATCGACGAGACGGGCACGCCCTCCAGGCCGAACTTGTGGGCGAACGTCTCAACGCGGCCCGGGCCGTTCTGCCGCCCGTCCGTCACGAGGACGATCCCCGCCAACTGCCCCGCCGGGACGTCGGACGCCACCTTCTCGACCGCGGCCGCCATGTCCGTGTGCTGCTGCTCGGGCGGGAGCGACGCCACCGCGCCTTCGGGCGGCTTCGCCTGCGGGTCGGTCGCGGCCGGCGCGCCCTGGGCCTCGCCCGCGGCCCCGCGCGGCGGCGCCGGGGCCGGCTTCGGCGCGGGGGCCGCGCCGGCCTCCCACTCGGCGACGTTCACCTCCGTCGGCCGCGAGGCGAACGTGTAGAACCTGACGGCGTAGCGGTCGGCCAGGCGGCCGAGGAGGCCGGGCTCGGCCTTCGCCGCGCCGCCGGCGCGGCGGCGGAGGAGGGCCGAGGCGATCTCGACCCGCGTCCGGGCGGCCGCCCGGTCGACCTGCTCGCGGACCTCGGCCGCCAGGGCCGCGTAGCAGGCCTCGTCCGTCGCGTCGCCGAAGCGGGCGGTCTTGCCCTCCCAGTCGCCCAACTGGGCGACGGCCCGCCGCAGGTCGCCCAGCAGGGCGTCCATCCGGTCCGTCGGCAGGAGGCCCGGCTGCGCCGTGGCCTCGAGCGCGTCGCCCAGGCGCCTGGAGACGTCGGCCTCGAGGCTCGCGGCCGCGCTGCGCAGGCCGCGGCGGACCTCGTCCTTGAGCGTGAGGGTGCCCCCGAGGGGCGCCTGGACCGCCACGATCTGGGCGTCGACGGACGCCTTGACGGCCTTCAGGGCGTCGCGCATGGCGTCGCGGCGGCTGTCGAACTGCTTCTTGCGGACGTCCAGGTCCGCCGGGTTCAGCGACGCGAGCCAGTCGACTTGGGCCTCGAGTTCCTGGCGGGCCTTCGACAGGCCCTTCGGCACGTCCTCGAGGCGGTAGGGGCGGCTCACGCCCTCGACGCCCAGCATCTCGGCCAGGCGGATCTTCTCGCCCGGCAGGATGCCCGAGTCCGAGACGTGCATCGACGCCGAGTTGTCCAGGAGGACGGCGACGTAGCGCTCGAGCGTCCGCTCCATTTCCCAGCGGCGGACCGGCTGGGCCAGCATGCCGACCACCAAGAGGACCAGCGCGACGCGCATCGCCGCCAGCGCCAGGCCCACGCGCGGCGACACGATCTGCCGCTCCAGGGCATAGAGGCCGATCGCGACCTCCACCGCCAGGGCCCCCGCGATCGCCAGCGGCCACACGGGCCAGTTCGTCGCCAGCACCAGCCACCGCATCATGGCCTGGGCGACGGCCAGGAGCGCCAGCGTCCCCACCGCGGCCCGCACGCCGAACACCCACGCGCGCTGGAACGGCCAGGCGGGCCACCGCTTCAGGAGGTGCAGGCCCACCCAGGCCGCGACGAGCGCCGCCGCCACCAGGAGCACCACCGCCGTCGGAACCGACTCGGGCAACCGGTAATGGTCAAGCGCCAGCATCAGGGTCCCGCCACGCTAGAGGGTTCTCGGCTTCGCGCCATGGCCCCCGGGCCGACCGCGAACGTCCGGGCCCCGGGGCCCGTATCGCTGAAACGGACTTCCTGCTTGACGTGGGTGCGGCGTTCGGTCGCGATCCACCGCGTCAGGGCGATCTCGCACACCAGGGCCACCAGGACGGCGATCGCCAGGTACTTCCAGATGGGCTGGCCGAGGGTCCGCTCGGCCACCGCCGCCGCCATCGCCTCCGTCGAGTTGACCCGCACGAACGGGACCTCCTTGGCGGCCTCCTGGAAGTCGGCGTCCGTGAGGGCGGCCAGGCGGCTCTCGCCCACCTCGCCGAGGACGACGAACGGCGTCCCCTTCTTGTCGGACACGAGGCCGTAGCGCTCGACGACGGCGCGCGGCACGAGGACGCGGTAGAGGCCGGGCTCCTGGGTGCCGGTGAAACTGGCGCGGAGGACGCGGTCGCCGAGGGCCATCGTCGCCGGCAGCCGCCGCTCCGACGGCGTCACGACCTCGACCGGGCCCACCTTCGCGAGGAGGTCCTGGAGGGCCCGGACGTCCTTCTCGACGGGCGTCTTCGTGCCGGCCGCCCCCGTCGCGAGTTCGACCGTCATCTCGCCGCCCGGCTGGACGTTCGACTCGAGCATCGTCGGCGCCGCCAGGTAGGCCGCCAGTTCGTGCACGAGCGGCACGAAGCACTTCAGGGTCCGCAGGTTCGTGTCCCGCCGGTCGAAGCACATGGCCGTCTGGACGACGTAGCCCTTGCCGACGCGGCGTTCGATGAAGGCGGCGTCGCCCGAGTCCAGCAGGCCGCCGACGCGGACGGCCGGGTCGCGGGTGTTCGGCTCGGTGGCCCAGCAGGCCCAGACGAGGCCGGCCGAGGCGTCGGTCTTCTCGGGGTCGGTGAAAAGCGCCAGGGCCGGGTGGTTGAACGTGTTGAGGGCCAGGTGGGCGGGCGCCTCGCCGAGCGTGCGGCGCTCGCGCAGCGGGGCGGGCAGGATCGCCTCGCCCGCCAGGCCGGTCCACGCGTTGTAGAACGCCGGCTGGGCCCGGTCGCCGGGGGCGATCAGCAGGCCCCCGCCGTCCCGCACGAACCGCGCCAGGTCCAGCGCCGTCTGGGCCGGCAACTGCGGCACGTTCGCGAGGATCACCAGCCGGTAGTCGCCCAGGTTCTTGACCGCCTTGGCCTCGGCGGCCCCGACGACGGTCGGCTGGACGAGAAACTGCACGTCGCCCTCGGCCTCGCCGCCCGGCGGCGCTGCCGGGGGCGCTGCCGCCGGCGGACTCTCGTCGGTGCGCGGCGTGAGGGCGATCTCGATGAACGACGACGCCCCATCGAGCGTTCCCGGCGCGGGCGCCCCGTCGATGATCAATACCGGCAGGCGGTCGAGGACGTTCAGGGCGCGCTCGGCCCCGTTGTCGCCCGCGAGGTCGTCCTCGCAGATGACGCGGGCGCTCACCAGATGCGGGCCCGGCTTGTCGAAGCGGTGCTCGAACTGGATCGTCTCGACCGCCTCGGGCTTGATCTCGCCGACGATCTCGCTGCGCGGCTGGCCGCCATCGACCGACAGTTCCACCGCCGCCGGCTTCATCATCCCGCTGCCCGTGTTCATCACCTTGACGTCGATCTTCACGGGCCGGTCGGTGCCCACCACGCGGCGCGAGAACCCGAGGTCGGCCACCGTCACGTTGCGATAGCGCTCGGGCAGCGGGAGCGCGCGGCAGATGATCTGGGGCGGCGTGGGCAGCGCCTTCAGCCCGGCCGCCAGGTGCCGCCACCGGGCCTCGTTCTTCAGGTCCCACCCGACGCTCTGGCCGTCGGTGATAAGGACGATCTTCTTGGCGGGGTTGCGGCCCTCGGCCAGGGCGGCCGTCGCCGCGTTCAGCGCCTCCAGGACGCGCATCGAGCCCTTGGTGGCGACCAGTTTCCCGAGGACGGCGGTCACTTCCTTCCGGTCGGCGGTGGGGGTGGAGATGAAGGTCTGCGGCACGGAGCCGGCCAGGATGACGCTGATGCCGTCGGCGGTGCGGCAGGCGGCGGCCACGGCGTGGGCCTCCTGGATGGCCCGTTCGAAACTGGTCTGCCCGTCGACCTTGAGCGTCATCGACATCGAGCCGTCGATGACGATGGCGACGTCCTTCTCGACGCCGCCCCACGACCAGCGGCGGTCCTGGCGGAGTTTCTCGTTGATCGACGCCCCGAGCGCCCCCGCCAAGAGCACCGCCGACGCCGCCAGCAGCGCCCACCGCGTCCGCGGGTTCGTCATCCACACGACGCCCGCGACGGCCAGGCAGATGACCGACCCGAGAATGGCCGGCAGCACCAGCGCCAGCGGAACGCTCGACTCCAGGGTGACGTACGGCAGGGCCATGGCCAGGGCCAGCAGCGCGAGCGCCAGGCACCGGACGACCATCAGGACGATCTCCTCGATGCGGATGCGGCGGTTGCGTGCGGCCAGGGACTCCAGGAGGAACCGCATCGCCCCCCAGTCCACCAGTTCCGCCTTCCGCCGGTTCAGCAGATGGATGATGATGGGGATGGCGGCAGCGGCCAGCCCGGCGAGCATGGCCCAGTTGAGGAATGTCATTTGCGGCTCTTCCGATAGGCCAGGTAGTGGGCGAGGGCCACGTCAAAGTCGCGCCGGGTGGTCAGGGGCACGTAGTCGACGCCCATCTGGCCGGCGCCGGCCTCGATGCGGCGGATGAACGCCTGGACCCGCTCCAGGTACTCGCCCCGGACGACCATCGGGTCCATCTGCACCCGCCGCGCCGGAAGTTCCAGGTCGCGGAACTGGCTCCAGTGGTCGAACGGGAACGTCAGTTCCTCCTCGGCCATCACGTGCAGCAGGATCACCTCGTGCTTGCGGTAGCGGAAATGATGGAGGGCCTTGAGGAGTTCCTCCGGGTCGTCGAACAGGTCCGAGATGACGATCACCAGGCCGCGCCGGTGGATCTGCTCGGCGATGTCGTGGAAGATCGGCGCCAGGGCCGTCTCGTCGCCCGGGACCGTGTCGTTGAGTTCCTGGAGGATGGCCCGCAGGTGGCTGACGCGGCTGCGGGAGGGGATGTAGCGGCGGATCTTCGTGTCGAACGTCACCAGGCCCACGGCGTCCTGCTGGTGGATCATCAGGTGCGCGAGCGACGCCCCGAGGTACTGCGCGTACTCGAACTTCGAGAGGCGGCGGCCGTCGAACGCCGCCGCCTGGCGCCCGGTGTACCGCATCGACCCCGAGGCGTCCACCAGGATGACGCTCCGCAGGTTCGTCTCTTCGATATATTGCTTGATGTAGTAGCGGTCGCTCTTG
>CAYGZE010000088.1:0-15101 GCA_964354185.1 uncultured Anaerolineales bacterium | reverse complement strand
CGCTCCGTGTCGTCCGGCCCCAGGGCACGGTCATGATCGTCGGCATGGGCCACCCCCGGTGGGTCGATTGGGACCCGGTCCCGCACAAGCAACTCACCGTCCTGGGGAGCCACGGCCGCGGCGTCGAGATGTGGAAAGGCGAGCGGATGCACACGTACCGCGTCGCCTACGACCTGATGGCGGCCGGCCGGTTCCCGGCGGCCAAACTCCTCACGCACACGTTCCCGCTCGAGGACTACGCGACGGCCTTCGACGTCCTGACGCACAAAGGCCGCCACGCCGCCGTCCACGCCGCCTTCCGGGTGTCGTCATGAGCCCGCTTACTCGCCGCCGGTTCTGCGCCGCGGTCGCCGCCGCCGGCCTCGGGGCGCCTGTGGCCCTGCGCCTCGCCGCGGCCGCGCCCCCTCCGGGCGAGCACAACGAGGCGACCTTCGAGCCCTTCGTCTTCATCCACGCGGGCGACCCCGAACTCGGCAGCCCCGACCTCAAGGGCACCGCCGAGCGGTTCGCCCTCCTCGGCCGCCGGGCCCGCGCGCTCGGCGCGGCCTTCGTCCTCGTCGCCGGCGACGTCACGCACGACTCAAGCGCCGAGCAGTTGGCCGCCTTCGACGCGGCGCTCAAGGCATTCGCCATGCCCGTCAAGGTCGTCCGCGGCAACCACGACACGGCCGACGTGTTCCGCAAACGCTTCGGCGAGGACCATTACGTCTTCACGTACCGGAACTGCGACTTCGTGTGCCTGAACTCGGACCTCCTGGGCTCGTCCGGCCCCGACGCGTCGCGGGAAGGCCGGGCCCAGTGGGCGTGGCTGGAGGAGGCGCTCGCGCGCTCGCGTCGCGAAGGCCGCACCCACGTCTTCTTGATGATGCACCATCCGGGCGCGGGGGGCGCGAAGATGAGCGCGCTCTTGGCGAAGTACGGCGTGAAGGTCGTCCTCTGCGGGCATACGCACACGACGGAGGAAACCCCCGGCGACGGATTCGTCACCTACGTGACGCCGGGCACCGCCAAGTTCCGCGACAAGGGCGGGCTGGGGTACCGGGTCTTCAGGATCCACCGCGACCGGGTCGAGCAGGCGTTCGTGCCGCTGGAGAAGGAGGTCGCGAAGGTCGTCCTCCGGGAGTCGGCCGGCGTCGAGGAGGCCGGGCCCCGCTAGCCGCGCGCCGCCCCGCTTCGTGCCAGCAGGTCGGCGATGCGCTTGCGGTTGGGCTTCTCGATAAGGCCGCGCTCGGTGAGGATGCCGGCCAGAAGGCGGGCGGGCGTCACGTCGAAGGCGGGGCAGTAGGTCTTCGCGCCCGTCGGCGCGGTCTGGCGGCCGAAGCCGTGCGTCACTTCTTCGGCCCCGCGCTCCTCGATCGGGATCGCGTCGCCCGAGCGGATCGAGAGGTCGAACGTGCTCGACGGCGCGGCCACGTACATCGGAATCCGGTGGTGGCGGGCGAGGACGGCCAGGCCGTACGTCCCGATCTTGTTGGCCGTGTCGCCGTTGGCGGCGATGCGGTCGGCGCCGACGAGGACGAGGTCGACTTTGCGCTCGCGCATGACGACCGCCGCCATGTTGTCGCAGATAAGCGTCGCGTCGATGCCCGCCTGCATGAGTTCCCACATCGTCAGCCGCGCGCCCTGGAGGAGGGGCCGCGTCTCGTCGGCGTAGACGCGGAACCGGCGCCCCAGTTCGTGGGCGCGATAGAGCGGCGCCAGGGCCGTACCATACTCGGCGGTGGCCAGGCTGCCGGCGTTGCAGTGCGTCAGGACGCCCATGCCGTCGCGGATGAGGTGCTGGCCGACGTCGCCGATGCGGCGGCACATGGCGGCGTCCTCGTCGCGGATCGCTTGGGCCTCCGCCAGGAGGGCCTCGCGGATCGCCTGCGGGCCCTGGCCGCGGTGCGCGAGCGCGACCCGCCGCATCCGGTCCAGGGCCCAGAAGAGGTTGACGGCCGTCGGGCGGCTGGTGGCCAGGTACTCGCACGCCCGCGCGACGGCCTCCTGGACGGCGCCCTCGTCGGCGCCGGTAAGGTCCTGCACGGCCACGACGACGCCCATCGCCGCCGCCACGCCGATGGCCGGGGCGCCGCGGACTTTGAGCGTCCGGATGGCCTCCCACACCTCGCGGACCGTGCGGCACGCGACGACCCGGTACTCGGTCGGCAGGAGGGTCTGGTCGATGATCTCCATGCGGCCGTCGAGGCCGCCGACCCATCGGACCGTCGGTTCAGGCATGGGCGTCCCTGACGTTCTCATCGGCGATGGCGACGCGCTCGGCCAACTTGGCCTTGTAGGCCTCGACCCGGGCCCGCACGTCGGGGTCGGCGGTGCCGAGGATCTGGGCGGCCAGGACAGCGGCGTTGACCGGCCCCGACCGCCCGAGGGCCACCGTCGCCACGGGAACGCCCGACGGCATCTGGACCGTGGAGAGGAGGCTGTCGAGTCCGCCCAGGCCGGTCGTCTGGATTGGGATGCCGATGACGGGCAGGGGCGTGAGGCTCGCGAGGACACCGGCCAGGTGGGCGGCGCCGCCGGCGGCGGCGATGATCACCCGGAGGCCGCGCCCCGCCGCCTGCTTCGCGAATTCCTGGGCGGCCTCGGGCGTCCGGTGGGCCGAGATGACGCGCACCTCGTGCGCGATCCCGAGGTCCTTCAGGGTCTTCATGCACCCCTGGACCGCCTCCAGGTCGGAATCGCTCCCCATCACGACGCCCACCACCGGTGCCGCGCTCTTGTGCTTGCTCACCTAGGGTCCCTCCACATGGCCGCGGCGAGTATAAGCGTGCCCCGGGAGGTCGTCAAGTGGCAGATCGCATCCGTGTGGGACGACGCTGCTAACAAAACGCGTAAGTCTTTTTTGGGAAAGGCTTTAAGGAAATCCTGCCCGGCCTCGTGGCCTGGGAAATGCTCCCGCGATGCCGGAATCGGGACTTGACCTTGGGGCGAAAAGTTGTATTTTATAAACACCGGGGCGCGCGGGCACAACATGGGGGTCTCCCCCAGGGAACATCGTGGTCAAGCGGAAACAGACGACGCGACGAACCTTGCCGCAGGACGAGTGCCTCGAGGGCATCCGGGCGGTCGGCGACCTGGCCGCCCGCCTGTTCCTGCTGGATGACCCGGAGACCCTCCAGACCGAGACCGTCGAACGCGCGACGCGCATCCTGCGCTGCACGAGCGGCATGATCTGCCTCCTGGGCGAGGATGGCGGCGCGATGGCGCGTGGCAAGGCCGTCGGCAAGGCGAAGGATATCGTGCCGGCAGACCTCCTTGCGGTAGGCCCCGTGGCCGAGGTGGTACTCAAGGAGCGCCGGCCCCTGGTGCTCGACGACCCCGAACTGACGCTCGGCCCGAAGTTCCGCGGATGGACGGGGATGGCCGTCGTCCCCCTGGCGGGTTCGGAGCGGCTGGTGGGCGTCCTCCTGGTCGGGGAACGTCTGGACGGCGGCGGCTTCACCGACCAGGACGGGGCGCTGCTGGCGACCATCGGGACGCTCGCCGCCGGGGCCCTGGAGATCCGCCTGGCGTTCACGCAGTTCCGCGACCGCATGAACCACCGCATCGCGCAGGCCACGCGGGAACTCGCCCACGCCAGCCACGAACTCCACCGCCTCAAGGCGTTCAACGAGGAACTCTTCCAGTCCGTGCCGATCGGCATCATCGTGTTCGACCGCGAGTTCGGGGTGACGTTTCAGAACGCGGCCGCCGAGCGCCTCTGGCCCGAGGATCGGACCGTCCTGGCCGCCGCCCGCCGGACCGACCTGGCCTCGCGCGACCCCGACTGGGAGACCGGCCTCGCGGACGTCCTCAACATGCAGCACCTGTGGCGGGCCGAGGACGTGACGTTCGCCCGGCCGGGCGCCGAGCCTGTCCGCATGAATCTGGCCGCCTCGCCGCTGGTGACGGCCGGCCGGTCGGTGGTGGGCGGTGTGCTGATCGTCGAGGACGTGACCCAGCGCCTCCAGATGGAGCGGCGCCTGGCGGCGTCGGAGCGGCTGGCCGGCGTCGGCCGCCTGGCCGCCAACGTGGCCCACGAACTCAACAACCCGCTCGATGGCATCATGCGCCTGGTAAACCTCGCACGGCGGACGGCCGAGCCCGCCGGCGACGAGCGGATCGCGCGCTACCTGGCCGAGGCCAACAAGGGCCTGATGCGGATGGTCGGAATCGTCCGCGACCTCCTGGAGTATGCCCGGAGCACCACGCGTGTCGAGGAGCCGATCGCCCTCCAGGACATCCTCGCCGAGGCGGCCGGCAGTGCGGCCTCGGCCGCCGAGAAGGCCGGCGTCCGGATCGACGTGGCCTGCGACCCGGACCTCCCGCCGCTGCGCAGCGGTAGCCTGTACCAGGTCGTCCTGAACCTCGTCAAGAACGCCGTTGAGGCGATGCCGGGCGGCGGCGAGGTTGCCGTCCGGGCCCGGTGCGAGGCCGACGCCCTCCTGATCGAGGTTGCCGACTCCGGCCCCGGCATCCCTGACGAGCACCTGCCGCGCATCTTCGAACCGTTCTACACCACCAAAGGCCAGGGCAAGGGGACCGGCCTGGGCCTGGCCATCTCGAAGGACCTCGTGGAGAAGCACGGGGGGACGATTGCGGCGGCCAACCGGCCGGGGGGCGGCGCGGTGTTCACCATACGCATTCCGATCGCGTCGGGGGGACGGTATGGCGGCCGGCGGTCAGGCGGCCCGGGCGCCTGAGGCTTGGGACAAGAGTGGAGGAGGGGGTTGTGGCAAACGAACGGATCCTGGTGGTCGACGATGACGAACTGGTGCTGACGAGCCTGGCGGAGTTGCTGCGGCTGGAGGGTTACAGCGTCGAGACGGCCCGGAGTTTCCGCGAGGCCTCGGCCCACCTGGGCGCCGCCGAGTTCCAGGTCGTCATCGCCGACGTCTCGATGCCCGAGGTCGACGGCTTCGAACTCCTCAAACTCGTCCGCAGCCGCTATCCCGAGACGGCCGTCGTCATGGTCACCGGCTACGGCACGATCGAGAACGCCGTCGAGGCGATCAAGCGCGGCGCGTTCGATTACCTCACCAAGCCCGTCATCGACGACGAGATCAAGGTCGTCGTCGACCGGGCGCTGAAGCAGGCGTCGCTGCGGGCCGAGAACCTCTCGCTGAGGCGGCAACTGGCGGAGCGGTACAGCCTCGCGAGCATCATCGGCCATGACTACAAGATGCTCAAGGTCTTCGACCTCATCGAGGCCGTGGCCGACACGCCCACCACCGTCCTCGTCACGGGCGAGAGCGGCACCGGCAAGAGCATGGTCGCCCGGGCCATCCACCAGCAGTCGCTGCGGCGCGATCGGCCGTTCGTCGAGGTGGCCTGCGGCGCGCTGCCCGAGTCGCTCCTGGAGAGCGAACTCTTTGGCCACGTCCGCGGCGCGTTCACCGGGGCCGTGGGCGACAAGGCCGGCAAGTTCAAACTGGCCGACGGCGGGACGATCTTCCTCGACGAAGTCGCCACCGCCACGCCCGCCCTCCAGGTCAAGTTGCTGCGCGTCCTCCAGGACCTCGAGTTCGAGCCCGTCGGCGGCACCAAGACCCACCGCGTCGACGTGCGGTGCGTCCTGGCGACCCATCGGGACCTCGCCCGGGCCGTCCAGCAGGGCGAGTTCCGCGAGGACCTCTACTACCGCATCAACGTCGTCTCGATCCACCTGCCGCCCCTGAGGGAACGCATCGGCGACGTCCCGCTCCTGGCCCAGCACTTCCTCAAGGTCCACTGCGAGCGGGCCGGGCGCGCCGTCCTCGGATTCCAGGAGGATGCCATGCAGCGGCTCCAGGCGTTCCTGTGGCCGGGGAACGTGCGGCAACTGGAGAACGTCGTCGAGCGGGCGGTGATCCTGACGAAGAACCGCCGCCTGACCCTGGACGACCTGCCGGACGAGGTTCGCGAGCCCAGGGGCCTCGCGGGCGCCGCCGGGGCGGGGGGCGACGACGGCCGCGTCCTGCCCCTCAAGGCCGCCCTCGAGACGCCGGAGAAGGAGATCATCCTGCGGGCCCTGAAGGCCTTCCACGGCGGCCGCCAGGCCACCGCCAAGGCCCTCGACATCAACCGCACGACGCTCTTCAAGAAGATGAGGAAGTACGGCATCGACGTGCCGGAGTAGGACGGAGGTTGCGGATTTCGGATTGCGGATTGGCGTCGGGCGGCCCGGATCGCCCGGCAGCTATTTTTCCGGCAGCACCTCGATCTTCGGCATCGACAGGTACACGATCGGCATGTCGCCGCGCTCGCTCGTGAGGTAGGGGATGTAGTCGCTGCCGCAGGCCATTCCCGCCGTGGGGTCGACCTGCTGCCAGCCCTTGCCCTCCAGGAGGACCTCCGCCCAGACGTGGCCGGACTGGTCGTACAGCCAGCCTGCCACCTGCCTGCAGGGGACGCCCGCCGCGCGGCAAAGGGTGACGAAGCAGTCCGAGAAGTCCCAGCACTGCCCGAAGCCCTGGGCGAGGACCTGCTTGACGCCGTACCGCGATCCGGTCACGGGGCCGCCGAAGCGGATGTTCCTGCCGGGGAGCATCCATTCGAGGAGGGCGTTGACCTTCTCCTCGTCGGTCTTGGAGTCGGCGGTGATCTTCCCGGCCAGCGCAACCACCTCCGCGTCCCCGGTCGGCCAGAAATCCGTGGGGCCCAGGAGTTCCTTGCCTGGTTTCCGCCGGGTGGGCGCGATGCAGAACGCTTCGGATGTGACCGTGGCGCTCACCGACACGCACGGGACGCCGGCCCTCTTGGGCAAAGCCCCGAGGGAGTACCTGACCAGGTCGCCCTCGCCCACGACTTCGCGCTTGGCGGGCGCCGGCTTCAGCGTGAAGGCGGATTCCTGCGTCCCCGCGCCCCGAACTCGGAACGAGATCGCGTCGGCGAAGCGGAACTTCTCGCTCAGCGTCTTGATGTCGGAGAGCGTCCTGGCATCCGCCGGGCTCGTCTCGAGCGCCAGGAACCGGCTGAACAGCGCGTTCCACGACATCCAGTCACCGCTTTCCACCGGCGCGGCGTCGAACGTGATGCGGTAGGTGGCCTTCTTGGGCCGCAGGCCCAGGACGTAGTGGGCCCTCTTGATCAGCCGCAGATCGTCGCACAGGAACTCCGCGACCTGCGCGCCGGTCCTCAGGCCGCACGCAGCGGTCCCGCCGTGGGCGGCCACGATGGCCTCCTGGGCCTTCTTCGCCCCGTCGGGCGTCTCGCAGCCGAGGAGGTTCACCTGGAGCCGGGTGCCCTGGACGTCGAGGACCGTGTTGGAGAGGCTGAGGACCTCGGCGCCGAGCCGCCGGCCGATGGCGGCCGCCTGGTCCTTTGGCACGGCGCGGTTCTCCACCACCTTCCATCCGGCCGGGAGGTTCCTGAAGAGGTCGGCCTCCGCCGCAGGCAACTCGGCCGCCGGGCCCGAGAGGATCAGGAGAATGGGGATCAGGTGCGCGGCAGCACAGCGCACCACTTGGTTCCTGTCACGGTCCGTGTACGACATGCGACCATTCTGACGGGAGTCGGCGCCCGGGTCAACCATGCCGTCCTCGGGGGACGGGAGAAACGCGCGCGGCGGGTCGGGAGCCCGACCAGTCGCGGGGCAGTCTCACAGGGCGATGACCTCGTCGCGGACGAAGTGGAGCCGTACGACTTTGGGCCGGTCCTCGGCCCGGTCGAAGTGGCACGTCACAGCCTCGCGGATGTTCTGGCGCAGTTCCTCGGCGGTCTCGGCCTCGGTGAAGATGGAGGCGCCCACCGCCTTGGCTGTCAGGCCGCCGTCCGGGTCTTCTTCGATCTGGAATACGATCTCCGTCATAGGACAGCCTCCGTTGCCGAGAAATCCGACACTGTACCTGCCCCCGCATTCTACTGTGCGGGCACCGTGAAAACAAGCGCGGCGGGTCGTGAGACCCGCCGCGCGAAAGCGTCGTTACCCCGTTACCTCGTCACCCAGTCACCACGTCACTCCGTCACCCGGCTTCGCCTGGCGGCTACGCCGGGGCAGGCTTCGTCACGGCATCACTGGTGGACAAGCCACCAGTGCCACACATCATTACCTACTCAGGCACCCGGCTTCGCCCTGCGGGCTACGCCGGGGCAGGCTCAGGTACTCAGGCACTTGTTTCTCAATACATATCCTCGCCGCCCATGCCCGGTCCCGGGCCGCCCTTCTTCTTTTTCTCCGGGATCTCGCTCACGAGGGCGTCCGTCATCAAGAGGAGGCCCGCGATCGAGGCGGCGTTCTGGAGGGCGACGCGCTCGACCTTCGTCGGCACGATGATGCCCGACTTCACGAGGTCTTCGTACTGGTGCGTCAGGGCGTTGTAGCCGAAGTTCGGGTCTTTGGCCTCGTCGACCTTCTGGGCGACGATGGAGCCGTCCTGCCCGGCGTTGGCCGCGATCTGCTTGATGGGCGATTCCAGCGCCCGCCGCACGATGTCGACGCCGATCTTCTGGTCGCCTTTCAGTTTCAACTTGTCGAGGGCCTTGCGCGCCCGGAGGATCGCCACGCCGCCGCCCGCGAGGATGCCTTCCTCGACGGCCGCGCGGCAGGCGTGCAGGGCGTCCTCCACGCGGGCCTTCTTCTCCTTGACGGCCGACTCGGTGGCGGCGCCGACGTTGATCTGGGCGACGCCGCCGGCGAGTTTCGCCAGCCGCTCGTTCAACTTCTCCTTGTCGTAGTCGCTGGTGGTGACCTCGACCTCGTGCTTGATGGCGTCGATGCGGCCCTTGATGGCGTCGGCCTTGCCGGCGCCCTCGATGAGGGTCGTGTTGTCCTTGTCGATGCTGACCTTCTTGGCCTGGCCGAGGTCGGCGATCTGGACGTTCTCGAGTTTGATGCCGAGGTCCTCGAAGATGGCCTTGCCGCCCGTCAGGATAGCGATGTCTTCCATCATGGACTTGCGGCGGTCGCCGAAGCCGGGGGCCTTCACCGCGCAGCACTGGAACGTGCCGCGCAGTTTGTTGACGACCAGCGTGGCCAGGGCGTCGCCCTCGATGTCCTCGGCCACCAGGAGCAGCGGCCGGCCCGACTGGGCGACCTTCTCCAGCAGGGGCAGCATGTCCTTGACGCTCGAGACCTTCTTCTCGTGAATCAGGATGAGGGGGTTCTCGAGTTCGCAGGTCATCTCCTCGAGGTTCGTCACGAAGTGGGGCGAGATGTAGCCCTTGTCGAACTGCATGCCCTCGACGAGTTCGACGGTGGTTTCGAGGGACTTCCCTTCCTCGACGGTAATGACGCCGTCCTTACCGACCTTCCCGATGGCGTCGGCGATCATCTTGCCGATCTCCTCGTCGTGGTTGGCGGCGCAGGTGCCGACCTGGGCGACCTCCTTGGTGGAGGCGACGGGCTTGGACATCTTCTTGAGTTCGGCGACGACGGCGTCGACGGCGGCGTCGATGCCGCGCTTCAGTTCCATGGCCGTCGCGCCGGCGGTGACGTTCTTGAGGCCCTCGTTGAAGATGGCCTCGGCCAGGATGGTGGCGGTCGTCGTGCCGTCGCCCGCGACGTCGCTGGTCTTCGACGCCACCTCGCGGACCATCTGGGCGCCCATGTTCTCCCAGGGGTCCTCGAGTTCCACCTCCTTGGCCACGGTGACGCCGTCTTTCGTAACGGTCGGAGCGCCGTAACTTTTTTCCAGGATGACGTTGCGGCCGCTCGGGCCGAGGGTGACGCGGACGGCCCTGGTGAGCGTCGCCACGCCCCGGCGAATCGCCTCGCGGGCTTCCTGGTCAAAGGCTATCTTCTTGGCTGCCACGTTCGGTTCTCCTTTTCGAGTGACTGGGTTCTCACGTTGCGCCTGCCTGTCCGAAGTCTGGACCCGTTCCGGGTCGGCAGGTTCGCCGCCGCGGCCGCTCTCGAGAGCCCGGCGGGCGGGGGCCGGCCACCGCGGAGGCGGCGGCCCTATTTCCGGATGACGGCCAGGATGTCGTCCTGGCTCATGATGAGGAGTTCCTCGCCGTCGACGGTCACCTCGGTGCCGCCGAAACTGGTGAAGATGACCTGGTCGCCGACCTTGACGGACGGCTTGACGAGTTCGCCGGCGTCGGTGCGTCGGCCCTCGCCGACGGCGATGATCTTGCCGCGCTTCGGCTTCTCCTTCGCGGTGTCCGGCAGGACGATGCCGCCCTTCGTCTTCGTCTCGGCCTCCATCCGCTTCACGACGACCTTCTCTCCGATGGGTGTGAGTTTCACTGCCCGCTCCTTTCCCTTGGCCTCATGCGTTTCCTTCGCGGCTCACGGCCACCGCACGATCTTCGTGACGGTCGTCACGATGTGCTGCCGGTCGGCGGTCTTCGTGAGGACGGTCTCGACCCGCAGCGCCTGGACCTCGGCCGCCGGCACGTCCTGCGGATGGCCGGTCATCAGGACGGCCGGCAGGTGCTCGCGATTGCGGCGGATGATCCGCAGCGTCTCGATGCCGTCCAGCCGGGGCATGTGGAAGTCCATGAGGACGACGTCCAGGTGCTCCGTCCGGACCAACTCGATCGCCTCCTCGCCGCACGTCGCCTCCAGCGTGTGGAACCCGACGCGGCTCAGGATGTCCTCGACGATGGCCCGCCAGCCATCGTTGTCGTCGGTGATCAGGACCGACGGACTCAGGTTCTCGGCGTCCCGGACCCACGCGACCATGGCGACCTCGGCGTCAGCGTACACTCTCCGCGCCCGTTACTCAAAGCAACCATCGTGCCAAAGAGGGGCCTGCGGGCCTGGGGGCCGGCTTGGTCGCGGCAAGTGCTTGCGGATGCGAGGTTTGCGCCTCGCGCGTCCCGTCGCCAGGTTCGGCTGCGCCCGGCGAGCGGCCCTGGGCGTGCCAAAATGTACCCCGCCGCCGGGCCCCTCCCTGCCAGGATGGCAGGCGAGACGGGCGCGGCTGCCGCCTGCGGCGGCCCGTCGGCCGGCCTGTGCCACAGGGCCCACACGGCCGCAACTGCCAGGTAGGCCGAGGCGATGAACGCCAGCACCAGGACCGCCCGGGTGAACAGTTCCTGGGGGATCCGCGGCAGGGCCAGGATGCCCAGGACCGCGCCGACGAGGATGGCCGGGGCCATCCACGCATTCAGGAGCAGGCTGTCGGCCGTGATCATCCCCCGCGTGCAGAACAGGGGGGCCTTGATCAGGTTCACGATCAGGTAGTACCACGCCCCTGTTCCGATGAACTCCTTCTTGGGCAGGTTCCGCGTCAGGAAGTAAAGGACCATGATCGGCCCGGCCGCGTTCGCGAGCATCGTGGCGAACCCGGCCAGAACGCCGATCGTCGCCGAGAACCACCACGTGTGCGGCAACCGGTGCTCCGCCCACTCCCCGAACCGCTTGCGGGCGACCTGGAGTCCCACGAGCGCGAGGATCAGCGTGCCCAGGACCAACTGCATCTCGGGGCCCTTGAGCGGCCCAAGGGCCAGGAACCCCAGCGCCAGCCCCACGCCGACCCAGGGCAACAGGCGGATCAGGCAAGGCCAGACGGCGTGTCGCCGGTAGTAGCCGACGGCGACGAAGTCGCCCACGATCAGCATCGGCAAGAGGGCCCCCACCGACGCCTTCGCGCCGAACGCCATCGCCATGAGCGGAATGGCCAGGATGCCGATGCCGGCGATGCCCGTCTTCGCGAAGCCGACCAGGAGGCCCGCCGCGACGGCCAGGCACCACTGCACTGCGGTCAGGTCCGGCACGCTCTCCTCCTGTTGGGCGGGTCTGCGGGAACGCCCCTGCGCGGCAGGTGCAGGGCCCCGCCGCGCCCAAGGCCCGGCATGGCCGGGTCGCGGAAACGGGCTATGGTACGGCCCGGGGGACCGGCAGGCAAGCGCCGTTACCGCCCGAGTCGTCCCCGTTCCGCGCGCGGCGGCCGGCGGGCGAGTCGTTCCGCCCGCCCCTTTCCATTTGATTCGGGCCCTGCAACGCATATAATCGCCTTGGCACGCCGTCCTGCAAGTCAGGGGGACCGCACGTGATACGCCGCATCGATGCCAGAACCTCGGAGGGTCGCGAAGCGCTCGAGGCGCTCCGCGCGGCGCTCGGCGTCGAGCGGGGCATGATCTCGGGCGACGCGTCCGCCGCCGACGCCGAGGCGAGCGTGCGGCGGGTCCTCGACGACGTGCGGCAGCGCGGCGACGCGGCCGTTGCCGAGTGGACCCGCAGGTTCGACGGCGCCGACCTGGGGCCGGCCGACCTCCGCGTGCCCGAGGAGGCGATCGAGGCCGCCTATGCCGCCATGCCGCGGGAGTTCGTCCTGGCGGTCACGCGGGCCCGCGACGCCGTCCGGCGGTTCCAGGGCCACGTCCTGCATCACGACCCGCACCCGATGGTCCGCGGGGGGCGGAGGCTGCGGCTCGTCTATCGGCCCCTCGCGCGGGTCGGCATCTACGTGCCCGGCGGCAAGGCGTTCTACCCCTCGACCGTCCTGATGACGGCGGTGCCCGCGCTGCGGGCCGGGGTGCCGGAGGTGGCCGTCGCGTGCCCGCCCACGGCCGACGGGGACATCCACCCGTCCGTCCTGGCCACCTGCCGCATCGCCGGCATTGCCGAGGTTTACCGCGCGGGCGGCGTGCCGGCGGTCGCCGCGTTCGCCTACGGCACCGACACGATCCGGCCGGTCGAGAAGATCGTCGGCCCGGGGAACCTCTACGTCCAACTGGCGAAGAAGATGGTCTTCGGCCGCGTGGCCATCGACAGTTTCGCCGGGCCGAGCGAAGTCGTCGTCCTGGCGGACGCCTCGGCGCGGCCGGCGTTCGTGGCCGCCGACCTCCTGAGCCAGGCCGAGCACGACCCGGGCGCGGCCATCCTGGTGACGCCCGACGCGGCCCTGGCCGATGCCGTGGCCGCCGAGATCGAGCGCCAGGTGGCCTCCCTCGCGCGGGCCGAGGCGACGCGCGCCTCGCTCGAGAAGTACGGCGCCATCGTTCTGGCGGCCGACCTCGACGCGGCCGCGGGCCTCGTGAACGACCTGGCGCCGGAGCACCTCCAGATCCAGACCGAGCAGCCGGAGGCCGTCCTCCGCAACATCCGCAGCGCCGGCGCCGTCTTCCTCGGCCGCTATACGCCGGTCGCCGTGGGCGACTACGTGGCGGGACCGAGCCACACCCTGCCCACGGGCGGCACGGCGCGGTGGGCCAGCGGCCTGACGGCCAACGATTTCCTCCGGTCGATGAGCGTCATCGCCTACGACCGCGAGGCCCTCGCCGCCGACGCCGACGACCTCCTCCGCATGGCCGACGCCGAGGGCCTCTCGGCCCATGCCGAGAGCGTCCGGCGGCGATTGGAGCCGTAGTGCCGGTCGAGCCCGCCGCGGAAGCGGCGGGGCAAGGGCGGGTGCGGAGGACCTAGGCCGCGCCAAGGGTCGCCGTAGGAGTGACGTCGTGGGATACTTGCGCAGGAACATCGAGGCGATGGCCGGCTACACGCCCGGCGAGCAGCCCGGGGCAGGGGACCGCTTCGTCAAACTCAACACGAACGAGAACCCCTATCCCCCCTCGCCGCGGGTCCTGGAGGCCCTGCGCGCCATGGACGGCTCGCGCCTGCGGCTCTACCCCGACCCGATGGCCGACCGGGTCCGCGACGTCGTCGCCCGCCTGCACGGCGTGCGGCGCGAACAGGTCCTGTGCGCCAACGGGAGCGACGAACTCCTGTCGCTGGCTGTCCGCGCCTTCTCGGGCGAGGGCGACCGCGTTGCCTGGCCGACGCCCACGTACTCGCTCTACCCGGTCCTTGCCGAGATGCAGGGGGCCGAGGCGGTCGAGGTCCCGACGGCGGACGACTTCTCCCTGCCCCTGGAGGCGCTCGCCGCGGCGCGGGCGCGGCTCCTCTTCCTCTGCAACCCGAACGCGCCCACCGGGACGTGGGCCCCGACCGAGGCCATCGCCCAGGTCGCCGACCGCTTCGCGGGGGTGGTCGTCGTCGACGAGGCCTACGTCGATTTCGCCCGGGGCCACGCGATGTGCCTGGCCGCCGGGCGGCCGAACGTCCTCGTCTTCCGGAGCCTGTCGAAGTCCTACAGCCTGGCGGGCCTGCGGTTCGGCTACGCCGTCGGGCCCCAGGGCCTCATCGAGGGCCTCGCGAAGGTCAAGGATTCCTACAACGTGGACGCCGTCGCGGCCGAACTGGCCGCCGCCGCCCTCGCGGACCAGGACCACATGCGGGCGAATGCCGAGAAGGTCCGCGCCGAGCGCGCGCGGGTCTCGGAGCGCCTGCCGGGGCTCGGTTTCGCCGTCTACCCGTCGGGGGCGAACTTCCTCCTGGCACGCACGCCCGACGGCGACGGGCGGGCCTGGTACGAAGGGCTGAAGGCCCGCGGCGTCCTCGTCCGATACTGGAACCTGCCCAGGTTGGCCGATAAACTCCGCATCACGGTCGGCACGCCCGAGGAGAACGACGCGCTCCTGGCGGCCCTGGAGCGGATGCTGGAGGAACGGTCCTAGGCGGGTGCCACTGGCGGCCCATTCGACTTTGCTCAGGGCAGGCTTGTCCGCCAGTGCCATCCATTTTGCCGGAGCCTCAAGGAGGCAATCGCATGAGCGCCAAACCCGCTGCCGGCGCCGAGCGCCGTGCCCAAGTCGGCCGCAGGACCCACGAGACGGCCGTCGAACTCGACCTTGACCTCGACGGCCGGGGCGCCTCGGACGTCCAGTCGCCCGTCGGGTTCCTCAATCACATGCTCGACCTGCTGGCGCGGCACGCGTGCGTGGACCTCAAGGTGCGGGCGACGGGCGACACCGACGTGGACCTCCACCACACGGTCGAGGACGTGGGGATTTGCCTCGGCCAGGCGCTCGACCGGGCGCTGGGCGACCGCGCGGGCATCGCGCGGTTCGGCGCGGCGGCCGTCCCGATGGACGAGGCCCTGGCCCAGGTGGCCCTCGACCTCTCGGGCCGCCCCTTCCTCGTCTACCAGGTGAAGTTCCCCGGCGAACGCGTGGGGGAGTTCGAGACGGAACTCGTCGAGGAGTTCCTCCAGGCCTTCGTCAACCACGCGAAGGCGACGCTGCACGTCAACGTGCCGTACGGCTCGAACGATCACCACATCGCCGAGGCGATCTTCAAGGCCCTCGCCCGCGCGCTGAAGGAGGCTGTCGCCCGCGCCCCGCGCGTCACGGGAACCCCGTCGACGAAAGGCGTCCTGTGACGCCCGGTGGCGCCGGAGACGGCGGGGGCAGGC
>CAYGZE010000087.1:7505-15219 GCA_964354185.1 uncultured Anaerolineales bacterium | reverse complement strand
GGAATCACACTGGCTGCAAGCAGCCAGTGCCACCCGCGTTGCGGGCACGCCAAACACGTACGGAGACCGGGCCGCCATCGAGGGCGGCGAGGAGGCAGCCATGACGGACTACGCGCGTCTGGCGGCTCAACTGAACAAGGTCCGCTGGGCCTGGAAACGCAAGGCGGTCCTGGCGGGCCTGGCGAAGGTCCTCTTGGAGTCGCTTGCCGTCTTCACGCTCATCCTGCTGGCCGACTGGCTCTACCAGCCGCGGCCGGCGGTGCGCGTGGCGGTCGGCGCGCTGGCCCTGGCGGCCCTGGCGGCGCTGGTGGTGAGGCACATTCTCGTCCCGCTCCTGCGGCGGATCCCGGACGAGCAGTTGGCCCTGTACGTCGAGGAGCACCGCGATGACTTCCAGGGCGCGCTGGTGACGGCCGCCGAGTTCGGCCGCGCGGCCGGCCTCACGCCGCGCCAGGCCGACCTGGTCCGCGCTGTCGTGGACGAGGCGGCCGCCCGGACGGCGCGGGTGCGCCTGCGCTCGTTCGTCAACCTCGGCCGCCTGCGGAAGTACGGCGTGGCGGCGGTCGTCCTGCTGGCGGCGTACGTGGGGACGTGCCTGGTGTTCCCGCAGTCGGTGGGGCACCACGCGGCCCGGGTCCTCAGGCCGTGGCAGGCGACGCCGGAGGACCTGGCGGCGGAGGGCGGCCCGTCGTCGCTGCCGTTCGAGCAGGCCCTCCGCGAGCCGATCGCGTTCGCGCTTTCGCTGGGCGACGCCCGCGTGCCGCGCGGCGGCGCGTTCGACCTCGAGGCGGTCCTGTCGCGCCCGTCCGATGCGCCGGTCCTCCTGCGGTTCCGCCCCGTGGTCGAGGGGGCGACCGCCCCGTGGCGCGAACTGGCGATGAAGGAGGTCGCGAAGGTCAACGGCTTCGCGGCGTCGCTGCGCGACATCAGCGAAGACCTGGAGTTTGGCGTCGCGACGGGGCCGTTCGAGTCGCCCGTCCACCGCATCACCGTCTACAACCCCTTGGCGCTGGCGGGCATCCAGGTGACGACGCGGTTCCCGAAGTACCTGGAACTGGCGGACCGGGTCGAGACGGGCGGCACGGGCGACGTGAGCGCCCCCATCGGGTCGACCATCACCGTGCGCGTCCTGACGAACAACCCCCTGGCGGAGGGGCACCTGGCGTGGCAGGACGGCGCGCGGCAGGGCCTCGCCCTGGACGCCGGCGGCACGAGCGCCTCGACCTCGTTCGAGGTGGAGGCCGACGGCGTGTACACCTTCCGCGTGCGCGACCGCGACGGCCAGGAACTGGCCGCCGACGTCCCCTCCTTCGTCCGGGCCCTCAAGGACCAGCCGCCCGCCGTCACCGTCAAGCATCCGAAGATCGACATCTCCACGCACCCGCTCGGCCAGGTCACGGTGGTTGCCGAGGCGGCCGACGACTTCGCCGTCGCCTCCCTCAACCTCGTCTACCAGATGGGCCTGGCCGAGGGGGCGCCCCAGGTGCGCGTCCCCCTGGCCCTGGCGCCCCACGCCGACCCCGAGAACCCGCGCGGCCGGTCCTACGTCGGCACGCACCTGTGGGCCCTGGAGGACCAGCGGCCCCGCCCCGCGCCCGGCGCCATGATCACCTACCACCTCGAGGCCCGCGACCAGAAGGGCCAGGTGGGGCGGACCGACATCTACTTCCTCGGCATCGTCCCGTTCGAGCAGTGGGCGACCTGGGGCATGGAGTACCCCGAGTTCGCGCACGGCGGCGTCCGGTGGAGCCCGCTGGCGGTCGTCCTGGCGGCCGTCTGGCACGTCCACGTGCAGAAGGACGCCCTCGCGCCCGACGAGTTCAACCGCCAGTGCGAGGAGGTCGCCCAGTCGATGGTCGCCCCGAACACGGGCGAGGTCTTCCCCTTCATCGAGATGAAGAAGGTCCCCCCGAGCAAGAAGGAGCAGGGCCTGCGGGTGATCGAACTGGCGAAGAAGGGGCACACCGCCCTGGTGGCCCACGACTCGGCCAAGGCGGTCGAGTACCTGCGCATGGGCGTGGCCGAACTGACGGACCTGGGGATGTCGGACTCGCCGCTCCTGGTGGCCGAGGCGGCCGGCGGGGCGGGCGCCCGGCCGCAGCCCGACAGCGCGCTCGCCCAGATCGCCTACTTCATGGCCCAGGCCAAGGCGGCCGACATGGCCGGCGGCACCGCCCAGGTCACCGTCGTCGCGCCCGGCTATCGCCGCGAACTCCGGAAACTCGAGGAGGCCGAGGAACTCGCCAGGAAGGCCGAGAACCTGCGGGCCGCCGAGAACGCCATCCTCGAGCAGGCCGTCGCCATGGCCGAGCAGACCTCGGCCGGCGCCCCCGAGGGCGGCAAGCCGCAGGCCGCCCAGGGCGGTGAGCAACCCGCCGGCCAGGCCGGGCAGGAGGCGGGCGGCCAGACTGCCCCGGAGGCCGGCGCCCAGGCAGGCCGCGAGGAGCCCGGCGCCCAGGGCGGCGAGCAGCCCGCCAACCCGACCGGCGCCCCGGCCGCGAGCGGCGGGCCGGCCGCGGCCCTGGCCGCCAACCAGGAGACCCTCGCCGGTCAGGCCAAGGGCGTCGCCATGGATGCCAAGGAACTGGCCGGCGTCGATCCCGGTTTCGCCCGGATGGCCGAGAAGACCGACGACGCGGCCCGCGACATGTTCCGCGCCGCCGCCGATCTACGCCAGGGCAACATGGACCAGGCCGTCGCCGGCATCCAGCGGGCCCAGGGCAACCTGAAGGAGGCGGCCGAGAGCGTCGCGGGCCTCCAGCGGTTCGGCGTGGAGCAGGCCGTCGACTTGGCCATGCGCCACGCGGAACGGATCCTGCGGGCGCAGGGCGAGGTCGGGACCCAGACGGCCGCCGCGGCCGCGCGGCCCGACGCGGGCGGCACGCCCGATGCCGCCCGCCAGCGCGACCTCGGACGCCTGGCCTTCCGCCAGGGCGAGGTTCGCGTCGACACGGACCGCCTGAAGGCCGAGATCGACGGCCTGCGCGACATGGTCCAGCGCGGCGGCAAGCCCGACACGGCCCGGGGCGTCGAGGAGGCCGAGCGCGGCCTGGCGCGGCACCAGGTGGTCCAGAAGATGACGAACGCGGCGGTGGAACTCGACGCCGCACGCCCCAAGACCGCCGCCGCCGAGCAGGAGAAGGCCGTCGCCGGCATCGGGGCCGTCCTCGACAGCCTGCGCGAGGCCGCCGGCACCCTCGCCTCGGACTACAAATCGGAACTCGCGCGGGCCAAGTTCGAGGCCGACCGCATCGCCGACACCCTGGGGCAACTCGGCGGCCAGGAGGGCGGCGAGCCGACCGGCGCGGAGCAGGGCCAACCGGCCGGCCAGGAGAGCGCCCAGACGCCCGCCGGCCAGGGCACGCAAGAGCCGGCCGGCCAGGGCACGGAGGAGCGCGGCGGCGAAGGCGCCCAGGCGACCGCCCAGCGCGGGACCCTCTCGGGCCAGGACCGGCGGGACCTGGGCGAACGCGTCGCCGCCGACGTCGTCACCTTCGTCGGCCACCTCGACGGCCGCCAGTTCGCCCCCGAGGAGGCCGGCCAACTCCGGACCGCCTCGCAGAACCCCGACGTCCTGGGCCAGGCGCTTGCCGCCGACGCCCAGAAGCGGGCCGACCTCCTCAAGGTCGTCCGCCGGGCGTCCAACAAACTCGAGGCCGAACTGGCCGCCCAACTCGAGGCCGAGCGACTCAAGGACTTCCAGCGCGAGGAGTGTCCGCCCCAGTACCGGCACCTGGTGAACAAGTATTACGAGATCCTGTCGGAGCGCGGCGGAACGCGGTAGCGGCGCCCCTGCGGCGCCGGGCCGGCGGTCCGGCGGCGGGACGTGACGGGAGAAGGCGTGTTCGAGCGCCTGTTCAACGTGCCGTTCGAGACGATGCGCCGGGGGGAGTTCGTCTTCCTCAGCCGCATCCCCCTCGAGGTGTGGGTTCTCGTCCTGGCGGGCCTCGTGGCCACGGCGTGGTGGCTGTACCGGCGGGCCTCGCCGCGGGGCGCCCGCAGGGCGGGGCGGCTGCTCCTTGGGCTCCGCGTGGCGGCCATCGTCCTCCTGGTGCTCCTCCTGGCGGTGCCCGCCGTCCGGATGCCGCGGCCGCCGAACGCCGTCTTCACCGCCGTCCTGGTCGACATGTCGCGCTCGATGTCGATCGCCGACGCCGGCGCCGGCGAGGCGAAGCGGCCGCGCCTCGACGCGGCCAAGGACGTGCTCGCGGGCAACCCGTCCGACGGGCTGGTCGCGCGGCTCGGCCGCGATTCCCAGGTGCTCCTCTACGGTTTCGACCGCGAGGCCGCGCGCGTCGCCGACGTCTCCGCCCTGCGGGCCGAGGGGTCCGCGACCGACATCTTCCGCGCGGTGCGGGACATGGAGTCGGAACTGCGCGGCCTGCCGCTGGCGGCGGTGGTGATGCTGACCGACGGCTGCCGCAACGAGGGCGGCAGCCCCGAGGAGGCCGCCAAACTCCTCCAGGCCCGCCGCGTGCCCCTGCACGTCGTCGGCCTGGGCGACCCGAGCCCGCCGAAGGACTTCGAGGTCGTCCGCGTGTTCGCCCCGAAGCGCGTGCGGCGGAACACCGAGGTCGAGGTCTACGCGACGGTCCGCCACACCGACTTCCACGAGCCGTTCGAGTTGGAGATCTCGCGCGCCGGCACGCGCCTCCTCTCCAAGACGATCGACCCCGGCCAGGGCGGCGACGACCTTAAGCGGGTCCGCTTCGCGTTCACCCCGGACGTCGAGGGCACGGCGACCTACCGCGTCTCGATCCCGCCCGGCGACGGCGAACGCATCGCCGACAACAACAGCCGCGAGTTCGTCCTTGAGATCCAGGACGACCGCCTGCCCGTCCTCTACATCGAGGGGAGCCCGCGCCTCGAGTACCGGTTCCTGCGCCGGGCCCTCTTCCGCGACCCGGACTTCCGGCTGGTGGGCCTCCTGCGGCTGGCGAGCGACCGCTTCTACGTCCAGGGCGCCAACGAGAGCGAGAAGTACCTGGAGGCGGGGTTCCCGGACGCCTCGGACCCGCGGGCCCGCGAGCGGCTGTTCGCGTTCGAGGCCATCCTCCTTGGCGACATCGAGGCGGGCTACTTCACGCCGGCGCAACTGGCGCTGGTGGAGGAGTTCGTCCGCGTCCGGGGCGGCGGCCTGCTGATGCTGGGCGGCGTCAACTCCTTCGGCCTGGGCGGCTACGCCGGCACGCCCGTCGGCAAGATGCTGCCCCTGGACGTCTCGCCCTCCGACCCGCCCTACGAGGACGGCCGCTACCAGGCCCGGGCCACCGAGGAGGGCCTCGCCCACCCCGTGATGCGCCTGGTGTCGGACGCCGAGGCGAACGCGCGGTTGTGGGCGAAGGCGCCGCCCCTCGTCGGCATCACCCCCGTCCGCCGCGTCAAGCCCGCCGCCCAGGTCCTCCTGGCGCGGGAGGACGGCGGCCTGCCCGTCCTGGCCGTCCAGCCGTACGGCCAGGGGCGCGCGGCCGCGTTCACCTCCGGCGGCTCGTGGTACTGGCAGGTCTCGATGCCCGCCAGCGACGAGTTCCACGAGAAGTTCTGGAAGCAACTCGTCCGCTGGCTCGCCGTCGGGGCGACGGAGCGCCTGACGGCCGGGACCGACGCTGACGTCTATCCGCGCGGCCGCGCGGTCATCCTCCGCGCCACCGCCCTCCAGAAGGACCTCCGCCCCGTCAACGACGCCACGCTCCTGGCGACCGTGACCGACCCCCTCGGCAACACCGAGGAGGTCCCGATGGACTGGATCCTCTCGGAGGAGGGCGTGTACCAGTGCCGCTACGTCCCGGCCGACGAGGGGAACTACGGCGTGAGCGTCCGCGTCCAGGGCTGGGACCTGCCGCCCGCCGAGACGGCCTTCGAGGTCTCGGAGCCGTTCGTCGAGTTCTCGAGCGCCGGCCTCAAGGAAGAGACCCTGCGCGGCATGGCCCGGACGACGGGGGGGCGGTACTGGCGGCCCGACGAGGCCGCCGCGCTGGCCGACGTCGTCGCCCGCCAGGCGCGGGCGGTGACCGAGACGACCGTCAAGCCCGTCGACAGGGAGATCTGGGACACGCCGGTGCTGTTCGCACTGCTCGTGGCGGCGATGGCGGCCGAGTGGTTCGTCCGCCGCCGGAGCGGGCTGGCCTGAACCGAGATGAGGGAGGAGCCGTGAGCGAGATCATCCATCGCGCAAGGGACCGGGCCGCCGGGCGCGCGGCCGAGGACCTGGCGGGCGCGTGGGAGACCATCCAGGCGCTCTCGCGCCGGCGGTTCCTGAAGACGGGCCTGGCGGCCCTGGGCGGCGCGTGCCTGGCGACCGCCGCGGGTCTCTTCGGGACCGAGCGGCGCGCCCAGGCCGACCAGGCCATCAAGACGGGCAAGTTCATCTTTCCGCGCCTCCAGTTCAGCGTGAAGGACAACACGCCCGACCGCTGGGACGCCGGGCCCGTGGGCGACGTGAACCTGCGGCGGAAACTGGCCGAACTGACGAACATCAACGTCAGCATGGAGCCCGTGGTGGTGCGGCTGGGCGACTTCGACGAACTCTGCCGCCACCCCTTCGTCTTCATGACCTCGGAGGGGTACTTCGACCTCCCCGCCGGGGAGGAGCGGAACTTCCGCGAGTTCCTCGAGCGCGGCGGGTTCATCCTGGCCGACGACTGCGTCTACCTGGCCCGCGAGGACCGCTTCTTCCGCGACTACCGCAAACTCGTCAACAAACTCTTCCCCGACAACCCCATGCGGAAGATCCCCCACGACCACGAGATCTTCCACGTCTACTTCGACTTCCCGAAGGGCTCGCCCCACATGCAGGGCGTGCCCCACGGGGCGCACGGCCTGTTTGAGCGCGGCACGGGGCGGATCATGACGTACCTCGACCCGGGCGACATCCACTGCGGCTGGCAGTGCCGCTTCTGGGGCATGGAGAAGAACATGGAGGCCATCAAGATGGGCGTCAACGTCATCATCTACTTCCTGACGCACTAGGGGGCCGAGATCGCCATGCGAGTCGTCTCGACAGGGCAGGGGAGAGCGGGGGTTGCCGCGGCCGCGGCCCTGCTGGTCGCGGTCCTGGCCGCGCTCCCGCGCGGCGCGGCGGCGGCCGAGCCGCAAGGCCCGCCCGCGCCCGGCCGGTGCCACGCCCTGCTCATCGGCGGCCTGCCGGGCGAGGAACTCTTCGCCCGCCACTACCGCGACTGGCTGACGCGGTTCCACGCCTACCTCACGCGGACGGCCGGCGTCCCGCCGGAGAACGTCGTGGTCCTCTCGGGCGACGAGGGCTTCAAGGACCCGATCGTCCGCGGGCCGGCGACGGCCGAGTCTGTCCGCAAGGCCCTGGCCGACGCCGCCGCCAAGGTCCGGCCGCAGGACCAGTTCATCCTGATGCTCGTGGGCCACGGCGTCCTGGCCGAGGAGGTTCCGACGCTGGCCCTGCGGGGGCCGGACCTGAGCGCCCGCGATCTGGCCGACGGCCTGGCGTCCGTGCCCGCCGCCAACCAGGCGGTCCTCAACTTCACGTCGGCCTCGGGCGCGAGCGTCCCCGTCCTGGCCCGCAAGGACCGCGTGAACGTGGCTGCCACCAGCCCCATCGAGGGCAACGAGACGGTCTTCGCCGAGTTCTTCCTGCGAGGCCTCGAGTCGCGGCGCGCCGACGGCGAGGGCGCCCCCGAGGCCGGCGCCAAGGACGGGACCGTCACCCTCCTGGAGGCCTACAACTGGGCGGCGCGCGAGG
>CAYGZE010000087.1:0-7405 GCA_964354185.1 uncultured Anaerolineales bacterium | reverse complement strand
CTCCTGGAGGCCTACAACTGGGCGGCGCGCGAGGCCGCCCTCTGGATCTCGCGCCTGAGCGTCACCGAGTCGGGCGCCTGGCGGATCGACGGCAAGGAGTCCGTCGAGGTCTTCGAGAAACTCTACGCCGGGCCCGAGGGCATGCCCGGCACGCGCCGCCTGGCGCCCGAGAGCGACCGCACGAAGCCCGACGCGCCCGTCCCGATCTCGCCCCCGGACGGACAGATCGACGAGTCGTGGCTCGCGCGGCGGGTCCTCAGCGAACACGCCACGCTCGAGGACGCCGGCCGCGACATGGGCGTCTCGGCCATCGGCAAGGATGGATACGTCCCCGTGGCGGGCAGGAAGGAAGGCGAGCCGGGCAGCCTGGCGCGGCGGACCGTCCTCGGCCGCGCCGACCGCCTGCCCGCCGAGTAGCACGACAGCGACCTGGAGCCGGACCATGAGGCGCCTGGGAGCCCCAATGCTGGTGCTGGCGGCCCTGGCGGCCGTCGCGCCGGTGCGCGGTGCCTTGGGCGCCGACGCGCCCAAGCCCGTCGCCGTCGGCGGGAAGGTCGTCGGCGTCCTGGAGCCCCCGGGCCTCTTCCGCCACACGGGCACGTATCCGCCGCTGCGCGTCGCGTGGCAGCGCGACGCGCGGGTGCGGCGCGTCCTGGGCGTCTTTCCGCACCCGGTCCGGGGCGGGCGCGTGTTGCTGGCGACGGCCGCCGGCCTCGTCGCCTCCGACGACGCGGGGGCGACCTGGCAGCCCCTGCCCGCCGCGGCGGCGGACCAGGTAGGCGTCGTCCGCCACGTCGCCTTCGTCCCGGACGCCCCCGACGCCTTCTACCTGGCGAGCGACTCGCGGGGCGTCTTCCTCTCCGAGGACGCCGGCAAGACCGTCCGCCAGGTCGGCTCGAAGGCGTCCGGCCTGGCGTCCGACCAGACGGCCGGCGTATGCGTCTACACCGGCGACCGGCGGCTGCGGACGGTCCTGGTGATCCACGGCGAGGCGGCCCCCGGCATCTCCTGGAGCACCGACGCCGGGCGGACCTGGCGGGTCATCCACCCGGACTACTACGTCCGCCGCGTCATCGCCAGCGCGGGCGGCGAGGGGGTGCTCTTCCTGGTGGCGTCGAAGACCGACGCGCCCGCCGTCCAGAGCGTCTACCACGCCGTCGCGCCCGAGGACTACTGGATCGACGTGGTCCGCGACGTCGTGCCGACCGACGCCGCCATTTCGGTGTTCGTGCGGCGCTCGGACTGGACGGGCGAGGTTTTCCGCGGCGCGGCCCCGTACGTCTCGACGGCCGACGCGGGGATGTACCGCCTGACCGCGGGCGACCGTGTCCGCATCGGGCCCGCCGACGTCACGGCCTGGGCCAGCGTGGCGGTCGCCTGGGGGCCCAACGCCGACGTGCAGGTCCTCTGCGCCTACGAGCCGACCCGCCTCGGCATGGTCGTCTCGACGGACGAACTCCAGACGTTCTCGCCCCAGAGCGCGGGCCTGTTCACGGGGCCCTTCGTCCGCGAGGGCGCCCGCCTCCGCGCCGCCGCCGACGGCAAGACGTTCTACGCCGTCGTGAACGACGACCTGTACCTGGGCCGCGCGCAGCCGGCGGCCATCGACGTCGCGCGGGCCGCCGTCGCGCCGCCGGTCCTCGCCTTCGAGCAGACGGCGTTCACGGAGGCCGTGCGGGCCCTGCGCGACGAGGTGCGCCAGTTCCCCGACGCGCACCAGGCCGCCCAGGCCGCGCGGCGGCTCCTCGCCCAGGTCCAGGCCGCCCGGGCGACCTCCAGCGCCATCGGGTTCCAGGTCACCGCCCGCGTGACCGCCCCCAAGGACGCCCCGCCCGCCGGCGTCACGGTGGACCTCAGCCGCCTGGGCGCGTCGCCCGCCACGCCCCTCTTCGACGACGGCCAGCACGGCGACGGGGCCGCCGGCGACGGCACCTACGGGGCGACGTTCCGCGTGGACCCCGGGCGCGTGCGCCAGTACAGCGAGGAATGGCGGCGGCCGTGGCCGGGCGTGATCGGCCTCTCGGTGACCGCCGTCGGGGCCGACGGCCGCCTGGCGGGCGCCGTCGCGCCGCTCGGGGTGTTCGAGCGGGCGGAGAGTTTCGCCGTCCTCAGTCGGCGTGACGACTTCCAGACCGAGGCGGGCAAGCCCTGGCGGAAGGAGTACGGTAGCGTCTACTACCCGCGCGACATCGAGGGCTTCCACGCCCTGTCGTTCTGGATCCGGCGCGAGGGGGCCGGCGGCGAGGACGTCCGCGCCCAACTCGTCGACACGCCGCCCTACGCCCCGCCGACCACGACGCCCCCCGTCGCCGTCGAGGCCGAGGGGTTCGTCGAGGGCGGCCGCATCGCCGCCGAGTTCCGCCGCGTCGTCATCCCCCTGCGGCGCCTGCTGAAGGACGCCCCCACCTTCCGGACGCGGGTCATGACGGCCGTCGTCCTGTCGGGCGAAGGGCGCGCCGCCGCCACCTACGGCGTCAAGGACATGTGGGTCCACCTGAGCGCCGACGACCTGAAGCCGGCCCAAGGAGCGCCGTCCCCATGAGAGACCCCAAGCCCCTCGCCGTCCTGCTCCTCGTGTCCGTCGCGGCGGGCGCGGCCCTGGCGGCCGCGCCGGCCGGCGAGAGCGCCGAGAAACGCGTCGACCGGGCCTGGCGCGCCCGCGAGAACAAGGCCGAGCGCGCCGAGGCCATCCGCCTCTGCGAGGGCCTCGTCGGCGACGCCAAGGTCCAGCCCTCCCTCCGCAGCCGCGCCTTCGAAATCTGGATCGACGCCCTGCGCCGCGACGAAAAGTGGGACGACGCCGTCGCCGTCTCCGAGCGCTGGCGGAAGGCCTTCCCGGACGACAAGGAACTCCAGGTCCGCGCCTACTACACGGAGTCGGACCTCCTGCGCCAGGCCAAGAAGGACCCCGACGCCGTCGAGCGCCTCCGCGCGCTCGTCCGCGCCCTGCCCGACGACAAGGACGTGGTCGTCGACGCGCACCTGCGCATCGCCGGCATCTTCCTCGAAGGCCGCCGGTACGCCGAAGGCCGCGACGAGGCCGAGAAGGCCATGCAGGCCGACCCCGGGAACGCCAAGGCTGCCACCAGTGCCCTCTGGCTCCAGGCCGACGCCGCCTACCGCACCGAGGACTGGGAGGGGGCCGTCGCCCTCCTCAAGCGCCTCATGGAGAACCCCGCCTGGAAGGAGGCCGACTTCTGGCGCCGCCGCGACGCGACGTTCCGTTGCGGCGACTGCCTGGACCGCCTCAAGAAGTTCGCCGAGGAGCAGGCCCACTACGAGGCCGCCGAGAAGGCCGAGCCCGACCCGAAGCAGGCCCAGGAGTACTGCCTCCGGGCCGCCGACGCCGCCCTCAAGGCCGAGCGGCCCGACGACGCCCTCCGGGCGTGCGAGCGCGTCTTCGTGGCCCACCCCGAGGCGTCGGACCAGTGGTACGCCGCCCAGCGGACCATCGCGGACCTCCACCTGAAGCGCGGCCGGTTCGACGAGGCCCTCCAGGCCGCGCGGATCCTCCTGGACGCCGCCCCCGACGAAGGCCGCGTGGCCGAGGCCGCCCGCATGATCGCCGAGGCCCTCAAGGGCCTCGACCGCAACGTCGCCCGCGCCAACGCCGTCCTCAACTACCAGCGGTTCGGGCCCGACGGCGAGGACGCCAAGCCCGGCACGCCCGACGACCTCAAGGACCCCCTGGCGGCGATGCCCCGCCCGTCCTGGCCCGACCGCGAGCGCGCCTTCGACGAGGCCCGCAAGAAGGCCGGCGACGACGCCGGCGCCATGCGCCACCGCGCCATGACCTACCTCTACTCCGGCCACCCCAAGGAGGCCCTGCGGTGCTTCGTGGACGCCTTCGGCCGCTCGACCGAGCGCGACTTCCAGAACCTGGGGCGCGAGATGATCTGCGTCGGCGCCCGGGCCGTCCGCGGACACGCCGTCGGCCTCGACCCCTTCTTCGCGTTCGTCAACTACGGGCCGGCCGGGCCCGACGGCAAGCCCGGCACGGCCGACGACCTGAAGGACCCCTTCGAGCCTCTGCTCAAGTAACCGGTGAGGTGCTTTCGATGCGGCCATTCCTTGGCGGCGGGATGATCGCGGCTCTGGCCCTGGCGGCAGCGCTGGGCGCCGCCGTAGCGCTTCCGCCCGGCGGCTTGGCCGCGCGCGGCGCGGAGCCCGGCACGCCCGTGGCCGGCGCCCCTGCGCCCGAGGCGGCCGGCGGCGACGGCGGCCTCGCGGGCCTCTCCGCCGCCGACGTCCAGGCCCTCCGCGGGGCCGCGGACGTCCTTCGCGGCATCGCGCTCGACGAGGCCGAGGGGGAGGACCTCCGGGCCCGCGCGGTCGACGCCATCACCCGCGTCCACGAGGCCCTCGCCGACTGGGGCCGACCGGAGGTCAAGGCGTGGTACCTCGGCGTGCTGGCGACGACGGCCTCGGGCCGGTTGCAGGAGGCGCTCCTGGTGGGCGGCCAGGCGGCCGGCAAGGGCGGGGCCCCTCACCTGGGCGGCGTCCACACCTTCTGGCGCGAGGTGGACGCCCTGGCGGCCGCCAAGGGCCTCGCGCTCGGCCAAGAGGCCCAGCGCGTCCGCAAGGACTTCGAGGACCGCGCGGCCGACCTCGCCAAGCCCCGCCGCATGGCCCCGAACGTGGCGGCCCTGCACCTGGCGCCCGTGAAGTTCAACCTCGCCGGCGCCCTCAAACCCTACCCGGAACCCAAGGCCGAGGAGGGCAAGAAGTAGCGCGGGAGTCTGCGCGTCTCTGCTGAGCCCGGCATGAATGATGTCATCCCGAGCGAGCGAAGCGAGTCGAGGGATCTCGCCGTGGTTGTGGCAGGCAAGCCACCCGTGCCACACATCCGGCGGTTTGGCCGCCCTCAGAAGTCCGCGAGCGGCTTCGGCTTCAGGACCGGCTCGCCCGTCCTGGCGTCCACGAGGTTGTACACGCGGACGTAGTCCGTCAGGAACTCGTCGGGCAGGTTGGCCTTGCGGACGTCCCCCGCCCAGCCGCCGAACTCCAACTCGTCGCTCAGTTTCAGGTACAGCGGCACCTGGCACACGCCGCCCGCGCTGGTGCGCCACGTCTCCTTGCCGTCCACGTAGAAGACGTACTCGTCGGGCGTCCAGAGCAGGGCGAACGTGTGCCAGCCCTCCATGACGCCGGGGTTTTTCGAGACGTGCCCCTCGGACTTGTGGTCCTTGCCGTAGCCGTCCCAATGAAGGGTGTGCTGGACGCGGTCATCGAGCCACGGCTTCTCCATGATGTCCACCTCGGTGCCGTCCATGCCGCCGTGGCCGACGCGGCCCTGGGCTTGGCTGTACATCCAGAAGGCCGACCAGTGGCCGGCCGACTTCTGGAGGCGGATCCGCGCCACGTAGTAGCCGAAGGCGTGCTCGAACCTCCCGCGCGTCCGCACGCAGCCGTCGTAGTACTTGTCCCCCTCCTTGAACGTGCGGATGACCAGGCTGCCCTTGCCGTCGAGCGAGACGGCCTTGGGCGACCAGAAGCCGGCCCGCCGCGGGCCGTCGACCGCCTCCCACTTCGACGCGTCCAGTGTGGTGCCCTCGAACTCGTCGTTCCAGGCGAGTTTCCAGGCCTGCCCCTGCGGCGCGGGCGGCAGGGCGTCCTTCGGCTCCAGCTTCCCCTGCATGTCCGCTCCCCCGGCGCCGAGCGCCAGCACGAGTGCGATGAGGCCGGCCGCCGCTGCGGAGGCTCGCATGACGATCCCTTTCATGGGTTCCGGGGCCGGGGAGACGCTCCCCTGCCTCGCGGCAAGGCGGGGCCCCCGCACGGCCCGCGGCCCGGTGCATGAACTCCAGCGCGGAAGCCTACACCCAAGGCGACCCGAGGTTCAAGGCCCAAGCCGGCCTCGGCAGGAAAGGCCCAAGGGACAGGTACGATGGCACCAAGGCACAACGGGACGAAGGACAGTTGCCGCCGCGCGCCGCTAACCTTCCCTGGCCGCGCGGAAGAGTTCCACCACGTTCTCCACGGGCGTCCGGGCCTGGATGTTGTGGATGGGGTTGAAGACGAAGCCGCCGCCGGCCCCGAAGATCCGCCGCCGCTCGCGGGCCTCGCGGCCGACCTCCTCCGGCGTGCCGAAGGGCAGCGTCCGCTGCGTGTCGATCGCCCCGCCCCAGAACGTGATTCGCGCGCCGTACCGCGCCTTGAGGGTCTTCGGGTCCATCCCGGCCGCCGAGCATTGGACCGGGTTCAGGATGTCGAACCCCGACCGGATGAACTCACCGATCAGGGGCTCGACCGCGCCGCACGTGTGGATGAACGCCTTCCAGGTCGTCCGGGCGTGGACCCAGTCGTTCACGCGGCGGTGGAACGGCTGGTAGAGGTCGCGGTAGGTGTCGGGCGACAGGAACGGGGCGTTCTGCGTGCCGAAGTCGGTGCCCGTGAGGAAGACGGCGGCCACGCGGTTGCCGACGGCCTGGCGGATCCGCTCCAGGTTCCCCAGGCCGATCTCGCACTGCCGCGCGAAGATCTCCCGCACGTGTTCCCGCCGCGAGACCGTGCTCACGTACCATTCCTCGATGTCGCGGATGCCCCGCGGGTTCTTGAGGAACGGCGCGGGCACCAGGGCGATGTCGCCGAACGCCGTCCCGCCGAACGAGCCGACCAGGGCGTATGGCGTCTCGTCCCAGAGGCGCCGGGCCGCCCGCTCGAGGTCCGCCAGGTCCTCGTCCGAGACGGGCCCGAACTCCTCCAGGTTGTCCTCGACGCGCAGGAGGGTGTCGTCGTCGATGGGCGGCTGGCGGACGATCGTGTCGTGGTAGAACCCGCCGACGGGCATGTGGCCGCTGGGCGGCGCGGCCCGGTCGCCCTCGGGGTACTGGAGGAGTTCGCCGCTCGCCTCCGGCACCGTGTTGAACGCCGCCGGGACGAGCATCTCGATGCCCCCGAACCACGTCCACGGCTTCCAGCCCGTGTTCTCGAAGCCGAAGAGGTTCCGGCGCATCCCCAGGCCGACGCAGTCGACGCCGAGCGCCTCGGCCAGGTCGCCCGCCACCTCGCCCAGCATCTGGTAGGGCTCGACGACCTTCACCCGGTGCTCGCCCGAGGTCGGGAGACCCAGCGCCTGGCGCAGGCCGTGGACCATCGTCACGTGGATGCCAGTGACCGCCGTGGACCCCAGGTCGATGGGCGGCCGGTCGGGCCGGCGGTGGGCGAGGGCCGCCTCGACGCGCTCGCGGCTGTTCATGGTGGACCTCCCGGGCCTGGCGCTCCGCCTGCCGCGACGCGCCCGCGGCAGCGTGCCCCTACCGGGAGAGTCTAGTGCCGCGGGGGCGTTTTTCAAGGCGCCGGCCGCGATGCGGCACCGCCGCGGTACGTGTTCAGCGTGCTTGGCAAGTCCCCATCGCCGGGTGCCACTGGTGGCTTGTCCACCAGTGCCGCTCGCACGCGCAGT
>CAYGZE010000086.1:0-15278 GCA_964354185.1 uncultured Anaerolineales bacterium | reverse complement strand
AGGGGGCGCGCGGCCTCGACGTCGGCCGGGGTCAGGCGGCCGTTGGCCCCGGCGGTGACGACGATGCTGTTCTGGCCGCGCGCGTCGACCAGGATGAGGGCGACGCCGCTCGGGCATCCGGGGACGGCGGCGACGGCGTCGGTCCGGACGCCGCAGGAGTCGAGGCCGGCGCGGAGTCGCGCGCCGAAGGCGTCGTCGCCGACGCGGGCCACGAGGCGCGTGTCGGCCCCCAGGCGGGCGCAGGCGACGGCCTGGTTGGCGCCCTTGCCGCCGGGGATGGTGGCGAAGTCGCCGCCGCGCACGTTCTCGCCGGGGGCGGGCACGTGGTCGACGCGGGCCACGATGTCCATGTTGACGCTGCCGATGACGAGGATGCGGGGCGGTTTCATGGGCGCGGCCTCCCGGGGCCGGAGGAGATTCTAGGGGGCCCGCGGCGGGGGAGCAAGACAAAGGCGGCCGCGCGCCGGCCTGCCTGCCGGCAGCCAGTGCGATTCCGGGCGGCACTGGCGGACAAGCCGCCAGTGGCACCCGCCAATGGGAAATTGCCGAGCACGCTGGCACGTACGAAGCGGGCCAAGGGCCCGGGGGGTGAGGATTTGTCTTGATGACCGCCGCGCAGCGGCCTAGGATGCGTTCCTTCAGGCTGTGTCTGACGAATCCGATCTGGCTTCGGGCGGCTGCATTCGGCCCTGGCGGCGTCGGCCTGCATCGGCGATGCGACAAGCATCGCCTGCTTCGGCCTCCTTGCCAGGACCGAATTCGCTCGCCCTCGGGCCGACGACGGATTCGTCAGACAAAGCCTTGTGTCCCACGGGGCGGGGCGGTATCGAGCGGGCAGGAGGCGATGGCCAATCGCGAGGCAGGCGGGGCGACGACATCGGACGCCGCGAAGAGGCGCGAATCGCTGCTGGAGACGCTCGAATCGATCGTCGTGGCGTTCGTGCTGGCCTTCATCTTCCGCGCGTTCATCGTGGAGGCGTTCGTCATCCCCACCGGGTCGATGGCGCCGACGCTCCACGGGGCCCACTACGAGTTCGAGTGTGCAAGTTGCGGGTACGAGTTCTCGGCGGGGGCGGACCCGACGTCCCGCCACGACGCCGGCTGGCGCTCGCCGACGTGGTACTGCCCGAACTGCTTTCATCCCCGCCAGTTGCAGCCCGGCGAGACGGCGTTCAGCGGCGACCGCATCCTCGTCCTGAAGTTCCTCTACGATTTCCAGGATCCGCGACGCTGGGACGTCATCGTCTTCCGCAACCCCAACGAACCGTCGCAGAACTACATCAAGCGGCTCGTGGGCCTGCCGGGCGACACGGTCGAGGTCCGCCAAGGCGACGTCACCATCAACGGACGCATTGTCCAGAAGACCGACGCCGCCCAGGAGGCCCTCTGGATGATCGTGCACGACACGCGCTACCGCCCCACCTACACGACGTGGGTGCCGCGATGGAAACTCGAGGGCGGCTGGGAGGAAGCGGGCCACGGCTTCCGCCTGTCCGAGGGCGGCCCGGCGGCGGCAGGCTCCGGCCCGCCTGGGCGGGCGGAGGCCGCCTGGCTGACGTATGAGCACCGGATTCCGCGCGGCCAGGGCGACGACGTGGGCGCGGCCGAGCCGAGCAACATCCTCGACTACTACGCCTACAACGCGCCGTCGGCCCTCCAGGCGGAGGCCAACGCGTGCACGGACCTGGCGCTTCGCGGCCGGGTCAAGGCCGGGTCGGCCCAGGCGTCGGTCGTGATCGAACTCGGGGCCTACAACAATCGCCTGCGTTTCGAACTGCCGGCCGTCGGGTCGGGCCGGCCGGCGCGGGTGCTCGTCAACGGCCAGGTCGTGGCCGAGGGGACCGACGGGGCCCTGCCGGTGGGACGGGCGGTCGAGGTCCTGGCCGCCAACGTCGATCACAAGGCGATGCTCCTGGTGGACGGCCGCCGCGTCGCCACGTGCCCCGCCGAGGCCAGGACGCGCGAGGGCGATCCCGTGTACGAGCCGCTGCCCCTGGCGCCCGAGGAGCGCGACGCGATGGACCGGGCGCCCGGCCGCGCGGCAAGCGTGCGGCTGGGGGCGAGCGGCGGGCCCGTCGCGGTCGAGTACCTCGGCCTCTGGCGCGACGTGTACTACACCAACGCGGCGTTCATGCCGGCGGGCGAGCGGGGCCATGCGACCGCCGGCAATCCCGAGACGCTCGGGGCCGACGAGTTCTTCGTCCTGGGCGACAACAGCCCGAACTCGCTGGACTCGCGGCTGTGGCGGCTGGACCGGCCGGTGGTCCCGCGGCGGAACCTCGTCGGCAAGGCGTTCTTCGTCTACTGGCCGGCCGCCGGGTCGCGGCTCTACATTCCGATCGCCCCGGACCCGACGGGCTTCCGGTTCGTGCACTAGCGCTGCGTGCGCTGCGGAGGTCGAGGGGCTTGCGGGCGGCCTGCCGCGCGGGTATCGTGCGGGGCCGTGCCGGGCTGGTGCATCTCCCCTCTCCCGTGTGCGGGAGGGGGCGGGGGCGAGGGCGCCATTCGCGCCCGCCGGGGGCGACGTTTCGATGCGCCGGGCGCCCGATGCCGGGCGAGGAGCCGATCGTTGGAACTCCTTAATGTAACCGGACTTGTGAAAACCTACAGCGGCCGTAAGGTCGTCGACGACGTCTCGTTCTCCGTCAACGAGGCCGAGATCGTCGGCCTCCTGGGCAAGAACGGCGCCGGCAAGACCACCAGTTTCAAGATGACCATGGGCATGATCCCCGCCGACGCCGGCCGCGTCCTCTTCGAGGGCGAGGACGTCAGTCGCCTTCCCATGTACCAGCGGGCCCGGCGCGGCATGGGGTACCTCTCGCAGGAGCCGAGCATCTTCCAGCGCCTCAGCGTCGAGGACAACCTGCTGGCCATCCTGGAGATGATGCACCTGTCGCGGACCGAGCGCGAGGCCATCGCCGCCGAACTGATCCGCGACTTCGGCCTGACGCACCTGGCGCGGCAGCACGCGCGGACCCTCTCGGGCGGCGAGCGGCGGCGCCTCGAGATCGCCCGCGCCCTCGTCACACGCCCCAGCCTCATGCTCCTCGACGAACCCTTCACCGGCGTCGACCCCATCGCCATCTTCGACATCCAGGGCTTCATCCGCAACTTGAAGAACCGCGGCATCGGGGTGCTCCTGACGGACCACAACGTGCACGCGACCCTGAGCATCGTCGACCGCGCCTACATCGTCAACGAGGGCAAGGTCTTCCGCCACGGCACCAGCCAGGAACTCGTCAACGATCCGGACGTCAAACGCGTCTACCTCGGCGCCACCTTCCGCGGCGACGAGTTCGACGCCGAGCCGCCGGGCTAGGGACCCGTCATGGCCGACGAGCCTCCTTCCATCATCGCCGTCTCCCTGAACACGGCCGTCGACCGCGTCCTGGAGGTGCCGAACCTGGTGATCGGCGGCCACGAGCGGGGGCACCTCGTCTCGATCCAGCCGGCGGGGAAGGCCGTGAACGTCGCGCGGCTGCTGGGCATCCTGGGCGTGCGGACCATCCTCACGGGCTTCGTGGGCGAGGGCGACCGGCCGCGCTTCGAGCGCAGTTTCGCGAAGAGCCCCGTCCGCATCGAACTCTTCGAGGGGTCCGGCCACACGCGCGAGAACATCACCCTGATCGACCCCGCCCACGGCCTGGAGACGCATGTCCGCGACGTGGGGTTCCCCCTCTCGGCCGAGGATCTGGAGCACATCGCGAAGAAACTCGCGATCCTCGCGACCAAGGGCGCGTACGTCCTCTTCGGCGGCAGCCTGCCGCCCGGGATGACGGCCGACGCGTTCCGCGCGTTGCTGGCGACCTGCTCGAAGCGCGGCGCGCTCGTGGCCGTCGACACGAGCGGCGAGGGCCTGGCGGCCACCCGCAAGGCCGAGGACCTCTGGCTCGTCAAGCCGAACCGCCTGGAACTCGGCGAGTTGACGGGGCGGGAGGTCAAGAGCGAGGCCGACGTCCTGGCGGCCGCGGCGGCCCTCCGCAAACGCGTCGAGCAGGTCATCGTCACGAGCGGCGCCGAGGGGGCCCACCTCTTCACGCGCCAGGGCGCCTGGCGCGCGCGGCCCGAGGTCGATCCCAAGTCGATCGTCAAGACCGTCGGCTGCGGCGACGCGCTCCTGGCCGGCTACGTTAAGGCCCACGCCGAGGGCCTCGCGCCCGAGGAGTGCCTGCGGTGGGGCGTGGCCACCGGCACCGCCGCCGCGTTCCAAGCGAGCGCGGGCGTCGTGACGGTCCGCGACGTCCGGGCCGTCTACCGCAAGGTCGCCGTTGAGGCGATCAAGTAGCCTGCCGGGGTTCGCCGCCTATTGAGCCACGCTTTGCGCGGCGGGTCTCCGCACCCGCCGCGCCATGGCCCCAGACGCGGTCGGAAACGCCATTCCTTGCGCGGTGGGTACGGAGACCCACCGCGCAGACACTCAAGGAACCGTCCCCAATTCCTGAAGCGGCGCTGCGAGTCTACTTGAGGTACTTTCCGACGAGCGGGGCGAGGCGCTCGACGGCCTCCGGCGCGATCTTCGAGCGGTCGGTCCAGATCGCGTGCGCGAGCGCGCTGCGGCACGGGCAGTCGGCCGGCACCGCCTTGGCGATCCGGGGCACGGCGCGCTTCACGAGGTCCACCGCGTTGGCCGTCCCCTGGGCGAGGTTCGCCACGATGTGCTCGATGACGGTGTCGGGCGACTCGCCGGGCTCGTGCGGCCGCCAGCAGTCGTAGTCGGTCGGGACGGCCACCAGGGCGTAGCAGATCTCGGCCTCGCGGGCCAACTTGGCCTCGGGCATGCAGGTCATGCCGATGAGGTCGCCGCCCCAGGCGCGGTGCATCAGGCTCTCGGCCCGGGTCGAGAACTGGGGCCCCTCCATGCAGACGTACGTCCCCTTGGGATGGACCGTGACGCCCAGGTCGCGCCCGCACGCGATGAGGAGTTGCCGCAGGCCCTCGCAGAAGGGGCTGGCGAACTCGACGTGGGCGACGAAGTCCTCGAAGAACGTGCGGCCCGGCCGCAGGGTCTTGTCGATGATCTGGTCGCACACCACCAGGTCGCGCGGCGCGATCGGCTCGCGCAGGATGCCCGTCGCCCCCGACGCCAGGATGTGCGTGACGCCGAGCGACTTCAGGGCGAAGACGTTCGCGCGGTAGGGGACCTGGCTCGGGTTGAAGCGGTGCCCCTCGCCGTGGCGCGCCAGGATGGCCACCCGCTGGCCGCCCACCTCCGAGAGGAGGATCGGCGCCGACGGCGGGCCGAAGGGCGTCTCGACCTCGACCGTCTCGCCGTTGGCGTCCTTGGTGAGGGCGTGGCCCAGGCCGGTCCCGCCGATGAGTCCGACGAGCGTCTCGCTCACGGTGCATCCCCTTTCCGAGGTGGGTGGACGGGGGGTACGCTATCAGACGGCCGGCGGGGGGTCAAGGGTGGCGGGGGCCACCTTCGGGGAGGGGGATGGCTGGACCAAAAAGGAAGCACCGGATCTCCCCGAATCCGGTGCTCCGGGGGTGGCGCCGGCAGGGCCGGCGCCGTGGCCAAGAGCCCGTTCGGCTCGCAGGCGGAACGGGATGGCGTTCGCACCGCTTGCGACAGCATGACCGATGGCGGACGGAGGTGGGGCGGGAAAGAGCGATGGCCGTGACAACACTATGTCACCGTGCGGTCAACACGGAAAGCGCGATCCGGCCGGCGGCGGCCGCCTCCGGGGTCTGCGGGGCGTGTTCGAGGAGGCGGAGGAAGGCGTCGACGCAGGCGGGGTCGAACTGGGCCCCGGTGCACCGGCGGAGTTCCGCGACGGCCTCCTCGTGGGACATGGCCGGGCGGTACGGCCGCACGCTCGTCATGGCGTCGTAGGCGTCGACGACCGACAGGATCCTGGCCTCCAGGGGGATCCGGTCGCCGGCGAGGCCGTCCGGGTAGCCGGTGCCGTCGAGTTTCTCGTGGTGATGGAGGATCGCCGGCCGGGCCGGGGTGAGGAAGTTGAGGTGCTCGATGAGTTCGACGCCACGGCGCGGATGCTGGCGGACGATGGCGAATTCGGCCTCGGTCAGGCGGCGCGGGGCCTGGAGGATGTGGTCGGGGACGGCGAGTTTGCCGATGTCGTGGAGTTCGGCGGCGTAGGCGAAGTTGCGGAGGCCGGGACCGGTCAGGCCGAGTTCGGCGGCGACGGCGGTGGCCCAGGCCAGCACGCGCTCCGAGTGGCCGTGGGTGTACGGGTCCTTGGCCTCGACGGCGGCGGCCAGGGACCGGAGGGCGCCGTAGTTGGACCGCTCGAGTTCGTCGCGGTCGAGGTGGCTCGAGAGGCTGATGGCCGCGGTCTCGGCGGCGAACTGGAGGTCCGCCAGGTTCTCCTCGGAGAACGTCCCGGCCGGGTGGTCCGTGACGTTGACGACGCCGATCGGCCGCGCCTTCGTCTGGAGGCGGGCGGTGATGACGATGGGGTAGGACGCGGCGCTGCCCGCGGGAAAGCCGAGAGCCTCACGGGGGAACTCGGCGGCGACGTCGTGCATGATGAGGGGGGTCCCCTCGGCGAAGACGCGGCCGCAGATCCGCGCCCCGATCGGCACGCGGACGTCGCGGATGACGTCCTCGGGGAGGCCCCGGGCGGCCACAATCCGCAGGGCGCCGTCCTCGACGAGCATCAGGCTGATCCGCCGCGCGCCCGTCTCGCGGGCGATGAAGTCGACGGTCCTCTGGGCGGCCTCCTGGACCGCGGTCACGAGCGACAGGCACTTCAGGAACTCGCACCGCGCCTCGTCCTGCGCGTGGGCCTGGGCCACCGTGTCCAGGCTGGTCACAAGGTCCTCGGTCTGGCGGTTGATCGCCAGCGCCAGCGCGACGACGCTGACGATGCTCATCGTTACCAGGATCCGCGTCACCCACGGGTCCAGCATCGCGTTCAGCAGGAACGCGATCACGAGCAGGAGGACCAGGAGCATGGACGACTGAAGGCCGCAGCACCAGCGGACGCTCGGCAGGTTGCACCAGTGGCAGCGGCGGTAGGGCACCACGGCGAGGGCGCGGCAGACGAGGCACTTCGGGTTGCCGACGGACTGGAGGCGGCCGGGATCGGCGCTCTGCGAGGAGGCCAGCGGCGCTCGGCGCGCCACCTTCCGGAGGGCCGCCCAGATGAGCATCGTGAACGAGAAGCCCGTCGTTCCGGCCATGATGCCGATGCACGAGGTGGCCAGGAGGGGCAGCCAGCCGAAAGGCCGTCCGCTCGCCAAGAGGCCCAGCCCGCCCGCCAGCAGCGCGAGGCGGACCCCCTCGTCGAAGCGGTAGGATCCCCGGGGGAAGGTCGACAGGGCATCGTCGTCGGACGGCCTGATCCTCTGGCACAGGCGGGCAAGGACCAGCAGCCGCGGCGAGATCATCGCGAGCAGCGATACGGCCACGGCGATGCCGACGGGGGGAAACCAGTTCGCGAGGTAGGCGGCGATGGGCAGCGCGCCCAGGGTGAACTGATGGATCCGGATGCCTGTCTCCGACACGCGCGGGGGCTGCGCCATACCGTCTCCTGCGGCCGCGCGGTCCTGAGCCCCCCAGCCGCGCGGCCTTACAACCTGCGGCCGGGGTCTTATCGGTTCTTGGCAAATCCCTTGATAAGAAATTCCCACGCCGCCGGTTCCGGGGGGGGCTCGGGGCGCGTCTGCCCAGACAGAAACGCGCCGGAAGGGGCCCTGGCGCTATCTGGAAGGGCTTTCCTGGGATGTGACACGACGCTGTCACGGGGCAGCAGATCCGCAACTTATGCTTATAGTATACAAACCGTGTCTCTAAGCCAAGGCCAGCAGGTCGCGGTGGTAGTCCTGGAGGGCTCGGACGCCGAGGCGGCCCCGGGCCATCTCCTCGAGGCCGAGGACGGCGGCGGCGGCGCCGCTCAGGGTCGTGACGAAGGGGACGCCCAGGCGGACGGCGGCGGCCCGGATGGAAACCTCGTCCGGGCGGCAGTGGCGGCCGCTGGGGGTGTTGATGAGGAAGGCGATCTGGCCGTTCTTCATGCGGTCCAGGACGTTCGGCCGCTGGGCCTCCTGGACCTTGGGGACCGCCTCGACCTCCAGGCCGCTGCGGCGCAGGACGGCGGCGGTGCCCTGGGTGGCGACCAGCGTGAACCCGAGGCCCACCAGGCGCTTGGCGATCGAGATGATGTCGCGCTTGTCGCGGTTGTTGACGCTGAGGAACACCCGGCCGCTGGTCGCGAGGACGTTGCCGGCGGCGATCTGGCTCTTGGCGAACGCGAGGCCGAAGTTCGCATCAATGCCCATCACTTCACCCGTCGATTTCATCTCGGGCCCGAGGACCGGGTCGACCCCCGGGAACCGGTACCACGGAAAGACGGGGGCCTTGACGGCGTAGTGGGCGGGCCGGACCTCGGCCGTCGCCCCCAGTTCCGCCAGGGTCTTGCCGAGGATGACCTTCGTTGCGATCCTGGCCCAGGGGACGCCCGTGGCCTTGGCCACGAAGGGGACCGTTCGCGACGCCCGCGGGTTGACCTCGAGGACGTAGACCGTGTCTCCGCGGACGGCGTACTGGACGTTGAGGAGCCCCAGGACGCCGAGTTCCGCGGCCAGCGCGCGGGTCTGCTGCTTGATGGACTCGACCGTGCCGTCGGCCAGGGTGAAGGGCGGCAGCGAGCAGCACGAGTCGCCGCTGTGGATGCCGGCCTCCTCGAGTTGCTCCATGACGCCGGCGACGACGGTCTGGCGGCCGTCGCTCACGGCGTCGACGTCGATCTCGATGGCGTCCTCGAGGAACTTGTCCACCAGGACGGGATGCTCGGGCGACGCGATGACGGCCTGGGCGACGAAGTGTTCCAGGTCGTCCGCCGTGTAGCAGATCTCCATGGCCCGCCCGCCCAGGACGTACGACGGCCGCACCAGCACCGGGTAGCCCAGGCGCTTGGCGATGCGGGCGGCCTCGGCCAGGTTGCGGGCGGTGCCGTTGGGCGGCTGGAGGAGTTGGAGTTTGCGAAGCAGGGCGGCGAAGCGCTTGCGGTCCTCGGCCCGGTCGATCGCCTCGGGCGGCGTGCCGAGGATGGCGACCCCGGCCTGCTCGAGCGGCTTGGCCAGGTTCAGCGGCGTCTGGCCGCCGAACTGCGCGATGACCCCCAGCGGCCGCTCGCGCTCGACGATCGCCAGGACGTCCTCCAGGGTCAGCGGCTCGAAGTAGAGCCGGTCCGACGTGTCGTAGTCCGTCGAGACCGTCTCGGGGTTGCAGTTGACCATGATGCTGTCGTACCCCTCTTCGCGCAGGGCGAAGGAGGCGTGGACGCAGCAGTAGTCGAACTCGATTCCCTGGCCGATGCGGTTCGGGCCGCCGCCCAGGATCATGACGCACGGGCGCCGATCCGGGGGGGCGGTGCCGGCCCCTCGCTTCCGGGTCACACGGCGCAGACCGGCCATGCAGGCGACTCCTTCGAGGCTGGAACGCAGGTCGACGGCGGGCCGACCCGCGGAAGTATAGCAGGCGGGCCGGTGCGCGTAAATGCTATTCCGGGGGACCTGTGCGCGGCGGGTCGCGGGAGGGCTGCCGCGCTAGTGCTCTGTCGCAGGTGAAACGATGGGTGCCACGGCTGCGCCGTGTGCCGCCGTGCGCGTCCGAGGCAGCACGGTTGCGAACAGCGCAACCGTGGCACCCCGCAGTGGACGGGCGACAGAGCGCTAGGCGCTGCACACAGGCGCCGGCTCGTTCAGGAGGTCTCCCGGGGTCAGGCGGCCGGCCTTGCCTGTCCCATGGCCGACCTGCTCGAGCCACGTGAGCATGGCGTCGACCATGTCGGGGTCGAACTGGCGGCCGGACTCCTCGCGGAGGACGTGGACGGCCTCGGCGATCGTCCGGGGCGGCCGGTAGGCGCGTCGGGACGTGACGGCGTCGAACGTGTCGGCGACGGCCAGGATCCGGGCCCCCCCGGGGATGCCGCGGCCGCCGATGCCGTCCGGATAGCCCGTGCCGTCCCAATGCTCATGGTGGTGGCGCACCAAGGGGATCTCGTGGCCGAGGCACTGGGTCTGGTCGAGGATCTGGACGGCGATCAGGCTGTGCTGCTGGACGAGCCGCCGCTCCTCGGGCGTCAGCAACCGGGGCTTGCCCAGGATGCCGTCGGGCACGCCGATCTTGCCGACGTCGTGGACCTGGGCGGCGCGGCGGAGGGCGTCGACCTGCGGCGCGTCCAGGCCGAGCGTCCAGGCCATGCCCAGGGCGTAGCGCGTGACGTGCTCCGAATGGCCGCGCGACCACGGGTCGCGCTCCTCCAGGGCCTGGGCCAGGCCGCGGACCCGCTCGAAGAAGACGTCCCGGTCCTGTGCGGTGAAGGGCTGCTCCGCCGTACACCACGGGTCGAGCGGCACCGCCAGGTCGGGGAACGGCAATCTACTCCGCCCTGCGAGCCAAAGCCCGCCGCGCTCGACCTTGGGCCGGCGAGGGGCTATCCGGAGCGGCTTGGCGTTCAGATTCATGCGGGTTTCCTCACATGCAGGCACGGCCGTCTGATTGACTCCCCGGCCGATCCGGCAGGGGCGGCGCACCCGGTCCGCCATGCGGCCCGGGGGGGAGTGGGCAGTCAGGGTCTCGGGAAGCCGGCCCACGCGCCGGTCTTGACCTCGCGGCGGAGGCGCTCGAGGTCCTTGCGGGCCTCGTCGTTGCCGCGGAAGAGGTTCTCGGCGGCGGCGGCGGCCTCGCGGGCCTTGTCGGCGCGTCCGGCCTTGGCATAGGCCTCGGCCAGCAGGGCCAGCGCCTCGGGCCGGGCCGGGTCGGTGACGAGGAGGGCCTCGGCCGCCCCGATGGCAGGCTGGGGCCGCTCGATGGCCAGCAGGACCGCCGCCCGCAGGAGGTCGGGCCACTCGCCCCCCAGCGTGGCCGCCGGGTGCAGGTACTCGTTGCCGGCGGTGCCCTCGCCCTCCAGGCCCATGGCCACGTTCGGCGCCTGGGCGATGGCGGCCTTCAGGTGCGTCAGGGCCCCGGCGGGGTTCTCCGTGCCGAGGCACCGCAGCGCCGCCAGGTACCGCGCCCCGGGGAACTTGCCCAGCGCCTCGATCTGCTCCGCGGCCTCGGACGTGGGGCGGCCCGCCGCGTCGAGCGTCATCATCATCGCCAGATAGATGTATGGGTGAGGTCCGGGAGGCTTGCGGCGGACGACGCCTTCCAGGACGCCGCGGCCGGCCCGCCAGGCGGGCGAGCCGGGCGCCTCGGTCCGTAGGAGAATCCGGGCTGCCTGGGCGGCCTGGTCGGGCCGGGCGGCGGCCAGGTCCTTCGTGAGGAGGGCGGCTGCCGCCGGCAGGCCGCGCCCGTCCTCGCAGCACCAGTCGGCCAGTTCGGCGGCCAGGGCGTCCCTCGCCGCCGCCTGGGCCTTCAGGGCGGCGAACGCCTCCGGGGCCGTCCGCTCCGGCCGCCAGGGGAGCGCGACCTTGGCGATCTCGGCGTCGTCCTCGCTGACCGTCACCTGGACCGGCTCGGCGCGCTTCGCCAAGCGCACCGCGAGCGGCGCGTCGGGCCCGAGCGCCCCCTTGGCCTCGACCGTCTCGTCGCGCGTCCGGGCGACGACCTTGACGCGGGGATGCACCTCGAAGGCCACGACGCGGACCGTGGCGCCCTCGTCGCCCTCGCGGGCCTCGTAGGCGAGGGCGACCGTCCCGTCGGTCCAGTCGATGCGGCCGATGCCGCTCACCATCGCCAGCCTGAGCGGCATCGTGTAGGCGCCGAAGGGAGGCAGGTAGTGGCCCGGGTGCTCCAGCAGGGGGGCCGAGCCGGACCAGATCTCGACCATGCCGTCCCGCCGGTCGCGCGGGGCCTTCGGGTCGGCCTTGACGGTCGTGGCGCACAGCCGCACCCCCGGCGCCGTGTACCGCGACTTGATGACCAGGTGATTGGCGTCGGCGTCGCCGTAGTAGACGCCGGCCCAGTCGCCCTGGGCGTCGACGGCGGCGCAGGAGGCGCCCCAGTCGCCGAGGACGCTGTGGTCGACGCCGTCCCACGCGGGCCACGGGACCATCGCCGGCGCCCCGTCGGCCGTCACGCCGTCGGCCGCCAGGAGCACGCGGGCGCCCGGCCGCCGCGGAAAGTGGACCACGTTCCACAGGCGGAAGCCGCACCGGACCGGCAGGGGGTTGTCGACCCGGGCGGTGTACTCGACCCAGGCCGCGCCCGGCCGCACCGTGACGAACGTCGCCTGCCTGAGGGCGCTCGCCCGCCCGTACCGCTGGACCTCGCCCGCGTACTGCCGGAACCGCATGTCCATCGCCACCGTGACCGACCCGTCGGGGCCCTTCACGATGCGGTACCCGGCCGGCTCGTCCAGGTGGCGCCCGTACTCGGCCTGCGGGAACGAGAAGCACGACCCGCCGATCGACCAGGGCGGCCGGTCCTCCAGAACGTCGCTCGTCCAGAAGAGGTCCCGCTTGGCCTTCTTGAACGTGACGCGCGGCAGGCGCGCCCCGAACTCGGGCACGACCACCGCCGTCAGGTGCTCGTTCTCGAGGACGACGGCCTCCGTCACGTACTTGTCCTTGCCCGCCAGGTTCGGGTTCTGCTTGAGGTAGGCGTACCGGGCGTCCTTGGCGGCGGGGCTGACGGCGTACTCGACCTGCTGGATGCGGACGGTGACGCCGGGGGGCGCGGCCGCGGGCGCGGCAGCGCGGGCGCCGGGCGCCGCAAGAACCAGGCCTAGGACCACGGGCAGCGTCCACCGCATCGGTCGACCTCCTGGGGTTGTCGGGGCGACAGGGCGCTCGATCATTCATGTATCGTCTTTTTCCCGCGGCGGCCGACAGACAATCAGGTGGCCGCAGGGCGGCATCCGGCGAGACCTGGAGAGGGTGAGGCCGGGGTTCAGCCGCGCGGCCGCAGGAGGACCCGCGCCGGGTCGAGGTAGCCGATACGGGCGCCGGGGAGGATCGGGTTCAGGCCGCCCTCGGCGGGCCCGACGGCCTCGACGTGCCAGTCGGCAAAGAGGACGTTCGCCCGCCCGCCGTGGCGGAAGTGGACGTACGGGGCGCCCGTCTGGATGTAGAACCATTCCTCGATGAGCGGGTTTGCGCGGGAGGCCGGGGCCTGGAAGGTGTTGACCTGGGCCGAGTCGGCGAAGAGGCCCGTCCGGGAGCGGTCGAGCCGGTGGATGGCGCCGAACGTCTTCGACTTCGTCGCGCCGACCGGGCCCGTGAGTTCGGCGTTGACGCCGTAGGTCCACACCCAGTCGGCGTACTTGGCCTTGTCGCCGAAAGACGGCAGGGCCGGGCAGACGCCGGCGCGCGCATCCTCGCCCAGGTAGGGGGCGAGCGTGCCCTTCGACCGGTCGACGGTCCGGCGGCCCCAGCCGCCGGCGGCCGACCCCGTCGTCTCGAACCCGAAGTACCAGCACTTGCCGCCCGACCCCTCGCTGGCCGCCAGGTCCACCAGCAGGAAGAACGTGTCGTCGTGGTCCTTCAGGTACATCCGCGTGGCGATGCCCACGTGCCGCAGGTTCGACGCGCACGAGACCTGGTTGGCGACCTGGAGCGCCCCCGTCAGCGCGGGGACCGCCAGGCCCGCCAGCAGGCCGATGATGCAGACGACGATCAGGAGCTCCAAGAGCGTGAAGGCGCGCATCGCTCCGCCTCGTTTCCCCCTGCGTCCGCTCGGCGGCCGGCGGGCCCGGCCCCTTCGCGTCCCCCCTTCGCCGGGGAGCCGGGATCCCGCCTGCCGGTTTTCTGCCGCGCCCCGCGCCGGCCTCACGTCCTCCGTCTCCGTGCCAGGACCATCGCGGCCGCGCCGCAGGCCAGCATCGACAGCGTCATCGGCTCGGGAACCGCGAGGGTCTGGAGTTGCCACGGGTCGGCGATGTCCTCGCGGTACGCGTAGTAGAGCACGTTCTGCGTCGCGTCGTAGGCCAGGCCCATGAAGCCGATGCCGGCGGAACTCGCGTCGAAGACGTTGCGGCTCGGGTCGCCCGCCAGGACGCTCTGGGCGCCCAGGTCGTCCACGCGATAGATCGCGGCGGCGGACAGGATGTAGGTGTTGCCGTCGGTGTCGGCGGCCACGGCGCCGCTCCCGTCGGTCTCGATGTCCGACGCGATCATCGCGCCGGCGCCCGTCGTGACCGTCCCCGCCGCGAGGTCGTCGAGGAAGTCGCGGCTGAAGCGGTAGACATCCAGCGTACAGGTGTCCCCTGCGGGCCATGCCGAAGCGGTGGGCACCGGCACGGTCAACTCGCCTTCGGGCGAGACGGCGATGCCGCCGCCGAAGACGGCCGTCGAGCCGAAGTCATCGAGGAGCGTGAGCGCCCCGTCGCCCGTCGGGTCCAGCAGGTGGACCGACTGTGTCATCGAGTCCGTCACGAAGATCTTCCCGTAGATCGGGTCGACGGCCAGGCCGTAGTTCCCGTATCCGCCGATCCGGGCGCCGGAGAGTTCCCTGGACGTTCCCGCCGCCAGGTTTACCTCGACGATGCGGCCCGTGGAGCCCGTGGCCACGTAGGCCAGGGCCCCGTCGGCCCGGACGCTGAAGGCCGACGGATCGACCCACGCGCCGGCCGTCGCGGCGATGCCGGTGACCAGGGGGTTGAACGCGCCCCCCGAGAAACCGTAGATCGTGTCGCCGTCGAAACAGAAGAGGCTGCCGCCGCCGTCGACGGCCAGGAGCGTGCTCGTATAGACGCCGCCGACCGGCTCCGGAACGTCCGTGCCCGCCGCGGGCGCCGCCATCGCCGCCACCAGCAAGACCATCCCACTCGCTTTCTGCCACATTGCCCCCACCCTCCCATGACTCGGCCCGCACGCGCGCGGCCGCGCGCCGGCCGGACGATTGCCCTCATCTCCCCGGGTGCATGTCTTCCGCCGCGCCGCGCGGGTCACGCGCCCGCTCCGGCGCACCGGATGCTCTCGGCCTCGCCCGGCAAGTCCGCCTCGGCCCCCCGGCCGGCGACGGGCTTCCCAGGCGCGGCCGCGGCGGAGCCCATGAAAAAGACCCTCGGCCCCGCGCGGGGTCGAAGGTCGTTCCAGGGTCCGTCTTGGCGACCATTCCCAGTCCGCGAGGAATGTGCTGCCCGGCGGAATCGGGAGAGGTCTTCTGGCTCGCGAATCATCCTACTCGGCCCGTCTTCCCCCCGGCCTTGCGGCCGAGAGTGACGTACGGCAGGGCCTTTCGTCCTCGCTTACAGCGGCGGGACCGCGGTGGCTTCGCACCACCTTCCCTGTTCCCGATTCCCGTATTCAATTGTCACGCCTCACTATACCCCGGCCGCCCGCTGTTGTCAAGCGCGACCTGGCCTGTCTCATGGGAAGTGCCCCAGACATCGTACCCCCCTTGCGGAGATCGCGGCGTGGGGGGT
>CAYGZE010000085.1:0-15355 GCA_964354185.1 uncultured Anaerolineales bacterium | reverse complement strand
GCGGCGTGCCGCGCAGTTCCGCCGGGAGGGCATCCTCGACGTACAGGAGTCCGGGACCCTGGCTCCAGCCGGTGTCGACGTAGCCGCGGGTCTTCCACGCCTGGGGGTCCAGGCTGCCCGACTGGTAGTAGCGCCAGGTGTTGTGGAAGTTGAACACCGGCGTGACGACCTCTTCGATGATGGTCGACTGCTCCGACGGGTTGCCGACGTTCGGCGTCGGGATCGGGTAGAACTCGTACTCGGTGCCGCCATTGGGCGAGCGGCCCTGGGACCAGTCGGTCGTCTGCGGCGTGTAGTAGACCTGGTCGATGCGGCCGAGGCCGGCGTCGTAGAGGCCGATGAGGCCCTGGTACGGCGACAGTTTGAAGTTGGTGTGGTCGACGCCCTGGCCCGGATCGGCGTCGGCGTCGAAGACGCTCATGCCGCCGCCCTCGACGAAACTGAGGCTGCGGATCCGGTACATGTCGGGCTGGGACGCCGGGGTGTCCGTGAGGTAAAGGCCGCCCATGTCCACCGGCAGCGGGTCGGGGTTGTAGAGTTCGATGAAGTCGTTGACGAACGAGACCTTGCCGTCGGCGAACCACTCGTTGATCTTCAGCGTGGCCGGGCTGCCGGTCCGGACGGCCTGGTTGGCGGCACCGAAGGTCGGATCGGTCAGGCCCCAGGCGCTGCCGGCAAGGCGGCCGATGGAGCGGTCGGGCAACTGGATGCCGAACGCGACGGAATCGACCGGCGTGGTGGTGTCGAGCGGATCGAAGAGCCGAAGGTCGTCGCCCTCGGCCTTGAGGTCAAAGCCGAGCCAGATGCCGGGCGCGCCGCCGGGGTTTGTCTCGGCGTAGAGGGTCAGGTACCCGCCCGGGGAGATCGAGACGCCCGCCCCGAAGGTGAACTTGCGCGGCAGGTCGGCGTTGTCGGTCAGGCTGTAGCCCTCGAGGTCGAGGTCGGGGCCCGGGGCCGCATCGTAGTAGAGTTCGATGACGTCGGGGTACAGGCCGCCCGCCTCGACGGCCGCGACGTTGCTCGCCAGGACCTCGTTGATGCGCAACTGGCTCCAGGCGGGGTCGACGATCCAGGTGCGAGAGTGCGTGACCACGGCGTCCGGTCCGAGCGCCGGGTCGTCCTGATACCAGCCGGCATCGTTCTTGCCCACGACATCGACCTGGTGCGGACCGCCGGCAAGGCCCGTGAGCGAGATGGGTGTGCCGATCGGCGTCTCCGCGCTCCAGGCTTCCCCGTCCAGCCGCCACTTGTAGTGGGTGTAGCCCGAACCGTCGGGCCAGCCTGCCGTCGGGATGCCGTCGCCGGTCCGGTTCACACCGACCGTGAGCGTGGCGCTGGTCTGGCTGGTCACGCCGTCTGGCACACCGGAGATGGAGGCCAACGTCAGAATCGCGCCGCCCATGTCGGTTCCGTTCGGCCCGGCGCCGATGTCCGCCGAACCGGGACGCAGGCTGAGCCAATCGCGCATCACCTGCGCCTGGCTCCAGTTGGCGAAGACGGTTTCCGACATCTGCGGAACGTGCTGGAAGAGCGGGGCGCTCAGGATGTTCCCGCTGCCCGGGCCGCCCCACGGCAGGGACATGAGGTTGCCGGTGAACGTGACCACGGACGCGACCTGGTCGCGCACCAGCTTCTCGACGTCGTAAATGATGTTCCCCTCGAGGTACATCCCGAGGGCCTCGGCCATACCGTTGTCCTGCATGCACACGACCGCGCCGTCGGTGTCCAGACCGCCCTCGTGCGTCTGGTGGACGATCGTGTTGTTGATCAGCGTGAAGAATCCGTCCTGCTTGGCCATGGCGGCATGGTCCACGTCGTAGAAAATGTTGTCGATGATGGTGACTTCGCAGGTGTTGCCGCCGTCCGAGCCGCCGCTGACGGCGCTGGCCGTGTCGGGCGACCCGTTCTTGTGGACGTGCAGGAAGATATTGCCCTGAACCCACGCGTCCGTGCCGTCCAGGTCCAGGAAGTCGTCACTGGCACCGGCGAAGACGTTGTCGATGAACTGCACGATGGGCTGGCCGGGCCGGTTGCCTCCCGTGAAATCGACGGAGTCGCTGTAGCCGTTGGTGGGGCCGAAGAAGTTGCGCAGGAACACGCCGCGGCCCCCGGCCTTGACGCCCCCCGTGCCGTGCACGGGCTCGAAACCCGACGTCGGGGCGGGGAATTCGCAGTCCTGAACGATGAACGAGGAACTGTCCAGCGAGAGATATTGACGCGTAGTCGTCCCGAACGTGAGGTGATCGAGGAAGACGGTGCCGCCGGACGAGTGGATGGCGGTGCTGCCGTTGCCGGAGATGTGCGCGTAGCGGATCCGCGTCTCGGGCGTGCCGGCGCCGCCGCTCACGGTGATCCCGCCCCAACTGGCACCCCCCGGCACGCTCGTGATGACGATGCGTTGCGTGTCCGTTCCCTCGGCCAGCAAGCGGCCGCCGCTGTTCACCGTCAGGTTGATCCCGCTGGCCAGGTACACGCTGGTGCCCGGCTCGATGACGAGGGTGGCGCCCGACGGCACGATCAGGTCGCCGGTGACGCGGTACGGCCCTGCGGCGGCGTTCCAGGTGGTGGTGCCGGCGGGCAGGGTCCCGGAGACGTCGGTCGTGCTGCCGTCGTTGTACCAGATGTCGTGGTAGGTGCGGTCGATCTCGACGCCGTCGGCATCGAGGGCCTGGATCGCGATCCGGTTGATGCCGGGCGTCAACTCGACGGCCGGGGGCACGGCCCCGAAGGCCTCGAGTTCCATGCCCCAGACGATGTCTCCGCTGGACGAACTGGAGTTGTGGACCTCGACGGCCAGGACGTTGTCCCCCTGCGCCAGATCCGTCGTCGAAATCAGGAACGGCCCTTCCTGGACCGCGTTGCCGACGTTGCGGTCGGCCCACGAGGCGTGCGTGACCACGTCGGGATTGTCGAAGCCGAGCGAGAAGACGCGGGTGCCGTTCAGGTAGACGATGGCCGCGTCGTCGAGCATCGTCGTGATCCGGAAGACGCCCACGTCGGCCGGGTCGGCGTCGAAGGTGAAGTGGGTGCGGAAGTAGAACGTGGACGGCCCTAGGGTGAGGGGCGTCGCGAACGTGCCCCCCGGGAAGTCGGGGTCGTAGCCCAGGAGCGACGCGCCCGTGTGCCAGTCCGACCCGTCTCCCGCCGTCGCGGGGTCGTAGTCCGCGGCGCGCCAGGCCGTGCCCAGGTCGGTGTTGGACTGCTCGTAGTCCCACACCTGGCCCTGCATCGGCAGGGAAAACAGTTCCGGGCCTACCGCGCCGACGGTCGTCCACGTGCCCTGCCACGGCGAGTAGGGCACCTCGACGCCGTTGACGAGGACATGCTGCGTGCGAGACGCGTCGGCCGTGCCGGTCAGGTCCGCCGACCCGGTGGTCGTGTAATCGTAGCCCTGCGACTGCCCGAGGCCGCTCGCGGACGTCAGGTCCGACGGGATGAGCGAGAGGATGTGCGCCCGCCGCGCCGCCGCGTAGTTCTTCATGCTCTGGATCGTGGACGGTTCCAGCCAGCCCCCGAGCACCTGGTCGAGCAGCGGGTTGAGGTTCTCGGGGGCGAAGGTCGTCTGGATCTCTTCCAGGTAGATCTCATAGAAGCGAGCGGCGACCTGCGGCTGCTTGAGGAGCCGGTCGAAGACGGGCAGGGCGCCCGTCGGGAACAGGCCGCCCGGGGTGCTCGTGGCGGCGGGGGCGTAGTCGCCCTGGCCCAGGACCGTGTCGAGGTCGTGGACCAGCAACTGGGCGCGGGGGTCCGCGACGCCGAGGTAGAACGAGTAGTCGTCGCTGATGTACTGGTTCTGGTTGCCCACGCCGCCGAGGCTGTTCTCGCGGTTGCCGATGAGCATGTTGACGGCGAAGTACCGGAGCCACTCGTCGATGTCGACGACCTGGCTGACCGCCTCGTAGTACTCCTCGTCGGGGGTGTTCGTGAGGACGTCGGTCAGGTGGATGAGGTCGGACCAGTCGTCCGCAGCGGCGTTCGTCTGCTTGTCGTAGTCGTTGCGGTAGGAGTTCGGGTTCTCGCCGCGGTACGTGAGGTCGGCGCCCCAGACGCCCTTGTACAGGTTGCCGCCCGGGTCGTCGGGGAAGTGGGCGTCGACGTACTCGGTGCCGTACGGGTCCAGGCGGAAGTAGACGCCGTCGCGGGGCGAGCGGAACGACCCGCTGTAGGTGTAGCCGTTCAGCCCGTTCGTCAGCAGGCGGACGGCCGCGCCGTCGGCCGCCGGCAGGTCGGCCATCTGGAAGATGGCCGCCCCCGCCTCCTGGCAAAGCGTGTACTGGGTGTTGAAGTCCACGGCGCTCAGGCCGAACCACTTGCGGTCGGTCGGGATGTTGACGCGGTAGTTGTGCGGGTGGGCGCTGCGCGTGCCCTCGCCGCGGTTCCGGACCCCCGCCTGGTACCGCAGTTCGATGCCCGTGCCGTCGGCGGTGATGAACGTCGCGTTCATCTGGGTGTTGTTGTACTTGTCAGCGGCCTCCGCCGCGAGCCAGTTGGTGAAGTCCTGCCGCAGGATGACGAGGCGGTACTCGGGCACGTCGGCCGGGTCCCACGCGGCCGAGGCGTCGAAGGAGTCGTCCACCTGGTAGAGGGCATTGGCGCCCTGGGCGCCGCTGCCGTTGGTGGGGGCGGGCCAGGTGCGCGCGTGGCCGGTGGAGTCGAGGGCACGGACGTAGAACTCGACGATGGTGCCGTTCGGCTGCGGCCCCAGGACGGCGCCGAAGAGGCCGTCGCCCGCCACGCCATCGCCGTGCATCCCGTCGTCGAGCATCGCATCGACCGAGAACGTCGGCGCGCCCTCCAGGCGATGGTACAGGGAGACGCTCACGCCGGCCGTGCCCAATTCGTCAACGATCCGGGCCGTCACCGTCACGGGGTCGGTATGCGCGGGGATGACCGGGTACTGCGCCATGTCGAGGATCATCGGCGCGATGTCGGCCGAGGCGACGGAGTTGGCGGCCCCGGGCGTGCCGCCGACCGTGAGGCTGGCGTCCCAGTTCTGGCCCTGGTTGTTGCTCAGGGCGGGGTTCATGAGTTCGAGCGACCGGCCGCCGCCGTCGGTGGCGTCCGACCACTCCCAGCCGGTGTAGACCGGCCACGTTCCGGCCACGCGGTCCGCCCAGTCGCCCTCGTCGGCGTAGGAGACGAAGTCGACGCGGCTGCCGAGGTCGTCCTCGAGTTCGACGTCCTCGCCGGTGTTGCTGAGTTGCCCGGTCCAGCCGCCGACGACCTTCGCCGGGTCCACGCCCGGGTACTTCAGATGGAACGCGTCCACGTCGGCGGCCACGACCAGGTAGTCGCCCGCGCCGATCGTCACGTCGTCAAATGTATACGATACGCCCTGTGTCAGCCGCCAGCCCAGAAGCGAGACGTCCGAGCCGGTCGGGTTGTACAACTCGAGGTACTCATCGGCGAGGTTCTCCGGGAACGAGCCCGGGTGGTACAGGATCTCGTTGATCACGACCGGGCCGGCGTCCAGAAGCAAGCGCGGCTCAAGGGCCTCCAGGCGCGGAAAGTCGGACTCCCTGGCGAGGAACTCGTTCGGCATGGCGCACCGGTCTCCGGAAACTCATTCCCCCGGGGATGCGCAGAAAGCGTCCCCGGCCTTGGTCAGGCGGTCTCGCGGCGCGACAGCCTTCACTCCCCCGGCCTTCACGGACACCTTATAATACCCCAAAATGCCCCGGAATGCAAGGAAGCGACCGCGGGTTCAGGGAGGGCTTTTTCGTCGCCTGGGCGGGCTTCGCGACGTGCAAGTCCTTTGCGGGCAGCATTTTATGACGACGCCGCACGCTCGGCCGGCCCCCCCGCCCTACCCCTTTTCCAGGCCGGTTCCCGAGATCGGCCCAAGCCCGACGCAATGTCCGGCGGCGCCCGGGCGATGGACGGCCCCCGCCCCGGCGGGACGTGTCGGCCCGGGCCGGCCGGAACCCCTCGCCGTGCCGCTCGGCAGCGCCAGGGAGGACGCGCGGCCCGCACTCGCACATCCCCGAGCCGGCGGCCCCATCGGCCCTGCGCGCAGGCGAGCGCACGCGCGGGGCCGGCCCCCCGTCGCGCCCGCGCACGGACGCCGCGGCGACGGCCCCGCGCGGTCCGCGGCCGGGCGCGGCCGGGTTTGTCCCTTGACATCGGCCGCGTCGGCGAAGTAACAATGACGGGCGGGGAGTTCCTATCCAGAGTCCGGCGCGGACGGCGTGGATGTCCGCGCGGCGGATTGCGGATGTAGCGTTCGGAGGTCGCCCGCGCCGCGCGAGCGAGGGTCGGCGGCGAGCGCGGCGCCGCCCGAGAGACAGGCAGCCCCATGCCGAACAGTTTCGTGTCAGGCCTGCGACTTCCGGGACTCGGGCGGTTCCTGCATCGCGCGCCGCCGCCCCCGGCCGAGGCCGAGTCGCCCCTGCGGGCGGAACTCTTTGCCCTCAGCCAACTCGAGAGCCACGCCAGGCTGCTCGCCGCCGGCCACGAGATCAGCCTCAAGCCCGGTCCCGAGCGGCTCCTCCAGCGCCTGCGCGAAAACGAGCGGATCATCCGCGAGTCGTACCAGGCCATCGTAGAGGCGGTCCGCGCCGGCCTCCAGACGGCCCCTGCCGCCGAGTGGCTCCTCGACAACTTCTACCTGGTCGAGGAGCAGATCGACATTGCACGCGAGCACCTGCCGCCCGGCTACAGCCGCCAACTCCCGCGCCTGCGGACGGGGCGCCTGGAGGGCCGCCCGCGGGTCTACGAGTTGGCGTTCGAACTGGTGTCGCACACCGACGGCCGCGTCGACATGGAGAACCTCTCGCGCTTCATCCGGGCGTACCAGGGCGTGGGCCCCCTGCGGATGGGCGAACTGTGGGCCGTGCCGATCATGCTGCGGCTGGCGCTCGTGGAGAACCTGCGGCGGGTGGCCTACCGGATCGCCTCGCGGCGGCGCGACCGCGACCGCGCGCTCGGGTGGGTCAAGCGGTTCCTCGACGTCGTCCAGACGCAGCCGCGGAACCTCATCACGATCCTGGCCGACTTCGTCCGCGAGGCGCCGCCCCTGTCGCAGGCGTTCATCGCCGAGGTGGCCGCCGGCCTCCAGGGCCAGCACGCCGCGCTCGTGCTCGTGACCGGCTGGCTCGAGCAGGAACTGGCCGAGAAGGGCCAGACGTGCGGCCAGATCCTCCAGGCCGAGAGCCACGACCAGGCCGCCGACCAGGTCTCCATCGGCAACAGCATCACGAGCCTGCGGACCCTGACGGCGCTGGACTGGCAGGAGTTCGTCGAGTCGCTGAGCGTGACGGAGGCCGAACTGCGGCGCGACCCGGTGGGCGTGTACGCGGCGATGGACTTCCGCACGCGCGACCGCTATCGCCACGTCGTCGAGCGCTTGGCCCGGCGGACCGGGCGGGACGAGCAGGAGGTGGCCGCCGCCGTCGTCGAACTGGCCGCCCGACGCAAGGACCACGACGGCCGCGACCTCCGCGCGTCGCACATCGGCTACTTCCTGATCGGGCCGGGCCTGGGCGAGTTCGAGCAGTCGCTCGGCTGGCGCCCGCCCCTCCACCGTCGGGCGGCCCGGTGGCTCGAGCGCCACGCCTTCGCCGTCTACCTGCCGACCGTCGCCGCGGCGACGGTCGCGCTGGCGGCCGCCCTCGTGGTTCCGGCGGCGGACCTGTGGGCCCGCGGATGGGCCTGGACCGCCCTCGTGGCCGCCGCGACCGTCCTCGTGGCCTCGCAGGCCGCCGTCTGGCTGGTCCACTGGGTAGCCACGCTCCTGGCGCCCGCGCGCGGCCTGCCGCGGATGGACTTCGCCAAGGGCATCCCGCCGGAGCACCGCACGGTCGTGACGATCCCGACGCTGCTCGCGTCGGCCGGGGCCGTCGACGACCTGATCGAGGGCCTCCAGATCCGCCACCTCGCCAACCGCGGCGGGAACCTCCTCTGGGCCCTGCTGACGGACTTCCCCGACGCCCCCGCGGAGACGATGCCCGACGATGCACACCTCGTGGCGCGGGCCGTCGAGGGCATAGGCCGCCTCAACGCCGAGTACGCCGAGGCCGGCGAGACCCTCTTCTTCCTCCTGCACCGGCCCCGCCGCTGGAACGGGGCCGAGGGCGTCTGGATGGGCTGGGAGCGGAAGCGCGGCAAACTGACGGACTTCAACCGCCTCCTCCGCGGCGGGGCGACCGAGGCCTTCAGCGTCATCGTCGGCGACCTGGAGCGCCTCCGGAGCGCCCGCTACGTCATCACCCTCGACACCGACACCCAACTGCCGCCCGAGTCGGCCTGGAAGATGGTCGGCTCGATCGCCCACCCCCTGAACCAGCCCCGGCTCGACCCGGCGACCCGGCGCGTCGAGGCCGGCTACGGCATCCTTCAGCCGCGCGTCGCCATCAGCCTCACCGGGGCCGCCCGGACGGTCTTCTCGCGCCTGTTCGCCGGCGAGGTCGGCATCGACCCCTACACCCGCGAGGTCTCGAGCGTCTACCACGACCTCTTTGCCCGGAGCCCCTTCATCGGCAAGGGCATCTACGACGTCGAGGTCCTCGACGTGACGGTCGGCGAGTGCTTCCCCGAGAACCGCGTCCTCAGCCACGACCTGCTGGAGGGGTGCCACGCGCACGCGGGGTTCCTCAACGACGTCGAACTCATCGAGGACCATCCGTCGTCCTACCTGGCGGACGTCAGCCGCCGCCATCGCTGGATCCGCGGCGACTGGCAGATCGCCCCGTGGCTCTTCGGCCGCGTCCCCGGTTGCGACGGCCGGCGGACTCCGAACGCGATGGGCGGCCTGGCGCAGTGGCTGATCTTCGACAACCTGCGGCGGAGCCTCGTGCCGCCCGCCTTCCTCGCGCTGCTGGTGACGGGCTGGTTCTCCATGGCCGACTCTGCCCTGGCCTGGACGCTGGGGCTTCTTGCCCTCCATTTCGGCCCGGAGGTCCTGCGAACGGTCTGGGTCGCGGTCAGCAAGCCACGCAAGTTTCTCTGGGGCGACCACCTGCGCCGCTCGGCCCTCGACGGGGCGAGGCAACTCGTGGCCAAGGTTCTGGGGCTGGCGCTCCTGCCCTTCGAGGCGCTCTTCCACCTGGACGCCATCGCCCGCGTGCTCTGGCGGACATGCGTGAGCCACCGCCACCTGCTCACCTGGCAGACCGCGAGCGACGCCGAACGGAACGGCCGCCTCGGCCTGGGCGGCACGCTGCGCCAGATGTGGCTCGCGCCGGCGGCCGCGGCGGCCGGCATGGCTGGCGTCTTCTTCCTCGGCGTTCCGGAGCGGGTCCACCCCGCCGTCCTGGCGGTGGCGGCGCTGGTGCTCTCCCTCTGGCTGAACGCGCCGCTCGTGGCCTGGTCGATCAGCCTGCGGATCCGGCCCCCGGAGGCCCGCTTCACGGCCGACGAGTTGGCCTTCCTCCACCGGCTGGCGCGGCGGACGTGGACCTACTTCGAGCACTTCGTCGGCGCCGACGAGCACCACCTGCCGCCCGACAACTTCCAGGAGCAGCCCAAGGCCAAGATCGCCGAGCGGACGTCGCCCACCAACATCGGCCTGGCCTTCGTGTCGGACCTGGCCGCCCACGACTTCGGGTACCTGTCGGCCGGCGGCCTCCTCATGCGGGTCCAGCAGACCTTCGCGACCCTCGACAAACTCCCGCGGTACCGCGGCCACTTCTACAACTGGTACGACACCTGGACCTGCCAGCCGCTGCACCCGGCCTACGTCTCGACGGTCGACTCGGGCAACCTCGCCGCCTGCCTCATCACGCTCCGCGGCGGCCTGAAGGAACTGGCCCGCGTCCCGGCCCTTCCGGCCCGGTGGCGCCAGGGTCTCCAGGACACCGCCGGCATCGTCCTGGAGGAGGTGGATCGCGCCCTGGCCGCCGCCGAGGACCCGGCCGGCCGCGCCGACCTGGCGCGCGTCGCCGACGCGGTCCGGAACTTGGCGGACGGGCTCGGCGACGTGCCCGACGCGCTTCCGGAGGCCGAGGCGGCGCTCGGGCGCCTGGCGGCCGGCCTGGCCGAGGTCGAGGCGCTCGCGCAGGGGTCCGCCGACGTCGCGTTCTGGGCGTCGGCCCTCAAGCGGCAGGCCGAGGGGCTAAGGGGCGACCTGGTGTTTCTGGCCCCCTGGCTCGGCGACGGCGGGCTCGACGCCCTCCTGCCCGCGCCGCCCGAGGGGGGCCAGGCGGATGACGACCTCCGCGCCTTACGCGAGGAACTCGCCCGGGTCCGCTCGCTCAAGGACCTGGTCGGGCTGGACCACGCCGTCGAGCCGATCCTGGGCCGGCTGGCCTCGCGCGGACGCGGCGACGCGGGGCCGGACGCCGCGCCGCCGGACGCCGCAGGTTCCCAGGCCGCGCGCCCCGCCGCCGCGCTGGCGCCCGAGCGGCTCGACGCCCTGCGCGGGCGGGTGGCCGACGCCGTCCGCCGCGCCGCCCAGCGCCTCCAGGCCATCGACGGTCTGGCCGTCCGGGCCGACGAACTCGCCACCTTCGACCTGGACTTCCTCTACAACCCGTCGCGGAAACTCCTCTCGATCGGCTTTGCGCTGGACGGCCATCGCCTCGACTCCGGCTACTACGACCTCCTGGCGTCGGAGGCGCGGCTGATCTCGTACCTGGCGGTGGCGGAGGGCCGGCTTCCCCAGGAACACTGGTTCCTCCTCGGCCGCCAGTTGACGCCGGGCAGCGGCACGCCCGCCCTCCTCTCGTGGAGCGGGTCGATGTTCGAGTACCTCATGCCCCTCCTGTTCATGCCCACGTTCGAGGGGACGCTCCTGGACCGGGCGTGCCGGGGGGCGGTCGCGCGGCAGATCCGGTACGGCCGCCGCCAGCGGGTGCCCTGGGGCATGTCCGAGTCGTGCTACAACCAGGTCGACGCCCAGAAGAACTACCAGTACCGGGCGTTCGGCGTGCCGGAACTGGGGCTGAAACGGGGCCTGGGCGACGACCTGGTCGTCGCCCCCTACGCCTCTGCCATGGCCCTGATGGTCGCGCCCGAGGAGGCGTGCGACAACCTGATGGAGATGGCGCGGCTGGGGCTGGTGGGGCGGTTCGGGTTCTACGAGGCGATCGACTACACCCCCATCCGCCTGCCAGCCAACCAGCACGCGGCCGTCGTTCGGTCGTTCATGGCCCACCACAGCGGGATGAGCCTGGCGGCGATGGCCAACGCCCTCCTGGACCGGCCTATGCAGCGCCGCTTCATGGACGACCCGGAAGTCCGGGCCTCCGTCCTCCTCTTGCAGGAGCGGGCGCCGACCGCCCGGGCCACCACACGCCAGGACCACCGCGAGTCGCCGCTCACGCAACCCGAGAGCCGCGTCGGCGAGCGCGAGGCGGCCGTCCGCGTCTATGCGACCGCCGACCTCCCGGCGCCCGAGGTCCACCTCCTGTCGAACGGGTCGTACAACGTCATGGTCACGAGCGCCGGCGGCGGCTTCAGCCGCTGGCGCGACCTCGCCCTGACCCGCTGGCGCGAGGACCCCACGCGCGACGCCTGGGGCTCCTTCCTCTACGTCCAGGACGTCGAGGACCGCCACGCCTGGTCCTGCATGCACCAGCCCCTTCGCCGCAAGGTCGACCGCTACGAGGTCACCTTCTCGCAGGCCCGGGCCGAGTTCCGCACCCAGTACCGCCAGATCGAGAGCCACGTCCAGATCTCCGTCTCGCCGGAGGACGACGTGGAACTCAGGCGGGTGACCCTGACGAACCGCTCGTCGAAGCCCCGCGTCCTGGAACTGACGTCCTTCTCGGAGGTCGCCCTGGCCGAGCCGCGCGCCGAGGAGGCCCACCCCGTCTTCAACAGCCTGTTCATCCAGACCGAGATCGTGCCCGCGAAGGCGGCGGTTCTGGCGTCGCGGCGGCCGCTGAGCGGCAAGGAATCGCCGCCCTGGCTGTTCCAGGCGATGGCCGTCCTGGGCGACGCCGGCGGCGAACCCCCCTCGTTCGAGACCGACCGGGCCCGCTTCCTCGGACGCACCCGCTCGGCCGCCGACCCCGCCGCCCTCCAGGCCCCCGGGCCCCTGTCCAACACGGCCGGGTCCGTCCTCGACCCAAGCCTTGCCATGCGGCGGCGGATCGCCCTGGGGCCCGGCGAGGCCGTCACCATCGACGTCATCACCGGCGTCGGCAAAACCCGCGATGACGCCCTCGGCCTGATCGACCGCTTCCACGACCGGCGGCTGGCGGACCGCATCTTCGACCTCGCCTGGGTCCAGAGCCAGGTCCTCCTGCATCAACTGCGGGCGACCCAGGAGGACTCGCGGTTGTTCGCCCGGTTAGCCGGCTCGATCCTCTTCGCCAACGCCCGGAACCGCGCGGCCCCGAGCCTGCTGGCCCGCAACCGCCGCGGCCAGCAAGACCTCTGGCGGCACGGCATCTCCGGCGACCTGCCCATCGTCCTCGTGCGCATCACCGACCCCGCCGGCGCCGACCTCGCCCGCCAGATGATCCAGGCCCACTCCTACTGGAGGTACAAGGGCCTCCCGTGCGACCTGGTCCTCTGGGCCGACGCCTTCGCCGGCTACCGCAAGAGCCTCTACGACCAGATCGTGGGCATGGTCAACGCCGGCCCCGAGCCCAACATCCTCGACCAGCACGGCGGCATCTTCGTCCGCAGCACCGACCAGTTGTCCGAGGACGACCGCACGCTCCTCCAGTCGGTCGCCCGCCTCGTCCTCTCGGACCAGGCCGGCACCCTGGCCGAGCAGGTCGAACGCCCCGGCCGCAGCGAGACCAAGGCCGGCCCCTTCCGCCCGACCCGCCGGCCAGACCTGCCCGTCCCCGGCGAGGCCGTCCTCTCGCCCCACCAACTCGCCTACTTCAACGGCCTGGGCGGCTTCACCTCCGACGGCCGCGAGTACGTCATCCGCCTGATGCCGGGCGCGGCCACGCCGGCCCCCTGGATCAACGTCCTCGCGAATGAGACCTTCGGCTCGGTCGTGACCGAGTCGGGGGGCGGCTACACGTGGTTCGAGAACGCCCACACCTATCGGCTGACCCCCTGGCACAACGACCCCGTCTGTGACCCGTGCGGCGAGGCCTACTACGTCCGCGATGAGGAGACCGGCCAGTTCTGGTCGCCCGCGCCCGCGCCCGCCGCCGGACGCACCCCCTACGTCTGCCGCCACGGCCTCGGCTACACCGCCTTCGAGCACACCCAGGACGGCATCTACACGGAGATGATGGCCTACGTGGCCCGCGAGGCCCCCGTCAAACTCGTCGCCATCACCCTGCGGAACCTCTCGGACCGGGACCGCCGCCTGAGCGTCACCGGCTACGTGGAATGGGTCCTGGGCGAGAACCGCGACCAGAACGCCATGCACGTGGTCACGCGGCTGGACCCGCCGACGGGGGCGCTCCTGGCCTCCAGCGCCTACGACCCCGACGCCCCCAACCGCGTCGCGTTCTTCCATTCGAGCGAGCCGGACCGCAGCGTCACCGCCGACCGGACGGAGTTCCTCGGGCGCCACGGCTCGCTGGCCGCCCCCGCGGCCATGCGGCGGCGGCGCCTCTCGGACCGCGTCGGCGCCGGCCTCGACCCGTGCGCCGCCATCCAGTCGTTCGTAACCGTCCCGGCCCGCGAGGAGCGGCGGATCGTCTTCGTCCTCGGCGCCGCCCACAGCGACGAGAAGGCCCACGAACTCGTCGACCGCTTCGCCGGAACCGGCGGCGCCCGACAGGAACTCGAGGCCGTCTGGGAGTTCTGGAAACACCTTCTGGGGGGCGTCTACGTCGAGACCCCAGACCCCGCGGTCAACTTCCTCGCCAACCACTGGCTTCTCTACCAGATCCTCGTCGGCCGCTTCTGGGGACGCACCGGCTACTACCAGTCCGGCGGCGCCTTCGGCTTCCGCGACCAGTTGCAGGACACGATGGCCTTCCTGCACGAGTGCCCCTGGCTGGCCCGCGGACACCTGCTGCGGGCCGCCGAACGCCAGTTCCGCGAGGGCGACGTCCAGCACTGGTGGCATCCGCCCTCGGGGCGCGGCGTCCGCACCCACTGTTCCGACGACCTCCTCTGGCTGCCCTACGCCGTCTGCCGCTACGTCAAGGGCACCGGCGATACCGGCATCCTCGACGAGCAGGTTCCCTTCCTCGAAGGACGCGAACTCGGGCCCGACGAGGAGTCGTACTACGACAAGCCCCAGGTGGCGGCCGAGCGGACGTCGCTCTACGACCACTGCGTCCGGGCCGTGCGGCGCGGCCTGAAGTTCGGCCTCCACGGCCTGCCCCTGATCGGTTCCGGCGACTGGAACGACGGCCTGAACCACGTCGGCAAGGAGGGCCGCGGCGAAAGCGTCTGGCTCGCCTTCTTCCTCTATGACCTGCTGGAACGCTTCGGCGACCTCGCCCGACGCCGCAGCGATGCCGAGACCGCCGCCCTGTGCCTCGATACCGCCCGCAACCTCAAGTCGGCCATCCGCGCCCGCGCCTGGGACGGCCGCTGGTATCTGCGGGCCTATTTCGACGACGGGCAGCCCCTCGGCTCCGCCGCCAGCCCCGAGTGCTGCATCGACTCCCTGCCCCAGAGTTGGGCCGTCCTGTCGGGCGCAGCCGACCCCCAGCGGGCCCGGATGGCCCTGGACGCCGTCCTGGAGCGCCTCGTCGACTGGGACCTCCGCCTCGTCCGCCTCTTCGACCCGCCCTTCGACTCCGCCCCCTGGGACCCCGGCTACATCAAGGGCTACGTCCCGGGCGTCCGCGAGAACGGCGGCCAGTACACCCACGCGGCCGTCTGGGTCGTCACGGCCTTTGCCCGCCTGCGCGAGGCCGGCCTGGCGTGGCGGCTGTTCGGCCTCCTGAACCCCATCCTCCACGGCGACACGCCCCAGAACATCGCCCGCTACCGCGTCGAGCCGTACGTCGTCGCCGCCGACGTCTACACCGCCAAGGGCCACGAGGGCCGTGGCGGATGGACCTGGTACACCGGATCGGCCGGCTGGATCTACCGCCTGCTGCTGGAGGACCTCCTCGGCCTCTCCCTGGAGGTCGACGTCCTGACCCTGGCGCCCCTGCTCCCGCCCGACTGGAAGGGCTACGCCATGCATTACCGCTTCCGCGGCGCCCGCTACCACATTCACGTGACGGTCGCCGGGTCCGCCACCTGGAACGTCCGGAGCCTCTCGGTGGACGGGGCCGACCAGGCCGACCGCAAGGTCCACCTGGACGACGACGGGCGGGACCACGAGGTCCGCGTCGAGGTCGGCTGATCCCCGCCCCCCGCCGGGTGCCCCCCTGGCAGGGCAAGCCCCTGGAACGGCCACGGTCCGTGCCGTGGCAGGCTGCCGTGGCTTGACCGCTGGCGGCCCGCCCTCAGTCTTGGCGGGTGCTTCTCATCCGCCAGCGCCGGGTGCCACCCTGGCAGGGCAAGCCTGCCGTGGCTTGACCGCTGGCGGCCC
>CAYGZE010000084.1:0-15358 GCA_964354185.1 uncultured Anaerolineales bacterium | reverse complement strand
CACGTCGGTGAAGACGAAGAAGATCGGCGTCAGGATGGCGGTGGCGATGATCTCGGTGGCGAAGTCTGCCTCGGCCCACCCGGCCCGGGCCACGAGGGTCGTCACGACCGCCGTCGTGATGTAGACGCTGCTGTCGTAGCCCACCAGGCACGCGCACAGGGCGCCGCGCAGGTCCCCCAGGAGGCGGCTGAGCATCATCGCGTCGAGGCGGCCGGCGTCCGCCCGCAGCCGCAGGCGGATCCGGTTGACCCGGTACAGGCCCGTCTCCATGCCGTTGAAGAGCGCCGCGACGCCGATGCCCGCCGCCGCCAGCAGGAGCAGGCCGTATCGGTGAAAGATGTCGATCAGAACGTCCATCGGTCAGAAGTCCTCGTCCGGATAGTCGTAGAACTCGCGGCCGTCGTCCTCGTCGGCCGCCTCGGGCTCCTCCGGCAGCAGGCGCAGGCGGACCCGCGTGACCCGGCGGTTGTGAACCTCCTCGACGGCGAACACGAGGTTCCGCCAGCGGACGGAGTCGCCCATGCGCGGCACGCGGCCCAGGAGCCACGTGACCAGGCCGGCCACCGTGGCGTAGCGCCCGGCCCGGGCCGGCAGGTCCTGCTCGAACAGGTCGGCCCAACTGCGGACCGACAGGTCGCCGTCCAGCAGGTACTCGGCGTCGCTCACGCGCCGGACCGGCTCGGGTTCGGGCTGGTCCGTCTCGTCCCCGATGCTGCCGACGATCGCCTCCAGGCAGTCCTCCAGGGTCACGAGGCCCACGAGGCCGCCGTACTCGTCCACGACGAGCGCGAACTGGACGCGGCGGGCGCGGAACTCCTTGAGGAGCCCCTCCACCGTCTTCATGACCGGCACGAAGTGGACCGGCCGCACCAGTTCCGCCAGCGGCCGGGTCGCGTTCAGGAACGCCGTCTTCGCGTACACGACGCCGCGCACCTGCTCGATCTCGTCCTCGTAGACGACGATCTTGGTGTGACCCGACCGGCGGAACCGGTCGAGGACCTCCGAGGTCGGCGTCGCCACGTCGCAGGCGGTGATCTCAACGCGCGGGACCATCACCTCGCGGACCTTCGTCTCGGCCAGTTCCAGGACTTCGGTCAGCATGTCGCTCTCGTCGGGCGAGACGGCCCCTTCGCGGGCGGCCACCTCGACGATCTCCTGGAGTTCGTCGGTCGTCAGGAGCGTCCGCTCCCGCGGCCGCGGAGGCCCGGCGATCAGCCGTTCCAGCGGCCCGATGAAGACCGTGCCGAGGACGAGCCGGATCGGCGCCACGACGCGCTCGAGCGCCGCCAGGACCGGCCCCGCCAAGGGGGCCAGCCGCGCGGGCATCGTCACCGCCACCGCCTTCGGCACGACCTCGCCGAACACGATCACCACCAGCGGCGCGACGACCGTGATCGCGTACCGCCACAGCGTCGCCCGCGCGGGGTCGAGCCGCTCGACGTCCGGGATCAGCATCACGCTCGTCGCGTAGAACGCCGTGTTGACCGTCATGTTGCCAAAGAGGACCGTCACCAGCAGCCGCCGCGGGTCGTCCATCAGCCGGGCCGCCAGCCGCTGGAAGGCGCTCCGCGACGCGCGGAACCGCCGCAACTGGTCGCGCGACAGGTTAAAGAGCGCCGCCTCCGACCCCGAGAAGAAGGCCGAGGCGCACAGGAGGGCCAGCATGAAGAGGAAGTGCCAGGAGAACTCGGCCAGGGCGGTCAGCATCGCCGGTCCTCCGGCGCGCCCGCCGCCGCCACGCCCAGGCCGGCCGCGCGGCCGCGCCCGCCGACAGGGCGCCCCCCCGCTCGCCTCGGGCCGAACCGCCGAATGGTGTCCCGGCGCCGATCCGGGCCGGGCCCGTCAGGAACGTCCATCGCGGCCCCGATTATACCCGCACGCCGCGCCGCCACAAGGCTTAGAGCCTATCCAATGCCCCCGGCGTGCCAGGTGAACAGATTGTCGTGTCCCGGCACGACCACGTCGGCCATCTCCAGGACGTCCTGGAAAGACTCCTTGGCCTTCGCCAGGTCCCAGGGCGCCTCGCCCAGGTCGCCGTGCTCGAAGTGGTCGCGCGTCAGGGCGACGTCGCCTGCGACGATCGTCGTCTCGGTCGCCGTGTAGACCAGGAGCGACGCGTGGCCGGGCGTGTGCCCGAACGTCGGGAACAGGTCCACGCCGGGCGAGAGTTTCTCCGGGACGGCCCGGAGGCGAGCCAGGACGCCGCGCGCCGCGTCGTCGGCCTCCAGTTCGGCCTCGGCGTAGGCGATCTCCTCGTCGTACATCCACCACGTCGCCTTCGGGAACAGGCCGATGCCCTGCCGGTGGACCGGGTCGAAATGCGTCAGGAAGACGTGCGTGACGGCCCCCGGCTCGAGGCCCGCGCGGTAGTAAAGGGAAGACTTCAGGACCTCGGGCGGCCAGCCGGGGTCGACCAGGATGGCCGCGTCGCCCGAGCGGACGAGCGTGGCCGTGGCGTACTCCTCCCGCTTCGGCGCCTTCTCGCCCCAGTACCGATTCCGCGCCAGGTCGCCGATCGCGATCACGTCGAGCCGCACGTCGCCCATGGCCGTGCCTCCCCTCAGGTACGTGTTCAGCGTGCTTGACAGGTTCCCATCGGCGGGTGCCACTGGCGGCTTGTCCGCCAGTGCCGCCCGGAATCACACTGGCTGCAAGCAGCCAGTGGCACCCCCGTTACGGGCACGCTGAACACGTACCCGCTCCGGGCGGCGCCCGGGGCACCCGCCTGCCCCGCCCTGCTCGCCCGCCGCCGCCACTCTAGGCCCTGCGGCCGCGAGCGGCAAGGGGGCGGCGGGGTACGGCGTCAGTTACGGTTGGACCGGGGATTATGTAGCGCGGGGCTTCATGCCCCGCGCGGCCGTGCGCGGGGGATGAACCCCCGCGCTACAGTCTGCAAGAGCGGTCGCCACCACCGTAACTGACACCCTACGGGCGGACGGGAAGGCTTTCCCTTTGACTGGACTCGCGCGGCGGCCGACAATTCCGACGAAGGCCGCCGCAAGGAGCCGCCGCATGGTCGCCTCCAGCGGAGAGTCGTCATCCCGAGGGATCCGGCTGTTCGAGTTGATCGTCCTGTGCGCGGTCCTGGGGTTCCTGGCAATCGTCATCCTCCCCGCCATCCTTCCCTGGTTCGGGCCTGAAGAGGCAAACCAGGCCGCGTGCAAGAACAACCTACGTCAGATCGGCAAGGCCCTCCACGTGTGGGCGGCCGATCACGATCACCGCTGGCCCGACGTGTTTGCCGAGGAGTCCGAGGCGTGGAACGAGGTCGGCGGCACCCGCGCCGCCGACGGCTCCGACAACGGCCGGCCGGTCGCGTCGAACACGGCCAACTTCTGGGTCCTCGTCGCGGTCGGCTACCTCCGGCCCGAGAACTTCCGGTGCCCGGCGGCCCGGGGCGCGCGGGCGGACGGAGCGGCCGACCCGTCGCGCCTGCGCGACTTCCGTGACGAGGCCGCCTGCTCTTACTCCTTCCAGAACCTCCTCGGACCGTACACCCTCCTGGACGGCCAGGGGAACGCGAGCGCCCTGCCCGTGGCGGCCGACGCCAGCCCCCTGCGCCGCGACTTCTGGAGCGGCGCTCCCGGCGCGGACGGCGAGGGCATCACCGACCGCCAGTTGGCTCGCCGACCCACGTTCGTCGCCGATGACTGGAAGCACCAGGCCATCGCCAATCCTTGGGAACTCAACAGCCCGAATCACGCCTTCCGGGGCCAGAACGTCCTCTACCTGGACGGCCACGTCATGCAGACCGACCATCCGTACTGCGGCCCCGGGGGCGACAACCTCTGGGTCCGGCGGCGCGCCGGCCTGGAGGTCGCCGCCGATGCGGCGAAGATCGAGACCCTGCGCAACTACGACGACGGGGCGAGTTACGATGGGAAGAGCACCCTCCCGCCCGACGCGTTCGACGATTCGTTCCTGGTGCCCTAGTAATCGACCATGCGGAGGCACGCCTTGTCCTGGGCCTGCCGGGCCTTCCAGAGTTCGCCCGCGGGGAAACCGTTCATCAGGATCGCATAGACGAGCGTGCGGCCGCTCTTCGCCCGGACGTAGCCCGAAAGGGCGCTCACGCCCGCGACGTAGCCCGTCTTGCCGAAGACGCGTCCCTCGGCGGGGGTGTTCTTCATGCGGCTGCGCAGGCTGCCGTCGCGCCCGGCCGCCGAGAGCGTCTCGACGAAGGCGTCGCCGTAGCGGGCGTGCATGATCCGCAGGACGTCCGCCAGGCACGCGGCCGTCAGGCGGTTCTCCTTCGAGAGGCCCGACCCGTCGTCGAAGACGCACCCCTCGGCCACGATCCCCGAGTCCGTGAGCCAGCGGATGACCTCGTCGGCGCCGGTCTTCCAGGAGCCCTGGCGCGGCGGGAGGAGCCCCTCGGGCCGCGGCGCCGGCGCGTAGGCGCCGAGGAGTTTCAGCAGGCACTCGGCGTAGAGGCCCTGGCTGCGCTTGTTGGCGACGGCGACGGTCTGGTCGAGCCGCGAGGTGTGGAGGATGTCGCAGATAAAGGCCTCGGGCGCGCGGCCGTCGGGGCCGGCGACGCGCCCGCGGACGACCGGCCCGGCCACGTCGACGCCCTCGGCCTTGAGCGTCGCCGCCAGGGTGAGGCCGAAGAACGCCGCCGGGTCGAAGACGGTGCGGTCCTCGGTGCCCTCGGACGCCTTGACCCAGCAGCGGCCGGCCGCCATGAGGCTCATCGTGCCGAGCGCGCCGGCGGGGCCGGGATCCTCGCGGCGCGTCAGGCTGAAGCGGTGCTCCTTGCGGTCGGCGGCGGTCGTGATGTTCGGCACGACGGCGACGTACGGCGTCTCCGGGACGGTCCAGACGCGGGCCGGGTCGCCCACCTTCTCGCCCGGCGCGACGTGGACCTCGACGCAGTTGTCGGCGAAACTCAGCGCGCTCACGGGGGCCTCGTACCACTCCTCGCGCTGGTTGGCGGGCCAGTTGGGGTGGACGAGGGCGGCGTCGAAGAGCGAGTCGTCCAGGATGAGCCGCCCGACGGCCGTGACGCCGCGGTGCTTGAGGACCTCGGCCCACCGGCGGAAGGCGGCCACGGCGTCGCCGTCGTAGAACCGCCCCGAGAGGTTGGGGTCGCCGCCGCCGACCACCGCGAGGTCCCACGGCACCTTCGGGTCGCCCGAGGGCAGGCGGCCGACGTGGGTGCGGATCGGCCAGTCGGGGCCGAACCGGTCGAGGCACGCGGCCGTGGTGATGAGTTTCATCGTGCTGGCCGGGATGAGCGGGCGGCCGCCCTCGAGGTCGAGGACGATCCGGGCGCTCTCGGTGGAAAGCGGCTCCGGGAGGACGAGCACCCGGACCGCCGTGGCCGCGCGCGTGAGGCCGGCCGAAGCGAAGATCTCCTGGAGATCGGCGCGGAGGGCGGCGGCGTCGCTTTCGTCGGCCAGCCGGAGCGCGACAGGCAGGGCCGCCGGCGGCGCGACCTCGGTTCCCGGCTCGACGTCGGCCGGCGCGGCCGCGGGCCCGCCCGCACCGGGCGGTTCGGGCGGTTCGGCGCCCCGGACTGGGGCGGCAAGGAGTGTCAGAACACAAGCGACCCACGTCAGCCACCAACTTCGCATCACGCGCTCTCCCCTGGGCGACCCCGTCGGCCCGGCGGCGAAACTGGACGCGGCCGGGCCGAGCGATTATAATCGCTTCGACCGGAAGGACAAGGCGCGGCGCCCGCGCGGCCGCGCGAGGGCGCCGGCGGCGCCCGGCGACGGGGGCCGCCCGCCCTTAGTCTTGGCGGGAACGATCTTGCGGGGGCTCACACCCATGTCCGATCTGCCGCCCGTCGGTCGCATCATCGCGGGGGACGCGCTGGAGGTCCTGGCCGCATGGCCCGCCGGCTGCGTGGACCTCGTGTTCGCCGATCCGCCCTTCAACATCAAGTACGTCTATGACCGGTACCGGGACAATCTGAAGGACGACGCGTACCTCGCCTGGACGGGCCGCTGGATCGACGCGTGCCTGCGGGTCCTCAAGCCCACGGGGACGCTGTGGATCGCCATCGGCGACGAGTACGCCGCCGACATCCGCGTGCTGATGCGCGGGCGGGCGACCCTCCGCAACTGGGTCATCTGGCACTACACCTTCGGCCAGAACTGCGCCAACAAGTTCAACCGCAGCCACGCCCACCTGTTCTACTTCGTGAAGGACCCCCAGGCGTTCACGTTCAACGCCGACGCCATCCGCGTGAAGTCCGACCGGCAACTGAAGTACAACGACAAGCGGGCCAATCCGAAGGGGAAACTCCCCCACGACGTCTGGACCTTCTCGCGGGTGTGCGGCACCTTCAGGGAGCGCGTGGGGTGGCACCCGTGCCAGATGCCCGTCAGCCTGCTGGAGCGGATCGTCCGGGCGTGCTCCAGCCCGGGCGACCTCGTCCTGGACCCGTTCGCGGGAAGCGGGACCACGCTGGTCGCGGCCGCGCGGCTGGGGCGGCGATGGACGGGGGTGGAACTGTCGGAGGAGTACGCGGCCCGGGCCCTGGAGCGGATTGCCGCCGAAGGCGTCCCGCGCGACGAGCGGCCGCCGGACGCGGCCGCCGGGACGGAGGGCCGGCCCGTCCGCAAGCGGCGGCGTCGAACCGCCGCGGCCGCTAAAGATGCCGGTCGAACCGTTCTTCCTTGAGCCTGGCCACCAGGTCGCGGACCCGTTCGGACTGGTCGCGCGTGGTCACCAGGGTGGCGTCGGGCGTGGCGACGATGATGAGGTCGCGCACGCCGAGGGCGGCAATCAGGTGGTTGCCGGCGGCATAGAGGACGTTCCCGCCGGCCTCCATGGCCACGACGTTGCCCTCCGTGACGTTGCCGCTGGAATCGGCCGGCAGGTGGTCGCGCAGGGTCCGCCACGACCCGATGTCGTCCCACGCGAAGTGCCCCTCGATGACGCAGACGCGATCGGCGTGTTCCAGGATGCCGTAGTCGACGCTGATGCGCGGCAGGCGCGGGAAGACGCGGGCCAGGGCGGCCTCCATGCGGTCGGTGTCGAGGTCCGGACCGAGGCGCTCGAGGCCCTCGTGGAGTTCGGGGAGTTGCCGCCGGATGGCCTCCAGAATGGCGCCGGTCCGCCAGAAGAAGATGCCGCTGTTCCAGGAGTAGTCCCCGGAATCGACGTAGGCCTCGGCGAGGGCGAGTTGCGGCTTCTCGTGGAAACTCACCACCTCGTAGACGGTCTCGCCGTCGACCTCGTGGATCACCTCGCCGCGAAGGATGTAGCCGTAGCCCGTCGCCGGGTAAGTCGGCCGGATGCCGATCGTGCACAGGGACGCCGGGTCCTTCTCGACGACGGCCTCGACGTGCGCCAGGCAGGCCCGCAGCGCCTCGGGCGGATGGATGACGTGGTCCGACGGGAGGCAGACCATCGTCTGGTCTCCGGCGCGCTTCTGGATGATCTTGGCCGCCAGCCCGATGCATGGCGCGGTGTCGCGGATGCGGGGCTCCAGGATCAGGTTCTTCTCGGGCAGGCCGGCCAGCAGGTGCCGGGCCACCTGCTGGTGCTTGCGGTTCGTCAGGACGAGCGTCCGGTCCAGGGGGACCAGCCCTTCCAGGCGCGCGAGGGTCTGGACGACCAGCGGATCGCCGCCGAGGATCTTCAGGAAGGGCTTCGGGCAGGCCTGGCGACTCACGGGCCAGAAACGCGTCCCCTCGCCGCCCGCCATGATGACTGCGTACATCGGGTCACCCCCACGAGGCCCGCGGACACGGCTGCCGGCTCCGAGACCGCACGGCGCGCCCGCGCCCACCCCCTCCGCCGGCCTTCAAGGGATATAGACTGCCGCAGGCCGCCGGTCAACCCTTTTCCGCCCTTGCCTTCGGCGGGCCGGCGCGGGTAGAATCGAGTCGCAGGCCATGGGGGCGCGGGGCCGGTTTCCAGGGCGGGCCGGACGGGAGGCGGGGGCCTGGCGCCGCCGGTTGCGCCTCGTCGCGGCGGACGATACAGGGCGCGGTCTCCCTTCCCAGGCCCTGTGGAGGTGCGGGTCGGTTGCATCCCTCGGTGCTGGTCATTGAGGACGAAGACGTCGTGCGGTCCGCGCTGGCGAGGCGGCTCGAACAGCAGGGGTACGCCGTCGCCGCGAGCGCCACGGCCACGGAAGGCTTCAAGCAACTCGAGGACGGGACGACCGACCTCGTGCTTCTGGACTACCGCCTGCCGGACGCCGAGGGGCTGGAAGTGCTCGAGCGGATCCGCAAGGGGTGGCCCGACGTCCCGGTCATCATGATGACCGCGTTCACGAACGTCGAGACGGCCATCCAGGCGATGCGCCTGGGGGCGCACAACTACATCTCGAAGCCGTTCACGCTGGACGAGATGATGGTGGTCGTCGACAAGGCGCTGGAGACGCGCCTCCTGCGGTCGGAGGTCGACCGGATCCGCTCGACGCAACTGAACGAGTTCGGTTTCGATCGCTTGCTCGCGCGCAGCCCGTCGATGATGGAGATCGTCCAGTTGCTGCGGCACCTGGTGGCGTCCCAGGCGCGGACGATCCTCCTCCAGGGCGAGAGCGGCACGGGCAAAGACCTGGCCGCCAAGGTCATCCACTACAACGGCGCCCGCGCCGAGCGCCCCTTCATGAACATCACGTGCACGGCCCTGCCCGAGCCGCTGCTGGAGAGCGAACTGTTCGGCCACGAGCGGGGCGCCTTCACCGACGCCCGCCAGCAGAAACAGGGCCTGTTCGAACTGGCCGACGGCGGCACGATCTTCCTGGACGAGATCGGCGACATGCCCGTCCCGCTCCAGTCGAAACTCCTGCGGTTTCTGGAGGAGAAGACGTTCCGCCGCGTGGGCGGCACGAAGGACCTCCGCGTGGACGTGTGCATCATCGCCGCCACGAACCGCGACATCCGCGCCCTGGTAGAGCAGGGCAAGTTCCGCGAGGACCTCTTCTACCGGTTGAACATCTTCCCCGTGACGCTGCCGCCCCTGCGCCAGCGGTCCGAGGACGTCGAGTTGCTGGCCAACCACTTCATCCGGGCCTTCAACCGCGAGTTCCGCAAGGACATCAAGGGGATCGAGCCGGCCGCCCTGGCGGTCATGCAGGCCCATCGCTGGCCCGGGAACGTCCGCGAACTCCGCAACCTGCTCGAGCGGGCGGTGCTCCTGGCGCGGACCGGCCAGTTGACGATGGCCGACCTGCCCGCCGAGATCCGCCAGCCCGCCGCCGCCGACGCCGACGCCGCGCGGCCCCCCGCCCCTCCCACCATCCAGTTGGGGCCCGACGGCGTCGACATCCGCGAGTTGGAACGCCTCCTCGTCAAGCAGGCCCTCGAACGGGCGAACGGCAACCAGTCCCAGGCGGCCGCCATGCTCCGCATGAGCCGCGACCAGTTCCGCTACCGCCTGCACAAGTACGGCATCCGGGTCCGCGAGGAGAAGCCCGTCGGCGAGGACCGCCCGACCTGAGGTCCCCCCCGGAGGAGCCCCCCAGTGAACTTCCTGGAGTCCATCAAGGCCCGCGTCCGGTCGGCCCGCCGGCGCATCCTCCTCTCGGAGACCCACGACACGCGCGTCATCCAGGCGGCCGCCCAGGCCCAGAAGGAGGACTTCTGCCAAGTCGTCGTCCTCGGCCGCCCCGCCGCCTTGGCCGACGACCTGCGCCGGGCGGGGGGGGACCTGGCGCGCATCGAGATCCTCGACAGCGCCGACCCCGCGCGCCTCGACGCCTTCGCCGCCACCTACTACGGACTCCGCAAGACCAAGGGCGCCACGCCCGAGGAGGCCCGCCGGGACGTCGCGGACCCCGTCTTCTACGGCGCGATGTGCGTCCGCGAAGGCCTGGTGGACGGGATGACGTGCGGCAGCGCGTCACCGACGCCCCACGTCATCCGGGCCGCCCTCCGCTGCGTCGGGACGCGCAAGGGCCTCAGGACCCTCTCTTCCTGCTTCCTGATCCTCCTGCCCTTCCCCGGTTTCGGCCTCGACGGGGCCCTGCTCTTCGCCGACTGCGGCGTCGTGCCGGAGCCCACGGACGACCAACTGGTGGACATCGCGCGGAGCGCGGCCGCGTCGTGGCAGCAGTTCACGGGCACGGTGCCGGTCGTGGCGCTCCTCTCGTTCAGCACGAAGGGGTCCACCCAGCACCCGCGGGCCGCGCGCCTGGCCGCCGTCGCGCGCCGCGTCGGCGAACTCGAGCCCGACCTCCTGGTGGACGGCGAACTCCAGGTGGACGCCGCCATCGTCCCGAGCGTCGCGGTCCACAAGGCCCCGGGAAGCCCCGTGGCCGGGCGGGCCAACGTCCTCATCTTCCCGGACCTCGAGGCGGGCAACATCGGCTACAAACTGGCCGAACGCCTCGGCCGCGCCCAGGCGGTGGGGCCGATCCTCCAGGGCCTTGCCCGGCCGATCAACGACCTGTCGCGCGGCTGCCACGTCCAGGACATCGTGGACGCGATGGCGATCACGGCGGCCCAGACGTTCGCAGAATGACGAGGAGCCGCTGGCCGTTGCCGTTGGCGCCTGTCACCCCGAGCGAGCGCAGCGAGTCGAGGGGTCTCGCCGTGGCCGTTGCCCTTCTGCCATCTTTGTAGGGCCACGGCACGCCCTCGCCGGCCGTCGCCGTTCCATCTGAGATTCGGGATCTCGGATCTCAAATCCGACTCCGTCCGCCATGCCCCTGGCCCGCCAGTGCCTTCCCCCCGCGCCGCATAGCCCCTTGCCATGGGGCTGCCGCGCGGTCAGAATCAGGAGGGACGCGACGGGCGGGGGGGGCGCCGCCATGACCAAGCGGGGCCGGGTCAAGTGGCTGCTGGCTGCCGCGGTGGTCGTCCTGGCGGCGGCCGGCGTAGCAGCGCTCTGGCCGGCGTCCGAGCCGATCGTCCCGGAGCCCCGCGGGTTCCTCGACCCGCCGGAGGAGCAACTCACCGCCCTCGGCCGCATCCGGTCCGTCCGCCTGGTCCTGGACGAGCAGTACGCTCCGCTTCGCCCGACGTCCTCTTCCGCGCCGGTGTCCACGAAACCGTCTCTGGCATGCGAGGTCGCCCAGGCGCTGATTGGGGCCGCGGGCCTGCGGCTCGTCGAGGACCCCAATGCCAAGGCCGACGCCGTCCTGACCCTCACTGTGCGCGGCACGGGCTCCGGCGCCATCGAGGGAGACTGGCTCAAGTACTCCAAGGTCGCGGTCGCCGGCATGATCTCCCTGGAGGCGCGCGGCGTCACGTGGACACTCCCCCTCAACACCTCGGGCCCGGACTCCGGCATGGTGTCTCCCCCGACGACCGATGCGACGCTATACGGCCGTGCACTCAGCGGGGGCAACTCCCCGGCCTCCCTGTCGCACATGCTGGCCCGCGCGTCGGGCCGGTCGCGGGTCGCCATCCTCCTTCGGGCCGAGACGGTTCCCGAGGCCGACTTCGGCTTCCGCTCTTCGATCCGAGGGAGCACTCGCGACATCCTTCGCCGGATGAAGGGCCGGGCCGTCGAGCCCCTGATTACCCACCTCCGCGACCGCGGGACCCGGACCTGGGTGGCCCTCGCCAGGCGACTCCCCTCCAGGGTCGGGATGCCCTTGGCGGCGGCCCTGCAAGACGACGCCCTGCGGATCCAGGCGTTCGCGGCCGACGCCTTGGGGGACATCAGCGACCCGCGGGCCGTCGGTCCCCTCATCGAGGCCCTCGCCGACGAGGAACTGGCCCGTCATGCGGCCGAGGCCCTCGGCGGCATCGGCGACGGGCGCGCCGTTGGGCCCCTCCTGGCCTACCTGGTCCGCGCCGAACCGGGCTTCTCGGGCCGTCGCGCGGCCGCCGAGACGCTGTGCCGGTTCCGGTCCCCCGAGATGATCGAGCCGCTGGTGCGGATGCTCCGCGGCGACGATGCGGACCTGGCGGCCGCCGCCGCGGCCGTCCTCGCCGCGCACACGGGCGTCCCGCTGGACAGCGGCCTGCCGCCCGACCACTATGACAGGCTGGAGTGGGAGTCGGGCCCGGAGGACGCGGATGCGGGTGCCCTGGGCGCGGACTTTGCCGCGCGGGTCCGCGAGCGCCTCGTCGCCGAGGTCCGCGCCGCCCTGGCCGTCCCCGGGGACGGGCGCGCCCTGGCCCGCCTCTTCGCCCGCCTTCCGCTCGACCGCCGGCTGGACTGGAAAGGTGCGGGCGTCCGCGAGATGGGCTGCCCGGCCGTGGGGCCGCTCACGGCCCTCCTGGCGGACCCGGACCCGGTCCTGCGCGCGGGCGCGACCCGCGGCCTGGGGCTCGTCGGCGACGGCCGCGCGTTCGACGACTTGGCCGCCGGCCTCGCCGACTCCCACCCGACGGTGCAGACCTGGACGGTCCGCGCCCTCGGCGACCTGGGCGACGGGCGGGCCGTCGAGCACCTCATCGAAGCCGTCGGGAGCATGGACGTGGAACACTCCGTCGCGGCCGCCGAGGGCCTGGCGTCGATCGGCGACCCGCGCGGCGTCGAACCGCTCGTCCGCCGCTGGGCCGAGGACCTGGACGCCTGCGAGACCGACGGCGTGCCGTCGCACTTCCAGGAGTCGCTCGCCCGCTACGGCCGGCCCGCCCTGGGGCGGATGCTGGACCTCCTGAGGAACCCGTGGGTCTGGCGGGGCGCCCAGGACGTGCTCGCGCGCATGGGGCCCATTGCCGCGGAACCCCTGGGCCGCCTCCTGGCCGAGGACCCCGAGACGGCCGAGCGGGCGGTCGCGCCCTTGGCCGCCCTCGACTGCCCGGAGGCCCTGCCGTTCGTCGAGCGGGCCCTGGCCCACCGCGACGCGTCCATCCGCCTGGGCGCTGTGCAGGGGCTGGAGTGGTGCCGCGCCACGCCGCGGGCGGTCGACCTGCTCGTCGCGGCCTTGGCGGATAAGGACGACCGCGTGCGCGAGGCGGCCACGTGGGGCCTCGCCGCCCACCGCGACAAGCGGGCCGTCGAGCCGCTGGGGCGGCTGCTTCGGTCCGGGTCAGGCCCGGACGCCGCCAGGGCGGCGGCTTACGGCCTGGGCCGGATCGGCGGTCGCGAGGCGACCGACGCCCTCCTGGACGCCCTCCGCGCCGTCCCGGACCCCGCCTGCCGCAAGGCGGCCGCCGAGGCCCTGGGCGAACAGGGCGACCCGCAGGCCGTCCCGGCCCTGGCGGCCGCCCTAGGCGACGCCGACACCAACGTCTGCCGGGCCGCGGCCCAGGCGCTCGGGCAGATCGGCGGCGAGGCGGCCTGGCGGGCCCTCAAGGACGCCCTGACCCACAGGCCCGACCTCGGGGACGCCGGCATCTTCGCCGAGTCGCTGGCGGAGGTCGAGGCCAAGGCCCTGGCCGAGTGACCGCCGCGGCCGTTCGCCTTTCACGTGCCACGGGCTGCTTGTAGGTGTTCAGGAGGCATCCCCGCCCGGGCCGAGACAGGGGGGAAGCGTCACGGTGAAGGTCGTGCCCTGCCCCGGCCGGCTCTCGAGGTCGATGCGGCCGTCGTGCATCTCGACCACGCGGCGGACGATCGTCATGCCCAGCCCCGTCCCGTGCGGGACGGTCTCCTTGGCCTGCTGGCCCCGGAAGAACTCGTCGAAGATGCGGGGCCGCTCGTCCTGGGGGATGCCGATGCCCGTGTCCGCCACCACCAGCCGCGCGCGCCCGTCGCGGCAGCCCGCCTCGACGGTCACCCGGCCCCCACCGGGCGTGTAGCGGACCGCATTGGAGACGAGGTTGTTGACGAGGTCCGCCAGGTCGTCGCGCGCCCCGAGGACGACGGCCGGCCGCGCCTCGACCGACAGGCCGACGCCCTTCCCGTCGGCTTGGGCCCGGAAGAGGTCGCCCGCGGCCCGCACGACGTCGGCCAGGTCGACGCGGGCGAACGATTCCGGGGCCGCGGCGGCCTGGAGGCGGCTGTAGCGCAGGAGGTCGTCGATCAGGTCGAGCATGGCCTCGGTCCGCCCGATCGCGCGGTCCACCAGGTCCCTGCCGGCGGCGCCGGCGTCCATCTGCCCCGCCGCCGCCTTCAGGAGGCTCTGGACCGCCCCGATCGGCGCCCGCAGTTCGTGGCTCGTCTTGCGCATGAACTGGCTCTTGACCTCCTCCAGCGACTGGAGGTCGCGGTAGGCGACCGAGAGTTCCTCCTCGCGGCTGCGGAGGCGCCCCGCGATGCTCGACGCGATGAAGACCGTCACGAAGACGGCAAAGGTCATGACGAAGCACACCTGGAGGACGAAGACCGGGTGCTGGGCCGCCCCGGACGCCACCAGCGGCACGCAACGGGCCAGGTCGCCCCCCTCGCACACCTGGAGGCTGTAGTGCGCCTGCTCGTAGAACACGTACTCGCCCCAACCGATCAGGTTCACCAGGACGGCCGCCAGCGCCGCGTACCCGTAGGCCACCCCGCGCGAGAAGAACTCGCTCGCCACCACCACCGGGAAGATGAACAGCAGGATGAAGTGGTTCTCGACCCCGCCGATGAAGTGCACGAGGACCCCCACCGCCACCAGGTCGCACACGATCTGGCCGTGGGCCAGGACCAGGATCGAGCGCTTCCGGATGCGGTGGCGCCGATACAGGTCTCGCGCAGCAAGGGAGAAGAAAAGGTTGTACAGGAACAGGGCGGCCACCACCCCGGCCGCCGGCCCCCACGGGAACCGCACGCCGAACACGTGCCACCCGATCGCCAGGAACGCCAGCGCCAGCATCCCCGCCGCCCACCGGACGTGGGTGAACCAGCCGAGGCGCTCAAACAGTTCGCGCTCGGTCAGCGTCAGGTCCGGGTTCCCCGGCAGCGGCGGATCGACCATGCCGCCAATCTAGCGAGGGGCGCGGCCACCCGCAAGCCCGAGCGCCGCGGGATCGGGCGCCGCCCGGGCGCCCTGGTGCCGTTCGAGCCCGCCGCGGAAGCGGCGGGTTACATCCGCCCGCGAAACCTGCCCGCCGGGCCCCCGGAATTGCTGTAAGTCACCTTGTTACACGCCGAAAACCGGGTTGGCGCGCGCCGAATTTGCCGATTTTGGGGCCCGCCGGCCGGCCAAATCGGCCCTGGCGCTAGCGCCAGGGGGGTCGGGCCTCGCGGATGTTAAGATGGGCAAGACAAAACGCGTCGTTTTTCGATCGTTTTTTGACGTTTTACGTACGGATTGCGGCGCTTTGGGTCGGTTTTTGATCGCTTTTGGCGGCTTTTGGCGCTCGATGGGTGGGCATGCGTCCATAATACTTACAGCAATTTTTCGCCGCCGGTTTCCATTTCGGACCGGCGAAAGCGTATTCGCCCAGGCCGGGAGGTTACGGTAACTGGGTAATTGGGGCAAAACTTGAACTCAGATGTAGCGCGGGCGTACGCCTGCGTTGGACGCCGCATGCCCCCCGATGCGCGGGCGTACGCCCGCGCTACATCTTAGGTTGGATATTACCCGGCGCGTGGTGCAGGCGCAGATCTTCGGCAGCAAGGGGCCGTA
>CAYGZE010000083.1:0-15422 GCA_964354185.1 uncultured Anaerolineales bacterium | reverse complement strand
TCAACAAGCAGAAGAAGGGCAAGAAGCGGATGAAGATGGTCGGCAACGTCGAGATCCCGCAGAAGGCCTTCATGGCGGTCCTGGAAGGTGGTGGTTGAGGTCCTCGCACCGTCCAGTGCGGCATTGCACGCGGCCGCCCGGCGGGTTAGAATCACCTCATCGCCGCCGTCCAGGGGAGCCCATGATCTGGCCGTTCACCCGGAAGACCGACAATCGCCGGCCGGCCCGTGCCGAGACGGGCCGCCAAGGCGAGCGTGCGGCCGAGCGGTTCCTCCGCAAGGCGGGGCACCGGCCCCTGGCCCGCAACGTGACGTACCGCCAGGGCGAGGTGGACCTGGTGACCCTGGAGAAGCGCACGGGAACGCTCTGCTTCGTCGAGGTCCGTAGCCGCGCGGTCGCCCCGGGCCGGGACCTTCCCATCCGGCCCGAGGAGACGGTGACGCTGCGGAAGCGGCGGCGCGTCATCCGTGCGGCCCGGAAGTTCCTGGCGGACCACGGGCTGCTGGATCGGCCGGTGCGTTTCGACGTGGTGGCCGTCCTCTTCGCCGGCGACGACCGCCGCAGGCCCGAGGTTACGCATTTCCCGGCCGCGTTCGATTCGACCGGCCGATAGAGAGTGTTCCTACCGCGGAGGACGCGGAGAACCTGCCTGCCGGCAGGCAGGTAGGTTCTCCGCGATCTTTGCGGTTGAACCATCTGTAAGGCAGCGCGAAACACGATGACCGAACCGGCCGTTGACAGCCACGCGCACGTCCACTTCGACCGCCTGGGCGACGACATGGTCGGCGTCCTCGAGCGCGCCCGCGCGGCCGGCCTCGCGGCCATCGTCAATGTCGGGACCGGTCCGGCCGACAACGGGCGGGTCGTCGAGATGGCCCAGCGCGAATCCCTCCTCTGGGCCGCCGTCGGATTCCACCCGCACGAGGCGGCGGCCGTCAAGGCCGTCGACTGGCCCGTCCTGGAGGAACTGTCGCGGCGCCCGCGGGTCGTCGCCCTGGGCGAGTTCGGCCTCGACTACCACCACGAGCACTCGCCGCGCGCGGCCCAGGGGGAGGTCTTCACCGAGGGGATCCGGCTGGCCCTGGCGCGGGACCTGCCCCTCGTGGTCCACACGCGCGACGCCGAGACGGACACCCTCGCCCTGCTCGACGCGGCGGGCGGCGGCCGCCTGCCGCGCGGCGTCTTCCACTGCTTCACGGGCGGGCCGGACCTGGCGCGCGAGGCGCTGGCGCGCGGCTTCTATGTCTCCTTCTCCGGCATCCTCACGTTCCCCAACGCCGGTGCCGTCCGCGATGCCGCCAAGGTCGTCCCGCTCGAGCGGCTCCTCGTCGAGACGGACGCGCCCTACTGCGCCCCCGTGCCGATGCGCAGCAAGACGAACGAACCCGCGTACCTCGTCCACGTCATCCGCCACTTGGCCGGCCTGTACGGCCTCGAGGAGGACGACGTTCGCCGCATCACCACGCGGAACGCCTCGCACCTGTTCGCCCTGCCCCTGGAGGCGGGCGGCCCGTGCCTGGTCTACCCGATCCGCCGCAGCCTCTACGTGAACGTGACCAACGACTGCTCGAACGCGTGCACGTTCTGCCCGCGGTCGACCGGGCGGCTGGAGGTCAAGGGCCACGACCTGGCGCTCGGCGAGGAGCCGTCGGCCGAGGACCTGGTCGTCGCCCTCCAGCGCGCGGGGGCCGAACGCTACGGGGAGATCGTCTTCTGCGGCTTCGGCGAGCCGACCCTGCGGCTGGACGTGGTCAAGGCCGTCGCCCGCGAGGTTAAGAAGCGGTGGAACCTGCCCATCCGGCTCGACACGAACGGCCAGGGCTCGGCCCTGAACGGCCGCGACATCGTGCCGGAACTTGAGGGCCTCGTCGACGCCGTCAGCGTCAGCCTGAACGCCCCCGACGCCGCCACGTACGACCGCCTGTGCCGCCCGACGATCGACCACGCCTTCCGGGTCGTCTGCGACTTCATCTGCGGCTGCAAGGGCCGCATCCCGCGGGTCCGGGCGACTGCGGTTGCGGTGCCGGGGATCGACCTGGAGGCCGTCCGCCGCCTGGCCGAGTACGACCTGTGCGTCGATTTCGAGGTCCGGGCGTACAACGTCGTGGGATAGCCGCGCCCGCCGCCCACGAACACCGCCGGGCCACCCGCCTGCCGTCCCGAGGGGAAAGCCGCCGCACGGGCCCGGATCCTGTCGTATACTTTACCAGGCGGGCGTGGCGCACGCACGGGCCGGGCGTGCGCCGGCGCGCGGGAGTCCGGGGTGCGCGCGGCCCGTCCCGACATCCTGAACCGATGACCGGGGGAGCGGAGGTACGCTCATGCTGTCCGTCCGCCACCTCGGCACCCTCTTGCTTTTCGCCTCGATCCCGCTCTTGGCCGCGTCGCCGGCCGCCGCCCAGTCGAAGAACGTGGAGGTCGTCGTCGAGCACGACCTGTACGCGGGCGGCCAGATCGCCACGGGCCTCAGCCAATACCTGGCCGACATCACCCTCCAGGGCTACACGCCACTCCTGACCACGAGTTTCACGGCCGACTCGACGCCCGAGAACCTGCGGGCCCACTTGGCCGGCCGCTACAGCACGGACGGCCTGGCGGGGGCGGTCCTGATCGGCCACCTGCCCGTCGCGACCGTCTACACCGACGCCGGCGGCGGCATCTCCGGCGAATTCCATCCCTGCGACCTCTACTACACCGACCTCGACGGCTCCTGGACCAGCAGCGGCGCCCACGGCTACCTGCCCGACACCCACACCGACGGCACCGGCGATGTCGGGCCCGAGATCTGGTTGGGCCGCCTGACCACCTGGAACCTGATCTACCTCCATTCCGGCCGCACCGAGGCCGGTCTCCTCAATGACTACCTCGCCAAAGACCACGCCTACCGGACGGGCGCCCTCACGGTGCCGCGCACCGGCCTCGCCTACACCGACGACGACTGGGACCACGTCTCGCGCGCCAGTGCCCTGGCCCTGGCGGTCGAGGACGCCGTCACCGACGTCTGGAACGATCCGGCCACGCCGGGGGACGAGACCACCGCCGCCGACTACAAGTCGCGCCTCGCGAACCAGTCGTACGAGCACATCCTCCTGTCGGCCCACTCGTCGGCCACATCCCACGCGTTTTTCACGGGCACCTCGTCGGCCGGCTCGGTGCTCAACAGCGACCTGCTGGCCCTCGACCCGGAGGTCCTCTTCTACAACCTCTTCGCCTGCTCCGCCGCCAAGTACACCGAGTACGGCTACCTCGCGGGCGAGTACGTCTTCGGGGCGGGCGACGGCCTCGTGGCGGTTGGCACCACCAAGACCGGCGGCATGATGTCTAACACGATGCCCGATTACTTCGAGCCGCTCGGCATGGGAAGCACCTTCGGCGAGGCCATGCTCAACTGGTGGGGCGACGCCGTCGATCCGGGCGGCCACACCGACATCGAGCGGGCCTGGTATTACGGCATGACGACGATCGGCGACCCCCTCCTCCTGACGCAGGCCTTCATCCCGGAACCTGCCACGCTCGGGCTCCTGACCCTCGGCGGCCTCGGCCTTCTCGGCCTGCGGCGACGGCGGCGCCGGTAGCGAATCGCGGCGCCCCCGCGTGGTTGACCCCCGGCTGGCCGACCGGTATGATCGCTGCCTGACCGGACCTGCCAGGAGGTCACCGTGAGCGCGGAGAGCGACGTTCAGGCGCGGCTGGAGCGATTCGCGCAGGTCTACGCCCGCATCCGGGACCAGGTCGGCCGCGTCATCGTCGGCCACGACGACGTCCTCGAGGGCGTCCTCCTGTGCGTCCTCACGGGCAGCCACGCCCTGCTCGAAGGCGTCCCGGGCATCGGCAAGACCCTCCTGGTGCGGACGCTGGCCGACGTGCTGGGCCTCAAGTTCGGCCGCATCCAGTTCACGCCTGACCTCATGCCCGCCGACATCGTGGGCACCAACGTCATTGTCGAGACGCCCGACGGGCGCCGCGAGTGGGAGTTCCGGCCGGGCCCCGTCTTCGGAAACCTCATCCTGGCCGATGAGATCAACCGCGCCACGCCCAAGACGCAGTCGGCCCTGCTGGAGGCGATGCAGGAGCAGTCCGTTACCGTGGCCAACACCACCCACCGCCTGCCGGACCCGTTCTTCGTCCTGGCGACCCAGAACCCGATCGAGATGGAGGGGACGTACCCCCTGCCCGAGGCCCAACTAGACCGGTTCGCCCTGAAACTCCTCATGACCATGCCGCGGCAGCAGGAGATCTCCGAGATCGTCCGCCGCACGACCGGGTCCGAGCCGCTACGGGCCGAGCGGGTCGCCGACGCCGCCGAGATCCTCGGCATGCGCGGCCTCGTGCGCGAGGTTCCCGTCGCCTCGCACGTCCGCGACTACGCCGGCGCGCTGGTCCTGGCGACGCATCCCGACGACGGGCGCGCGCCGCCCGCCGTCCGGAAGTACGTCCGCTACGGCGCCAGCCCGCGGGCGGCCCAGACGATGGTCCTCGGCGGCAAGGTCTGGGCCCTGTGCCGCGGGCGCTACAACGTCGCCCTGGAAGATCTCCGGGCGCTCGCTCGGGCGGCGATGCGCCACCGGATCATCCTGAACTTCGAGGGCGAGGCCGCCGGCATCGATCCCGACGCGCTGATCGCGGACGTCCTCGCGCACGTGTCCGAGCCGCCTTCGCCCTAGGCCGCCCCGATGGCCGCGAACGACCTGTTCGACTCCGCCTTCCTCCAGCGCCTGGAGTACCTGCGCGTTGCCGCCCGCCGCGTCTTCACGGGCACGGCCGCCGGCAGCCGCACCGGCCGCCGGACCGGGCCGGGCCTGGAGTTCGCCGAGCACCGCGCCTACGCCGCCGGTGACGACTACCGCTATGTGGACTGGGCGGCCTACGGGCGGCTCGAGCGGCTGCTGCTGAGGCTGTGCCAGCAGGAGGAGGACCTCTCGATCTACTTCCTCCTCGACACCAGCGCCTCGATGGCGACCGGCCGCCCTCCGAAGTTCGACCACGCCCGGCGCCTGGCGGCCGCCCTCGCCTACGTCGGCCTCGCGAGCCTCGAGCGCGTGCGGATCGTCTCCTTCGGCGCCGAGGTCGGGGCCCACCTGGAGGCCGGGCGCGGCAAGTCGCACCTCGTGGGCGTCCTCGACTTCCTGCGCGGCCTGCGGGCCGGCGGCCCGACGGACCTCGAGCGGGCCGTCCAGACCTTCCTGCCTCACGCGCCGCGGGCGGGTCTGGCCGTCCTCATCTCCGACCTGATGGACGAGGCCGGCTACCAGCGCCCCCTCATCACCCTCCAGACGCGGGGTTTCGACGCCTGGTGCCTCCACGTGACCGACCCGTGGGACGCAGGGCCGGAGGGGCTCGGCGACCTCGCCCTGGAGGACGCCGAGACGGGCCGCGTGCTGGGGGTGCACCTGACGGCCGAGGTGCGCGAGCGGCTGGCCGCCGAGGCCGCCCGCTTTGCCGCCGACGCGAAGGCCTGGTGCCTGGAGCGCGGGATCGGCTACGCCGAGGCCGCCACGGCGGTGCCCGTCGATGAGTTCGTCCTGGCCGTCCTCCGCCGCGGGGGCTTTCTGGCCTGAGGTTGCCCCTCGCGGCCGCGTGGGGCCCGCCTACTCGGTCAACTCCATCGTCGCCCACGCGTCGGGGCGTTCCTGGACGTTCGCGCTCTTGGAGGCGGGCCAGAAGACCTCCCGCGCGACCTCCTTGCCCCGGACCGTCAGGTTGAGGCTGAGGCCGATGCGCCCGCCGGCCGCAGGCTTGAACTTCTGCATCTCGGCGGCCGGCAGGAGGAACTCCATGACGTAGCCGTCGCCCCGCGCCACGGCCGCGCCCCGCACGCCCGGGATGTCGTAGCGCGTCTGGGCGATCTCCGAGCCGCGCTTCCATTGGCCCGCGTAGACCCGCTTCTCCGCCGGGAGCGGCACGAACCAGAACTGGTGGACGCCCGGCTCGTACGCGCGGCCGCGCGGGTCGTCGCGCGCGTCGAGGAACACCTCCAGGCAATTGCCGTCCCAGAAGGATCGCGGGTCGGTCCGGCCGAGCGCGGCCCCCGCCACCTCGACCGCGCCGTACAGGCCCTCCGGCGACCAGGCCAGGTAGATCTTCGCGTCCGCCTCGCCGAAGGTCGAGCGGAGCATCCACTCGGGCATCCGGGCCTCGGCCGGCCAGTCGTCGAGCACGCCGTCGATCGCGATCTTCCGCGCCCGGTGCAGCACGAACCTGCCTGGCACGATCGGGCGCGAGACCTTCCGCCCGCCGCCCGCATCGAACTCCGCGACGGCCGTCTCGTCCGGCTTCCACGCGGCGCTCCACTCCAGGTTGCACTTCACCTCGCGCGTCTCGCCGGCCTTGAGGCCCGCCACCTGGACCTCCGGCGCTGCCGCCTTCCACGACGCCGGCACGCGCAGCCGCAGGACGCCGTCCAGCGGCTTCAGCGACCGGTTCGTCAGGCGGACCGTGACGGCGGCCGGGCCCGGCTCGCGCCCCAGCGGACCGACCTCCATCGCCAGCGCCGGCCGCACGAGGATCCGCAGCGGGATCTCCTTGACGGGCCCGCCCTCCGAGGCGACCAGTTTCGCGTCGCGGAAGCCCGACCCCTCGCCGCCCGGCACGGTGAACGCAAGCGGGAGCGACTTCCGCTCGCCCTTGGGCACGTTCGCCGACGCCTCGCCCCGCTCGGCCTTCCACCCCTCCGGCAGGGACAGCCGGACCGTGCACGCGATCGGCCCATCGCGGCGGTTCGCGACCTCCAGGACCGTCTCCACGGCGTCCCCCGCCGTGACGGCCGCCAAGTGCGGCGTTGCCAGCGCGTAGGCCGTCTGGCGGCACCACGGGTCGTCCGCCGCCAGGCCGATGGCGTAGACGGGCAAGAGCGAGAGCCGCACGGTGTCTCCCGCCAGGCGGTTCCCGAAGCAGTCGCGGAGTTCCTTCGCCTTGAACCGGACTTCCGGGCCTTTCTCGTCCGCGACCGTCCAGAGGGAGGCGACCCGTTCGCCGCGGCTCTCGAAGACGGCGCCCCAGGTGCCCGGCCCCGCGCTCAGGCTGCCCACGTACTTCGGCGCGGGAAGGGCCGCGGCCAGGCCGGCCATGGCGCAGAGCGCGAGTTTCGGGCTCCCGTCCGCCGCCAGCAGGCCGCACCCGTCGAAGAACTGCTTCGGCGCCGGCCCGTCGTAGTCGTAGAACCAGAACGCCTTGTCGATGCCGGCCGCCATCGCCAGCATCCACGCGCGCGCCAGGTACGCCGCCTGCTCCCGCGGCGTCACGAGCGGCCCCGCGAGGGTGTCCCAACCGAACTCCGTGAGCCAGGCCTCGCGCGGCCGGCCGTCGGCGACGGCGGCCCGCTTCAGGTCCCGCAGGCGGTCGAAGAAGAGTTCGGGCGGCTGGGCCCGCCAGTCGCCCTCGAAGCCGGTGTTCCAGTTGCCGATGTTCGTCTCCGGCGGCTCCGACCCGCAATAGTGGTGGCCGTTGAGGACGCCGATCTTGTCATATTCGCCGCGCCGGATGCACGCGGCGGCGCGCTCCGGCCAGATGCCCGCGTGCCCCTGCTCGACGGCGACCGCCTCGCCCGCGCAAAGGAGGTCGACCACCTCGCCGAGCGCTCGGTGATAGGCCCCCAGGTTCCGCCACTCGACGGCCCGCTCCGCCTCGCCGTGATTCTGCGCCAGGTCGTACTCGTTGTCGAGTTCCCAGTGCGTGATGCCGGGGAACGCCAGGACGATGTCGGCGATCTCGCGGGTCCACGCGCGGTCGGGGCCGACGCGGCCGGCGGCCTTGCCGTCTTTGGCCTCGGGCGGCTGCACGCTCTTCATCAGGCACGGCAGCACCTTGACCCCCGCCTCCTCGTAGCGCCGCACGATCGCCGGGTACCACGGCCACCCGGCGTACCGCTTGTCCTCGCCCTTGGCCCGGAGCAGCCACTCGTAACTGAACGCATAGTCGCGGAACCATATAATGCCCGCCTTGCGGAAGGGCACGACCGCCGGCCGGTCGCCGCCCCCGTGCACGTTCACGCCGTAGGGCGACGCCCGCTTCTCGGCCTCCGAGAGGTCCTCGTACGGCGGCACGCGGGCGAACGTCATCTTCTCCTCGCGCTTCGTGCCGTCCGAAAGCGCCAGCGCGACCGCGAGGCCGTACAGGCCGTAGCGCTCGGCCTTCAGCGGCAGGCTCAGGTCGGCCGCGCTCTCGACCGACACGGGCCGCTCCTGGCGGTCTGCCTCCCGTCCCTCCAGGTCCGTCACGCGCGCCCTGACCGTCCCGGTGAGCGTGCCCGGCTTCCAGTTCCGCACGCGAATGCCGACCGACGGCGGCTCGCGCGAGAAGAGGTTGCTCACCTGGCCCGAGGAGATCTCGACCCCCACCAGGGCCGCGCGCGGCGACTCCTTCAGGGCCTTGGCCGGGTCCGCGGGCGAGGGGTCCGGCTTCCAGGTCCGCAGGGCCCCCGTCGCCGGATCGACGTCGCGCAGGTCCGTCTCGACCTCGATCGCGTCGATCCCGAACCGGACGGTGCGCGGCTCGTTCTGGACGTTCCAGTTGTGCGTGCCGATGCTGGCGATCGACAGGGGCCGGACCCAGTCGTCGGGCACGCGGAACGTGGCCTGGCCCCACTTGCCCTCGGCCTCGGCCGGCGGCGCCCACTCCAGTTTCTTCGGGCCGACTGTTGAGCGGCCCCAGCCGTCACGGAACGTCACGATCACAGGGAACTGCTTGTCGCTCGTGCGGAACCGCATCGTCACCGCCTTGAGGTCGCCGGGGATCACGAGCGGCTCGCGCGGCGTCGTGCCGAACCACGCGAAGCCCTGGCCCGCGAAGCGCATCTCGATCTCCATGCACTTGCCGCCCCCCGCGTCGGGCGAGACCTCGTCCGACAGGCGCGCCGTCCCGGCCGCGCGGACCCACGGGTCGGGCGGCCACGCGGCCGTGTCGAACGATTCGGCCGTCTTGCGGACCACCGTTTCCGCGGCGGCGCCTTCGGCCGCGCGGGCGGCCTTGCCCGGCACAGCCAGCAGAAACGCCAGAACGGCGAGCGGCGCGATTCTCACCAGGCGACCTCCTAGTAACGCTCCAGGGACTCCGGCTCCAGCCCGAGGTCCACGACGCGGCCGCGGCTCGCGCGGACGAGTTCCTCCGTCGAGACCTCCATGAGCGCGTCCACCGCGCCCCCGCCACAGTAAACCACGTCGATCGCCGGTACGTTGCGGTCGATGTACACGGGCACCCCGGTCGCCAGAGGGAACGGCGGAACTGCCCCGACCGGGTAGCCGGTCACGGCGAGAACCTCGTCGGCCGTGGCGAGGGTCATGCGCTTCGCCCCGGCCGCGCGGCAGAGTTTCCGCCGGTCCAGCCGCGTGTCGCCCCGCAGGATGCACAAGACGAACCGCCCGTCCGCGAGGTGCGCGAGCAGGCTCTTCGCAATGTGCGCCAAGTCAGTCCCGAGCGCCCGGGCGGCGTCGGCCGCCGTGTGCGTGTTCGCGGGCATCCGCAGCACGCGAGCCCCCAGGCCCTCCTGGGCCAGGTACGCCTCCACATCTTGCCGGGTCCGGGTCATGCCGCACCGTTCTACGGGAGGGCGCGGCCGGATGCAAGCGCCGGCCGCCGCACCTTGCATGGCCCGTCTGATCTGGTACACTCTCCCCTGCTTCCACGGGCCGCGCGGGAACCCGAGCGATGTTCGAGAGCCTGACGCAGAAACTGAACGGCGTGTTCCGCGGCCTGATGGGGCGCGGCCGCCTGACCGAGTCCAACATCCAGGACGCCCTGCGTGAGGTCCGCACCGCCCTGCTGGAGGCCGACGTCAACCTCCAGGTCGCCCGCGACTTCGTCGAAGAGGTCCGCCAGAAGGCCATCGGCCAGGAGGTCCTGAAGACCCTCCGCCCCGACCAGGTCTTCGTCAAGGTGATCTACGACGAGATGGTCCGCCTGATGGGGCCCGTGGACGCCAAACTTCCGTTCAAGTCGCCCGGGCCGCTCGTCATCATGATGGCCGGCCTCCAGGGCTCGGGCAAGACGACGACGTGCGGGAAACTCGCGCGCTTGATCCTCGAAAAAGGCCACCAGCCGACGCTGGTGGCGTGCGACTGCCACCGTCCCGCCGCCATCGAGCAGTTGATGGTCGTCGGCTCGCAAGTGGGCGTGCCCGTCTACAGCGAGGGCCTGGGCGACCCCGTGCGCATCGCGCGGAACGGCGTCCAGTCGGCCAGGACCGAGGGGAGCGACGTCGTCATCGTCGACACGGCCGGCCGCCTCCACATCGACCAGGTCATGATGCAGGAGGCCAAGGACATCGCCCGGGCCGTCCAGCCCGACCAGATCTACCTGGTGTGCGACGCGATGACCGGCCAGGACGCCGTCACGAGCGCCAAGGAGTTCAACGCGGCGCTGGAACTCTCGGGCGTCATCCTGACGAAGCTCGACGGCGACGCCCGCGGCGGCGCGGCCCTCAGCGTCAAGGCGGTCACCGGCAAGCCCATCAAGTTCATCGGCGTCGGCGAGAAACTCGACCGGATCGAGGAGTTCCATCCCGACCGCATGGCCCACCGCATCCTGGGCATGGGCGACGTGGTGAGCCTCGTCGAGAAGGCCCAGCAGACGGTCGACGCCGACGAAGCCGCGCGGTTGCAGGAAAAACTCCGCAAGGCCGAGTTCGGCCTCGACGACTTCCTGAAGCAGATCAAGCAGATGCGCCGCATGGGGCCCCTGAAGGAGATCCTCGCCATGGTCCCCGGCATGGGCTCCGCCCTGAAGGATCTGCCGGTGGACGAGGGGGAACTGGACCAGACCGAGGCGATCATCAACTCGATGACGCCGAAGGAGCGGAGCCGCCCGGACGTGATCGACGCCTCGCGTCGGCGGCGGATCGCGCGCGGCTCTGGTGTCGAGCCGCAGGACGTGGCGGGGATCGTCAAGTCCTTCGGCCAGGTCAAGGAACTCGTCCGCCAGATGCAGGGGGCGGGGGCTTTCGGCGGGGGCGGCGGCAAGGCCGCGGCCCGGCAAGAGATGGCCAAGATCGACCTCTTCGGCCCCATGCACAAGAAGCGCCAGCGCTCCGCCCGCAAGAAGAAGGACCGCAAGCGGCGGTCGAGGTAGGTCGGCATCCCGCCGGCCGTCCGGCCGGGTGCCACGGCTGCGCCGTGTGCAGCCGTGCTTTCCCCTATGCCAAGGGCGGCATCGTCTCGCGGTCCATTCGCAAGGGCGTGTCAGCCCCCTCGTGCCACGCACGCCAACTGGACCACGGCCAGTCCCTGGGGTGTTCCACCAAGCGGCGCCGCACTGGATTGTGATGTATGTAGTCGATCTTCTCGCGAACGTCCGCTTCCGATCTCAGATTCCGGTCGTAGCCGCCCCCCGGCTGCCAGAAGTGGTAGGAGATCGTCCCGTCGGCATGCCTCTCCGCCATTCGTGGAAGGAGGCCCGGGGCGTGAGCGCGAACCCACACGATCACTCGGTCCGTCAGCGGGCGTTTCAGAAAGCGCAGGATGCGCGAGATGTGCGACCCGGGATGCGGCCGCAGGACAAGGTGGACGTGCTCCGGCATGATCACCCATGCCCACAGGTCGAATGGCTCTTTCCGCCGGGCGGCGTCTATCACCTCGCAGAACCATGCGGGCGTCCGTTGCCCTCGAAAGAAGGGCTGCCGGCGGAAACACGAGAACGTAAGCGAGTGGGCCTGGCCGGGAACGTCGTATCGCTTACATTTCTTTCGGCGGGACAGGCTCATGGAGGGATGCTACTATCGCGCGAGCCGTCGCACAAGAACCCTCAGGGCAACACGGCTGCACACGGCGCAGCCGTGGCACCCGGCCTTGACATCGTCGTTACCTGGTTCGCGCCGTCCTCTGCGCTCTCTGCGTCCTTTGCGGTTCCAGCACCTAGAGCGCAATCATCGGGCCGGGGTCGAACTGCGTGGCGGCGGCGAGGTGGACCGAGCCGGACGCGCGGCTCGCCAGAAACGCGTGGGCTTCCAGGGCCAACTTCGGCGTGTTACAGTCGCGCGAGAGGTGGGCGAGGACGACGTGTTTCACGCGGCCGGGGCGGGAGCGACCGACGATCTCCTCCGCCGCCTCGGCCGAGTCGCCGTTCGAGAGGTGCCCCTCCGGGCCCGCGATCCGGTCAATCAGGTCCGCCGGCCGGTTGCTCTCCCAGAGCATGTCGGGATCGTGATTCGACTCCAGGACCACCACGTCGGAGTCGACGAACCAGTCCAGGCAGCCCTGCGGCACGTGGCCCAGGTCCGTCGCCACCGTCACGGTCCGCTGCGAACGCCCGGAGCCGATCGTGAGGCGGAAGCCCAGGCACCGGCCGGGCGCGTCGTGCGGCACCTGGAAGGCCTCGACCGTCACGTCGCCGATCGCCAAGGGCTCGCTGTCGAGCGGCTCGGCGAGGCCCGTCTCCACCAGCCGCCGGAAGCCCGGCATCGTCCGCACAAGGTACCTCAGGTTCTCGGGGCTCGAGAGGACGCGGATGCCGTGGCCGAGGCAGAAGCCGATCGCCGCCGCCGAGAAGTGGTCGCGATGCGTGTGCGTGAGGAGGACGGCCGCCAGATCGTCCGGCGCCACGCCAACGTGCCGCAGGTCCGCCTTCAGCCGCCGCTGGGGGACGCCCATGTCCACGAGGAGGCGCGCCTTCGGCGACGCCACCATGAGGGCGTTGCCCAGGCTCCCGCTCGCGAGTGGACACACGCGGACGTTCATGCGCTCTCGTCCCTCCTCCAGCCACCCCCGGCCGGGTGCCACCCTCGCCCGCCAGGGCTGAGGGCGGGCCGTGGCTTGACCGCTGGCTGCTTGCAGCCAGTGTCCCGGAACACACTGGTGGACAAGCCACCAGTGCCACACCGCCGAAACACAAACGGTCCTTCTGAGAAGGACCTTAGACTGACCGCAGGGAACTTGCCTCCCGGCGGCTCATGGCGACCGTCGCGTGGACCTCGCGCGCCAGCCGCCGCGCCCACGCCGCCAGGGGTACGCGCTCGGTCTCCCAGTGGCCGCCCAGGACGACCGCGACGCCGCGGGCCGCCAGGTCCTGCACGTGGTGCAACTTCAGTTCGCCCGTGACGTACGCCTGGGCGCCCGACGCGACGACGGCGTCGGCGAGGCCGTCGCCGCCGCCCGTGACGACGGCCACACGCTCGATCCGCCGGCGGACGGGGCCCGCGACCGCGACGGACCGGAGGCCGAGCGCCCGCTTGAGGTCATCGGCCAGGTCGGCAACCGTCAACGACCTTTTCAGCCGCCCGACGCGGCCGATGCCGGCCCGCCCCGGAACGGCCCGTAGCGGATACACGTCGATGGCGGGCGCCTCGTAGGAATGCGCCAGCGCGACGGCCTTGAGGAGGCGGCCGAGGCGGGCCTCGTCCACCCGGACCTCGAGCCGGCGCTCGCGGACGGTGCTCGGGCGGCCGCGCGAGCCGATCGCGGGACGGCTGCCCTCGCCGGGGCGGAACGTGCCCTCGCCCTCGACCGAGAAGGAACACTCCGTGTAGCGGTCGATGCGTCCGGCGCCCGCCTCGAAGGCGGCGGCCCGCACGGCCTCGAGGTCCCCTTCGGGCACGAAGACGACGACCTTGCAGTGGCGGCCGCCCTCGGGCTCCGGCCGCAGGGGCTCGAGGTCCGCCAGGCCGAGCCGCCGGGCCAGGATGTCGCAGAGGCCGCCGTCAGCCGCGTCGAGGTTCGTGTGGGCCGCGATGCAGGCCCGCCCGCCGCCCGCCAGGCGCAGGGCCAGCCGCCCGTGCCGCGTCTCGGCCGTCAGGCGGTTCACGTCCTTGAAGAGGAGCGGATGGTGGGAGAGGACGACCTCGGCGCGGCGCCGCTCGGCCTCCTCGCACACGTCCTCGCCCACGTCGAGGCACACCAGGACGCGCCGCACCGGCCGCGCGGCATCGCCCAGGAGGAGGCCCACGTTGTCCCACGACTCGGCCAGGGTGAACGGGGCAAGACGGTCGACAGCCGCCACGATGTCGGCGACGGTGGTCATGCCGGCTTCCCCACCCGACGTGAGGTCCCCACACCGGGCGGCTACGGCAGGAACTGGACCAGGTGGCGGCGCGCCAGGGCCGCCCCCTCTTTGATCCGGTCCAGGCTGCCCTGCCACACGGGGTCCTGCTGCTCGACGCACACGGCGCCGGTGTACCCGAGTTCGCGCAGGCGGTCCAGGAGGCGCCGCCAGTCGACCGCCCCGAACCCCGGGATCCGGTAGCGGAACCAGCCGCCCGACGGCCGCAGGACCGAGCAGTCCTGCCGCCGATGCTCGAAGATCTCGACGTCGTTGGCCTGGACGTGGAAGACCTTCTCGGCATAGTCGGTCGCGGCGGCCACGGGGTCGATGCCGAGCCAGACGAGGTGGGCCGGGTCGAACGCCAGGCCGAGGGCGGGGCTTCGGACGTGGGCGAAGAGGTTCTCCCACAACTGGGGGCAGAAGGCGGCGTTGCCGGGCAGGTCCTCGAACTCGCGGCCGCACATCGGGTCGTTCTCGACCGCCAGTTTCACGCCGCCCGCCTCCGCCCGCGCCACCAGGGGCTTGGCGCGGCGAGCGAACTCGGCCAGGCAGTCCCCCAGGGGGGCCGACGGGTCGCGGCCGACCGTCAGGCCGACAACCTCGATGCCCAGAGTGGCCGCCGCGTCCACGATCCGGCCCAGGTGCTCCCACGCGGCGTCGCGGCGCCGCTCGTCGCGCTCCAGGAGGTTCGTGTACCACACGAGCGCGCTCGCCCGGAGGCCCGCCTCATCGAGGGCGGCCATGAAGGCGTCGCGCGAGGGGCCGGTCAGGCCGCCCACGTTCAGCCCGCTCCCCTGGTACCAGGAGGATTCGCTCCCGTCACGGCCACGGGCCGTGCCGTGGTCGGATCGGGCCGGCGGGCACTGGATCTCGACGCTCTCGAAGCCCGATTGTCCCACCCAGCGCAGGGCTTCCGGCAGGCTGACGTCCCCGAAACACCACGTGCACAGGCCGAGCCGCACGCTCACTCCCTCGGGCCGACGACGGTTTCGTCCGACGCGACCTAGGCGCCCCCGCCGGCGTCGGCCGGTTCCGTGGCGTCGGACGGGGCCGGCGTCTCGCTCGGCGGCGAAGTGTCGGCTGGAGGCGTTGCTTCGCCCGGCGGCGGCGGGACGCTCGGGGCGGCGGGCGCGGCCGGGGCCGCAGGCGGGCTCGGGGCGGCCTCTTCCAGCGCCCGCTTGTGGGCCAGCGCCTGGACCAGACCTTCCTGGGTAACCAGGTAGAGCAGGCCGGTGTCGGTCTCGTTGACGGCCACCAGCGTGTCGGCCCTCAAGGGGATGGCAAAGCGCTTCGCCCCGTCGGTCCGCGCGACGGCCACCAGCAAGTCGTCCCTGCTCCGGTAGTAGAGGGTGTCGGCGTCCGCGCCCACGTACGCCTGGGCGTCTGTCTCCCGCCACTGGATCCTGCCCGTGGCCTCTTCCAGCACGACCAGCCCGATGCCGTCCGCGAAGACGAAC
>CAYGZE010000082.1:0-15553 GCA_964354185.1 uncultured Anaerolineales bacterium | reverse complement strand
GGCCTGGAGGGAACTGGCCACCAGGAAGGGCTTCACGCCCATGTCGATCAGCCGCGTGATCGCGCTCGGGGCGTCGTTCGTGTGCAGGGTGCTGAAGACCAAGTGCCCCGTCAGGGAGGCCTGGATCGCCATCTCGGCCGTCTGGAGGTCGCGGACCTCGCCCACCAGGATGATGTTCGGCGCCTGCCGCATCATCGCCCGGATGATCGACTGCCACGTCAACCCGATCGACTCCTTGACCTGGACCTGGTTGATGCCCGAGATGTGGTACTCGACCGGGTCCTCGGCGGTGATGATCTTGCGGTCCGGGGTGTTCAACTCGTTGAGGGCCGCATAGAGCGTCGTCGTCTTGCCCGAGCCGGTGGGGCCGGTCACCAGGAAGATGCCGTTCGGCCGGCCGATGAGTTTCTGGAACAACGCCTCGTCGTCTTCGAGGAAGCCGAGCGACCCGAGGCCGATGTTGATGGACTCGCGTCGCAGGATCCGCAGGACGATGCTCTCGCCGTGGTAGGCGGGCAGGGTCGAGACGCGGAAGTCCAGGTCCTCGCCCTCCAGGCGCATGCGGATGCGCCCGTCCTGGGGCATGCGCTTCTCCTCGATCTGCATGCCCGACAGGAGTTTGACGCGCGTGGTGATCGCGCCCTGGAGCCGCTTGGGCGGCGGGTCGCGCTCGATGCAGACGCCGTCCACGCGGTACCGGACGCGCAACTTGCTGGCCAGGGGCTCGATGTGGATGTCGCTCGCCCGCATGCGGACCGCCTCGGTGATGATCAACTGGACCAGCCGGATGATCGGCGCCGACTCGGCGTGCGTCTCCGCGTCGCCTTCGCCGCGGTCCTCGAACTGGATGTCCGAGTCCGTGAACTCCTGGAGCATCGTGTCCAGCGACTGCGACTCGGTCTGCTCCGTGTGACTGGAGATGATCTGGCGCACCTGCTCCCGCGCCGCCAGGACGCAGTCCACGCCCATGCCCAGGCGGAACCGGATCGCGTCCACCGACTCCAGGTCCAGCGGGTCCGTGATGGCCACCTTCAGCCGCCCGTCCTCGTAGGCCAGCGGCAGGATCTGGTACTCCTTCATCATCGCCTCGGGGACCATCTCCATGACCTGCGGGTTGAGCGTCCCGATGTCGAGGTCCACGTACTGCATGTCGAACTGGAGCGCCAGCGCCTTGGTGACGTCGGCCTCGGTGCAGACGTTCGCCTCCATGAGGATCTCGCCGATGCGCCGTCCGCTGTGGGCCTGGCGTTCCAGGGCGTCCTTGATCTGCTTGTCGGTGACGACGCCCCATTCCTTGAGAATCTCACCCAGTCTCTTACGCGGTCCTGGCATGATCGCCTCGCTCGCGGTTCGCGGGGACCGGGGGTCCCCGGCTCACGCATCAAAGGCCGCCCGTCCTCCGGGCGCGCACGGAAACAGCCCCGCACTCCGCCCGCGGCGGCCAACCCGGAAGTACAGCCCTCGTTCGACTCCGCCCCACCGCCTCAGTTTAGCACGCCCGGGCGCACCGTCAAGCCCAATCACCGCCCAATCACCGCCCGGGGGCCCGTCGCCGCGACCTCGCGGCCGCGGCCGTCACGCGTGCAACTCGATCACGTCCTTGTCGGCGAGGACGTGATGCTTCTCGACCGGTTGGCCGTCGTACACACCGGCGCCCCAGATCCGGGCACGTTTGAGGCGGGCGGCGATGTCGCGATGGACCGCCGCCGCCATGTCCAGGACCGTGCTTCCGCGCTTCAGGATGAAGGGCATCCGCATATCGGGCGGCTTGCCGGGTTCCTTGCTGTAGACGCGGACGATGTCCAGGAGTTCGAAACACCGGCGGGCGAGTCCATCGAGGCCCTGGCGCGTCTCGGCGCTGGTGGCGACCATCGGCGCCAGGTCCGCGTGGAGTTCCCGGAGGGCCTCGAAGTTCCGGGCCGCCCCCGGCAGGTCGGCCTTCGTCCCCACGAGGAGCATAGGTTTCGCCGTGCCGCCCTCCGGCGGCTGCCGCCCTGGGGGCACGAGGCCGCGCCGCTCCAACACGCCGAAGCACAGGTCCACCTGGTCCAGGAGGTCGGCGGCCGCCAGGTCCACGCATACCAGCAGGACGCCTGCGTTGCGCAAGGTGCCGACCATCCCGGGCACGACGCCCTCGGCCGTCACGGGCGGCAGGTCGATCAGTTGGATCTGAATGTCCTCGAACGCCATCATCCCCGGCACCGGCCCGTGCGTGGCGAAGGGGTACGGGGCGACGTTGACGTGGGCCTTGGTGAGCGACGCCACGAGGGCGCTCTTGCCCGAGTTCGGGGCGCCGACCAGGGCCGCCTGGCCCGCCCCGTTCTTCTCGACGAAGAAGAGGTCGATGCCGCCGGCGCCCTTCTTCTGGTCGGCGGCGGCCCGGACCTTGGCGAGCCGGTGCTTGATGTCCGCCTGCATCTTCTCGGTCCCCTTGTGCTTGGGGATCGTGGCGTACATCTCTTCCAGGGCGGCAATCCGCTCCGCGTCGGTCTTGGCCTCGCGGAAGGCGCGCTCGGCTCTGAGGTAATCGGGCGTCAGGTTCGCGGGCATCGCTCGGACCGAACTCGGGTTCCCTCGCCTTCCCGCATTTTAGCGGGGCCGACAGGCAATGCAAGATTCGCCCTGCCAACCGGGGCGGCTCTTTCCTGCCCCGCCGGGGCCGGATCGCGCGAAAGCCTTGCAAGTCGCCCGGGACTTCACGACAATGGGGCCGCTGTGCCGCGCGGCCGGAAGCGCCGGCCCGGGCAGCCGGCCCTGGGGGAATCTGATGCTCGACCTGGAGACCATCCGCACCCGCACCGACGAGGTTCGGCGCAACGTCGAGAACCGCCGCGTCAAGGGGACCGACGTCGACCGCATCCTGAGCCTGGCCGCCCGCCGGGCGGCGCTCATCACCGAGATCGACGCCCTGCGCGCTCGTCGCAACGACCTGAGCCAGCGCATCGGCAAGGCCGACCCGGCCGCGCGCGAGGGCCTCAAGACCGAGTCCTCGAACCTCAAGGCCGCCGTCGCCGAGAAGGAGGAGGCCCTGGCCGCCGTCGAGACGGACCTCCGCACCGAGCAGGCCAAGTTGCCCAACCTGACGCACCCCGACGCGCCCGTCGGCCCCGACGAGCGGTCCAACCGGGAACTCCGTCGGTGGGGCGACGTTCCGCGGTTCGACTTCAAGCCCCTCGACCACGTTGCCCTTGGCGAGGCACTCGGCATCCTCGACTTCGACAGCGGGACGAAGGTCACCGGCTCGAACTTCTACTTCCTCAAGGGCGACGCCGTCCTTCTGGAACTCGCGCTCGTCCGGTTCGCCCTGGAGGTCCTCCAGAACGAGGGCTTCACGCTGTACGAGACGCCCGACCTGGCGCGGATGAAGGTCCTGGAAGGCACGGGGTTCAACCCGCGCGGCGACGAGACCCAGATTTACCGCATCGAGGGGTTCGACCTGGGCCTCATCGCGACGGCCGAGATCACGCTGGGCGGCCTCTTCATGGACGAGATCCTCACGAACGACCGCCTGCCGGTGAAGGTCGGGGGCCTGAGCCACTGTTTCCGGGTCGAGGCGGGCGCCTACGGCCGCGCGTCGCGGGGCCTCTACCGGGTCCACCAGTTCACGAAGGTCGAGATGTTCGCGTTCACGAGGCCGGAGGAATCGGGCCCCATGCACCTGGACTTCCTGCGGATCGAGGAGCAGATCTACCGGCGGCTCGGCCTGCCGTACCGCGTCGTGGACATCGCAACCGGCGACCTGGGCGGACCCGCCTACCGCAAGTTCGACCTGGAAGCCTGGATGCCCGGGCGCGGCGAAGGGGGTGAATGGGGCGAGGTCACCAGCACGTCCAACTGCACGGACTATCAGGCGCGCCGCCTGGGGATCCGTTTCCGCCGGGCCCAGGGCAAGAAGCCCGAGTGGGTCCACACGCTCAACGGGACGGCCATCGCCGCCAGCCGCACCCTCGTCGCCATCCTCGAGAACTACCAGCAGCGCGACGGCTCGGTCGTGGTGCCGGAGGTCCTGCGGCCGTATCTGGGCAAGGACCGGATCGGCCGGCCGGCCTGACGGCCGCACGCCGCCGCAGTTGGCCATTGCACGGGGCGACGGGACGTTCTATACTGGATGCTTGCCAGACGAGTGTCATCTCTCCGTGCGCATGAGCCGGGCGCCCGGACCCGCGATGTCGGCCGCCCGTTACGTCTCAGCCATCATCGCCGGTGCCCGGCCTGAGGGAGGACGGCGATGTTCCAGTTCGGGGAGGTCCTGACACTCGCCATCTCGGTCGTGGCGGCAGCGTACCTGTTCGCGAACTGGACGCGGATCCGGTCGGCCCCGACCCTGAGGCCCTTCGCCCTGCCGCTCATCGTGATAATCATCACCTGGGTTGCGACGGTCGTCGAGGGTGTTTTCTCGGAGGACGCGCGGCGGGGCTGGATCGTTGTGTTGCAGGAGAGCGTCGGCACCGCGAACGGCGAATCGGCGGTGGCGGTCGTGTTCAACCTCGTCGAACACGTCGGGACGATGCTCGCCGCCGTCCTGCTCCTCGTGGCCGTCCGCCGCCTCTGCCAGGACCGGCCGGAGGCCTGCCGATGACGCCCATCCGGTGGACCATCGCGCTCGTGGAAGGCCTCGGCGCCGCGGCGGCGCTAGGGGCCGTCCTCCTCCTGATCTGGCGCCGCAAGCGTCTGCCCGGCACGGCCTGGGCCCTCATGGTCGGGCTGCTGGTCGCCTTCGCAATCACGGGAATCGGCAACGTGTTGGATTGGACCCGGATCCTGCCGTACGCCGACCTGCCCGAGGGCTTCGTGATGCCGCTGCTCCCGGTCCTCTGGCTCTTCCTGTTCGTCGTGGAACTGGACCGGCTCAACCGCGAGCACCTCCGCACGAGTTACGATCAACTCAAGGCGGTCCAGAACCTGACGGTCAGGCTGACGGTGACGATGGAGCCCCGCGGCGTCATGCAGGACGTCGTCGAGATGGCCGCCCGCCTCCTGAACGCCCCGGTGGCGGTCATCTTCCTGCCCGACGAGAAGGGCGGCGTGCTTCAGGGCCGCGCCGCCCACGGCTTGTCGGCGGAGGAGTGTCAGGCCCTGCTGATGCCCATCGACGAGAGGACGGGGATCGGCGGCGCGTTCCTCAAGCAGCAGCCGTTCCGCACGACCGATGCCGCCAGCGTCGCCGTCGGGCCCAGCGTCCCGATCTTCGAGCGGTTCGGCATCACGGCCCTCGTCGACACGCCCCTGGTCTACTCGGGACAGGCCATCGGCATCCTCGGCGTCGCGCGGCGGGGCGGCCCCCCGTTCAGCGACGACGACGTCGCCCTGCTGGGGACGCTCGGGGCCTACGCGGCCGTCGCCATCCACAACGCCCGCTTGTACGAGCGCGTGGTCGAGAGCGAGGCGAAGTACCGCGTCCTCGTTCAGAACGCCCAGATCGCCATCGCCGTTGCCGATGCCGACGAACGCCTCACCTTCTGGAACCGGGGCTGCGAGCGGCTCTCCGGCTGGCTCGCCGACGAGGTGATCGGGCGTTCCGTCGACCTCATCTTCCCGGAGGACAAGCGGGACCAGTTCCGGCGGGAGGTCATCCCCCTGCTCGATCGGGACGGCTGCTGGTTCGGCGAGGGTCCGGCCGTCCGCAAGGACGGGTCGGCGTTCACGGCCTTCTACAGCATGTCGCGCGTCTACGACGCGACGGGCCGCGTCCTCTGCACCCTTGGCTTCTGCCTCGACGCCACGGAACAGGTCCTTCTGCGGGAGCAACTCCTCCAGGCCCAGAAGATGGAGACGGTCGGCACCCTGGCCGGCGGCATCGCCCACGACTTCAACAACCTCCTGACCGGCATCCTCGGGTTCACGAGCCTGCTCAGGCCGGCGTTCGGACCCGGCGATGAGAATGCCACCGCCGTTTCGCAGATCGAGGACGCGGCGCAGCGCGGCGCGCAACTCGTGCGGCAACTCCTCACCTTCAGCCACAAGCAGCCCATGACCCTCGAACCCGTCCGCCTCCACGAGATCGTCGAGGAGGCCGCCGTTCTCATCCGGCGCACCTTCCCGACCACGGTCCATCTTGTGACGCGCCTTGACCCCGACCTCCACGTCATCCAGGCCGATGCCACCCAGATGCACCAGGTCCTCATGAACCTGGCCGTCAATGCGCGCGACGCCATGCCCAAGGGCGGCGCCCTGACCGTCACCACGGAGAACCGCGACCTCGACCCCGACGACGCCCAGGCCGCCGGCCTCCGGCCCGGCCCCCACGTCCGGCTGACGGTCGCTGACGTCGGCGTCGGCATCCCCGAGCCGGCCCGTTCGCACATCTTCGAGCCCTTCTACACCACCAAGCCCAAGGGCACCGGCCTCGGCCTGTCCACGGTCTACGCCATCGTCTCCCACCATGGCGGCCGCATTACCTTCACGAGCGAGTCCGGCCGAGGCACCACCTTCCACGTCATGCTCCCCGTGAAGCGCGGCGAGGGTGCCGTTCCGCCGCCGTCCCGCGCCGGGGCCGCCCCGGGCACGCCGGCCTGAGGCCTCCGGCGAATCAGCCGGCGTTTCAGGTTCCCTGCCGCCGCACGGGCTGCTATAATACGCCCGCGAAACCGGCCCGCCGGGCCCGCAGCACGGCGCCCGGCCCCGGCGAGGGAACCTGGGACATGGCGCAGCGCCCCTACTCCAAGGCGAAACGCAAGGGCGAGTCCGCAGCCGTCCGCCTCGGCGACTTCATGAGGGCCGCCGCCGGCGCCCCGCCACGATCCGTCTACGTCCTCCGCGGGACCGACCCGTACCTGCTGAACCAGGCCCGAACCACCGTCCGCGCCAAGGTCCTCGGCGACGCCGACCCCGACCTCGCCCTCCTGGAGGTGACCGGGGCCGACGCCGTCCTCGCCGACGTCCTCGGCGCCCTGCGGACGCTCCCGTTTCTGGCGCCGCGGCGGCTCGTCGTCGTCCGCGAGGCCGATCCCTTCGTGGCCGCCGCGCGCGAGGCCCTCGAGCGGTACCTCGAGGCCCCCTCGCCCACCGGGTCGCTTTGCCTCGAGGTCGCCGAGTGGAACGAGACGACGCGCCTCGCCCGGCGCGTCGCCGATCCCGGGGTCGGCGCCCTCGTCGCCTGCGAGGTCGTGCCCGAGCGGCTTGCCGGCTGGCTCCAGGGGCACGCCCGCAAGTGCTACGCGAAGCAGCTGACCCGCGCCGGCGTCGAACTCCTGATCGAGTCGCTCGGCCACGACATGGCGCCGCTCCTGGCGGCGGTCGAGGCGCTGGCCCTCTACGCCGGCGACGCCCCGGCCATCGACGCGCGGGAGGTCGACGCCCTCATCGCCCGCGGCAACCACGAGCAGATCTGGGCCTTGTGCGAGGCGATCGCCCAGCGCCGCGCCCCGCGCGCGCTGGAACTCCTGGACGCGTTCCAGGCCGACGGTATGGAGGCCTGGGAACTCATCGGCCTGCTGAGGAAGGAGTTCCGGAACTTCCTGCACGTCGGCGCGCTGGCGCGCCGGATGAGCGTCGACGCCGCCATGAACCAGGCGGGCGTCTGGTTCCCGGCGTTCGCCCGGACGCGCGCCGCCGTCGCGTCGTTCTCCGACGAGCACCTGGCCGACGCCTACCAGGCCCTCGTCGACGCCGACCTCGACTCCAAGAGCGGGGCCGACCCGCGCCTGGCGATGGAAGGCCTGGTCCGCCGTCTGTGCGACCCCGACGCCGCCCGCCGCGCGGGCCCCATGGTCCGCGTGTCGGCCGAGTAGGAGCCCCCATGCCGTCCGCCACCGATCGCCGACCCGCCGCCGTCCAGTTCGGCGCCGGCAACATCGGCCGCGGCTTCATGGGCGAACTGTTCGCCGCCAGCGGCTACCGCATCACCTTCGTCGATGTCGACCGCACGGTCGTCGAGGCGGCCCAGGCGCGCGGCTCCTACGAGGTCCATCACGTCTCGGCGGCCGGGGACGAGGTCGTGCGCATCGACGGCGTCTCGGCGATCGACGCGCGCGACGCGGGGGCCGTCGCCGGGGCCGTTGCGGGCGCGGCCATCGCGTGCACGGCCGTCGGCGTCCGGGCGCTCAAGGCCGTCGCACCGGCGATGGCCGCCGGCCTGGCCCGGCGCCTGGCGCGGGCCGACGCGGCACCCCTGAACGTCATCACGTGCGAGAACCTCGTCGGCGCAGGACAGGTCCTCCGCGACCTGGTCTGGGCGGAACTCGAGCGCCAGGCCGCCGACGGCGACCCCCTGCCCTGCACCCGCGAGGCGTTCCTCGACCGCGTCGGCTTCGTCGAGGCCGTCGTCAGCCGCATGGTCCCCGTCGTCCCCGAGGACGTGCGGCGGCGCGACCCGCTATGGGTCGCGTGCGAGCCGTACGCCCGGCTGCCGGTGGACCGCGACGCCTTGCGCGGGCCCGTGCCGCGCATCGTCGGGATGGAGCCGGTCTCGCCCATCCTCGCCTACCAGCGGCGCAAACTCGCCTCGCACAACATGAGCCACGCCGTCTGCGCCTACCTGGGCTACCGCGCGGGCCACGAGTTCATCTGGCAGGCGATGGACGATGCGGCCGTCCTCGCCGTGGTCCGCGGCGCCACCGGCGAGACCGGCCGCGCGCTCTCGTCCCGCTTCGGCTTCACGCCCGAGGAGCAGCGGGCCCACGAGGAGGACCTCCTGGCGCGGTACCGCAACCGCGCCTTGGCGGACCAGGTCCGGCGCGTCGCTGCCGACCCCCTGCGCAAACTCGGGCGCGAGGACCGGCTCGTGGGGTCGGCGCGGCTGTGCCTCGAAGAGGGCGTCGACCCGGTCCACGTGATCGCGGGCATCCGGGCCGCCCTCGCGTATGATTGCCCGGACGACGCGGCCGCCGTCCGCCTCCAGGCGATGCGCCGCGAGCGCGGCCTGCCGTACGTGCTGCGAGAGGTGTGCGGCCTCGCGCCCGACGAACCGCTCTTCGCCCGGCTCCAGGCCGAGGACTGACCCCATGCGGCTCCTCATGATCCAACCGATCGCCGATGCCCGGGCGCGGCGATGCCCCTACCGGCACGCCGTGGCCCTCGCCGGCGCGGCGCTGCGGCAGCAGGGCCACCAGGTCGCGCTCCTCACGACGGAGACAGGCGCGGAGGAGTCCTTCACGGCGGCCCTTGCGGGCGGGTCGCCCGAACTCGTCCTTCTGTACGTCGACAGCCTGGCGGCCGACCTGGCGTTCCGCGTCGCCGACGTTCTCCGCGCCACGGCGGCCGTGCCGCTGGTCGTCTTCGGGCCGCACGCGACGCTGTGCCCGAATGACTGCCTCAGCATGAGCGGTGCCGAGGCCGTCGCCCTGGGCCCCGCCGACACGACGCTGCCCGGCTACCTCGACGCCCGGTGGAGGGGCCCCGAGTTCATGCGGACGGCGGGCCTCTGGGTCAACTGCGAGACGGGCGTCATGCGGAACCCGCCGCCGCGCCCGCCGCAGAACCTGGCCGACCAGCCGCTCCCGGCCCGGGACCTCTACGCCGACGTCCTCGATCCGGCGGGGTACGCCGAGGTGCGGATCGCGCGGGGCGGCGAGTCCGACGGGTCGGCGGACGAACCCTCCCTGCCGCCTCAGGCGGCCGCCGCCTGGCCGACGTCCGCCGCCTGGCCCATGATGCTCCGGCCCGTCGCGTCCGTCCTGGAGGAGATGGCCTCGGTCGCCGACGACTACCTCGACCTGGCGGGCTTTCGCATCACGAACGACCGTTGGGCGTGCATCCCGCTCTGGCTCGTTGAATTCGTGCCGCGCTACCGCAAGGAGATCGACCTGCCGCTGCGGACGACGCTCCACGCGCCGGACGTGAACGACCGCGCGGCGGCGCTCCTGAAGGAGGCGGGCTGCGAGGAGGTCTCGATCCGCGTCGGGAGCGGGTCGGCCTTCCTCCGGAACGACGTCCTGGGTCTCGGCGCCTCGACCGAGGCGATCGAGTCCGCCTTTGCCGCGCTCGGGCGGGCCGACGTCCGCACGGCCGCGCTCGTGGAGGTCGGTGCGCCCTACGAGACGCCGGTCACGCTCGACGAGACGGTCGCGCTGCTGAAGCGCCTCGCGCCCGGCCGCGTCGAGGCGTCGCTCCACTGGCCGGCGCCCGGCACGCGCGCGTTCGAGATCGCGAAGGAGAACGGGTGGCTCGTCCCCGACCCGGTGGCGGCCCACCTGGCCGGGGCGCCGGCCCTGGCGCTGCCGGGTCTGGCGGCCGACCAGATCGTCACCGCGGCCGAGTGCCTGCCCTACCAGGTCGTCCGCCCGCGGGTCGTCCCCTTGATACGGGCGGCCCGGCGCGTGAGAATGGGCGCGCGCGGCACGCTGTACGAGGTGCTGGTCCGGCCGTTCCTCGGCCCGCCGATCCGCCCCGGCGTCAAGGCCCCGTGACCCGCGCCGCCCGCGCCGTTCGGACCCGCTGACGATGACCGCCAGGACCGAAAAACTCACGACCGGCCAGAAGAAGCGCCGCCTGCTGCGCGCCTACCTCGCGCGCCGGCCGGTCTGGTGCGCGTGGCAGGTCACGTATCGGTGCGGCTTCCGCTGCCACATCTGCGGCTACTGGAAGGAACAGCATAGTCCCGAGGAGGAACTCTCGGCCGACGAGTTCGCGCGCGGCGCCGACAACCTCGCCCGCTCGGGCTCCATGCTCATCAACCTGGCCGGCGGCGAGCCGTTCCTCCGCCAGGACCTGGCCGCCATCGTCGAGGTCCTCGCGCGGAGCCATTTCCCGTTCGTCACGACGAACGGCTGGAAGGTCTCGCCCCGCCGCGCCCGCGAACTCTGGGCCGCGGGCCTGTGGGGCGTCAGCGTCTCGGTCGATTACCCGGACGCCCCGCGGCACGACGCCCAACGCGGCATCCCCGGCGCCTTCGACGAAGCGGTCCGCGCCCTCCAGGTCTTCCGCGACACGCGCACCGCGCCGCACCAGCGCGTCAACCTCATGGCCGTCCTCACCGCCGACAACCAGGACGACGTCGAGCGCGTCGTCGACCTGGCCCGGGGGCTGGGCGTCCACTTCATGATCCAGCCCTACGGCGTCCTGAAGACGGGCGACGCCTCGCACCGCCCCGTGCCGCCCGTCGCCGAGCGCCTCCTGCGCCTCAGGCGCGCCTACCGCGGGTTCCTCTCGAACCCCTATTTCCTCTCGCGGTTCGACGCCGCGCTCGACGGCGGCGTCGCCGGCTGCCGCGCGGGCCAGGCCACGTTCAACATCGACCAGCGTGGCCATGTGGCAAAGTGCGTCGAGGACCGCGACCACCCGGTGGGATCCGTCGTCACGACGCCGATGGCCGAACTGGTGCCGGCGCTGCGGCGCCGGTGGCGCGAGAACACCTGCCGCGCGTGCTGGTATAACTGCCGCGGCGAGGTCGAGGCCCTCTACACCCTCCGCGGCCTCGCCTCCGCCCTGCCCATGCTCTTCGCCGAGCCGGACCTCCGCCGCGCGGCCGAGTAGCGCCCCGGCGGGCCGGCCTACGGCTTGCCGGGGTCTTTGGCCGCCTGGTTGCGGGCGGCCAGGACGCGGCCCTCGAGGTCGCCCGACTCGGCCGTCCGCCCCGCCTTCCGCAGCATGGCCGCGTAGTTCTCCAGCACCGTCAGGACGCTCGCGTGCTGTGGGCCGAACGCCTTCTCCATGGTCGCGAGGGCCCGCTTGTAGCACGGCTCGGCCTTGTCCAGCGCGCCCGTGGCCACGTAGAGTCCGCCCAGGCTGTTGCACGTGGCGGCCACGTCGACGTGGTCCGGCCCATGCTCCGTCTCGGCGATGGCGAGCGCCCGCACCAGGAGCGACTCGGCCTTCTCGAACCGGCCCATCGCCTGGCACGCCCGCGCCAGGCTCAGCAGGCTCACGCCGAGGTGGGGGTCCTTCGGGCCGAACTCCTCGGCCACCTGGAGCGCGGAGGCGAACATCCGCTCGGCCTCCGCGTACCGCCCCATCCGCAGGAACGACTTGCCCGACCGGCTGTAGTTCTGCCAGAGCGGCAGGCCCGCCATGCCCAACCATTCCCTTCGCGTGGGTCTTCCCCTCGCTCTTCAGCCTAGACGAACGCCGCGAGAGGGTCCAGCAAAAACGGCCCCCGCGCGGCCGCCCGGGTACCCCCCGATTCCGCGGTTGATTCCCCCCGGCCGGCCGCCTATAGTCGCGCGGGCTCGCGGCCGGACCGCCGCGGCGCCGTGGAGGGCCGCCATGCCCGGGACGATCCTCGTGGGCATCGACGTCGAGACGGCCGACGAGTCGAGCGCCACCTACGCCGAGCGCGGGCTCGACTTCCTGGCCAACCTCGGCGTCCGCGCCACCTGGTATGTCACCGGCCGCACGCTCGAGCGGTATGCCGACCGCTTCCGCCGGGCCGACGCCTCGGGCCTCCTGGACCTCCAGGCCCACACCTACGACCACCTGCTCCTGAAGACGGTGCTCATGGCCGTGCCTCCCGGCCTCACCATCCACGGCCGCACCGACTTCTACATGGAGCGCGGCGCGGCCCCCGACGCGGTCGACCGCGACCTGGCGCGGTGCCAGCAGGTCTTCCGCGACGTGCTCGGGCGCGCGGCCCGAGGGCTCACGGGGCCCTGGGCCTACTACCGCGGCCTCGCCGACAGGCCGGACCTGCTGGAGATCGTCTGCGGCCACGGGTTCCGCATCCTTCGGACCTTCGGCCGCAACGAACGCGACGGCCAGCCGGTGCCCCTCGAGTGGCAGCCGTTCTTCTACGCCGTCCAGGGCTTCCCAGACGCGCTGGAGGTCCTCATCCACGACTACCAGGACGACTTCTACTTCATGGCGTTCAACGGCCTGCCGGACGCGAGCACCTATCCGGCACACCTCAGGCGCATGGCCGACCGCGTCGCCGCCGAGGGCCTGGTCTGGAGCCTGTGCAGCCACGATCACAACTGCCGCACGCCCGACGCCTTCCGGGCCAAGACGGCCTGGCTGCGCGACCTCCTGGGCTACGGCAAGTCGATCGGGATCCGGTTCCTGACGGCGTCGGAGTACTACGAGGAGCGGCTGGCGGCGCGCCGCGGCGCGACCGCTTAGGGTGCCGGTGCCGCCTATCTAAGGGAGCGACCCCGTGTACATCATGGGAAAACGAGAGGTGGACGCCGTCCGAAAGGTCATCCGCTCGGGCGAACTGTTCCGCTACCTCAGGGGCCGCGTGAACGCCTTCACGACGCGCTTCGAGCGGGACCTCGCCCGCAAGATCGGCACGCGGTACGCCATCGCGACCTCGAGCGGCACAGCGTCGCTCGTCTCGGCCCTCGTCGGCCTGGGCGTCGGGCCGGGCGACGAGGTCATCGTGCCCGGCTACACGTTCATCGCCACGGCCCTGGCCGTCGTGGCCGCGGGCGCGGTGCCCGTGCTCGCCGAGGTCGACGAGTCGCTCACGCTCGACCCCGAGGACGTCCGCCGCAAGATCACGCGCCACACGCGGGCGATCATCCCCGTCTACATGCTCGGCCTCCCGTGCGACATGGCGGCCATCCTGCGCCTCGCCCGGCGGCACCGCATCGACGTCCTGGAAGACGCGGCCCAGGCGGCCGGCGGGTCGTATCGCGGCAAGCGCTTCGGTTCCCTCGGCAAGGCGGGGGCCCTGAGTTTCAACCACTACAAGATCATCGCGTGCGGCGAGGGCGGCGCCCTGGTGACCAGCGACCGCACGGTTTTCGAGCGGGCCATGCTCTACCACGACGGCGGGTGCAGTTTCTTCCTGAAGAAGGCGCCGAGCGTGCCCATCTTCGCGGGCCTGAACTTGCGCATCTCCGAGGTCCACAGCGCGATCCTCTACGAGCAACTCAAGCGCCTCGACGGCATCCTCACGCGCCTCCGCGCGCGGAAGGCCGCCATGGCCGACGCCGTCCGCCGCGCGACCGCCTTCCGAGCGAGCCCCAACCACGATCCGCGCGGCGACTGCGCCACGTACCTGCCCCTGCTGTTCGAGTCCGCCAGCGAGGCCGTCGCCTTCACGAAGCGCCACGGCGCCCGGGCCTCCATGTACCGCCCCATCGACACGGGGCGGCACGTCTACTCGAACTGGGAGGCGATCCTGGGGCAACGGGCCCACCATCGCGGCGCGAGCCCCTGGCGGCTCTCCGGCCGCCGCTACGCCTACGCGAAGGACATGCTGCCCCGGACGCTCGACGTCCTCGCCCGGACGGTGTGCGTCGGCGTGCCGCTCGGGGCGACCGTGGCGCGGGCCCGCGCCCTGGCCCGCACGTTCCTCGGCTGACCGCCTGCGGCGGGAGCCCGGGCCCGTTTTTCGTTGCCGCCGCCCCCCCTCGGGCCTATCATCGGGCCTGGGTCCGGCACCACCCGCGGGAACGGGGGCACGTCATGGCCAAGCGCCTGAGCGCGGCAAAGTGGACGCGGAAGCACCTGCTGGGCCTCGAGAACCTCTCGGCGGCCGAGATTCTCGCGCTCCTCGACAAGGCCGACGCCTGCCTCCCCTACGCCACCGGCAAGAAGCCCGCCCCGCAGGCTCTGGCCGGGCGGACCGTCCTCAACCTCTTCGCCGAGGACTCGACGCGCACGCGGACGTCCTTCACCTTCGCGGCCGAGCGGCTCGGCGCTCGGGTCTTCCAGTTCTACGCCGGCACGAGCAGCCTGAACAAGCGCGAGTCGCTGGCCGACACGGCCCGGAACGTCGAGGCGATGGGCCTTGACGCGATCGTCATCCGGCATCAGCAGCGCGAGGCCCCGCATCGCCTGGCCGAGGTGGTCGCGTGCTCGGTCCTCAGCGCGGGCGACGACGCCCACGAGCACCCGACGCAGGCGCTGCTGGACATGCTGGCGATCCGGCGGCGGCTCGGGCGCCTCCGGGGCCTGACGCTCGCGTGCGTCGGCGACGTCCGCCACAGCCGCGTCGCCCGCTCCAACCTCTTCGGCCTCTCGAAGTTGGGCAACCGCGTCATCTTCGTCGGTCCGCCCGTCTTCACGCAGGACCTCGACCTGGAGGTCGAGACGAGCACCGACCTCGACGCAGTCCTGCCGGAGTGCGACGCGATCATGATGCTCCGGATCCAGTTCGAGCGGCACGACTCGATCGCGTTCGACATGGGCGACTACGTCCGCCGCTACCAGTTGACGCCCCAGCGCCTGGCCGCCGCCAAGCCCGGCGCCGTCGTCCTCCACCCCGGGCCGGTCAACCGCGGCATCGAGTTGCCCGACGTCGTGGCGGACGGGCCGCAGAGCCTCATCCTCTTCCAGGCGACGTGCGGCGTGGCGGTGCGGATGGCGGCCCTCGGCCTGTGCATCGGCGCGCTCGACGCCGGGGCCGGGCGCCGGCGGCGCGGGACCTGAGCGGAGGGCGGAGCGTGGCCAGCCTCCTCCTCAGGGGCGGGCGGATCATCGACCCGGCGGCCGGCCGCGACGAGGCCGGCGACCTCCGCATCGACGACGGCCGCATCGTGGCCGTCGGGCCCGCCGACGCGTCCTGCGGAGCGCCGGGCCGCGCCGCGGAGCAGGACCGCACGCTCGACTGCACGGGCCTGCTCGTCGTCCCCGGCCTGATCGACCTGCACGTCCACCTGCGCGAGCCGCCCGTGCCGGGCGCCGAGGAGGCCGACCTTCCCGAGACGATTCCCACCGGCGCCGCAGCCGCCGT
>CAYGZE010000081.1:0-15577 GCA_964354185.1 uncultured Anaerolineales bacterium | reverse complement strand
GTCTTCGGGCGCGGCGGCGAGGAGGCCCTCGCCCTGGCCGAGGCGGGGGTCCCGTTCGAGGTCGTCCCGGGCGTCACGGCCGGCGTGGGGTGCGCAGCCTACGCGGGCATACCCGTCACACATCGCGACATCTCCAGCGCCGTCGCCTTCGTCACCGGCCACGAGTCCGATGCTGCTCTGCGAAGTGGTGACGCTTCTTCGCTACGAAGCACGAGCGACAAGCCCGACTCGGCCCTCGACTGGGGGGCGCTCGCCCGGTGGAAAGGGACGCTCGTCTTCTACATGGGCGTGGCGAACCTGGAGCGGATCTGCGCGAATTTGGCGGCCCACGGCCTCGCGGGCGACACCCCCGCCGCCGTCATCCGCTGGGGGACGACCGCGCGCCAGCAGGTGGTGACCGCCACGGTGGCGACGCTGCCCGAGGCGGCCCGCGCCGCGGGCGTCAAGCCGCCCGCCATCACGATCGTGGGCGAGGTGGTGCGCCTGCGCGACCGGCTCGCCTGGTTCGAGGCGCGGCCGCTCTTCGGCCGCCGCATCGTCGTCACGCGGTCGCGCGCCCAGGCGTCCGACCTCTCGGCTCGCCTGGAGGCGCTTGGCGCGGAGGTGATCGAGGCGCCCACCATCCGCATCGAGCCGCCCCTGGACCCGGCCCCCTTGCGCGAGGCCGTCCGCGACCGCGCCTCCTTCGCGTGGATCCTTTTCACGAGCACCAACGGCGTCGACGCGTTCTTCCGCGCGATGGGCGAGGAGGGCCTGGACGCCCGGGCCCTTGCAGGCATCCGCATCGGCGCGATCGGCCCCGCGACGGCGGCGCGCCTGGCGGCCTGCGGCGTCCGGGCCGACTTGGAGCCCTCGCGCTTCACCAGCCGCCAGGTCGCCGAAGACCTCGCGGCCGCGGCCGACCTCCGCGGCGCGGCAATTCTCCTTCCCCGGACCGACATCGCCCCGAATAATCTTGCGGAGGACCTGGAGGCCCGGGGGGCGCGCGTGCGGGGCGTCGTCGCGTACCGGACCGTGCCCGAGCCCGCGGGAGGCGAGGAGGTTCTGCGGCGGCTCCGCGAGGGCGGCCTGGACTGGATCACGTTCACGAGTTCGTCGACCGTCCGCAACTTCCTCGGGGCCGTCCCGGCCGAGGCCGTGCGCGCGGCAGCCGTGCGGGTCGCCAGCATCGGGCCCGTGACCTCGGCGACGGCCCGGGACCTCGGCCTGGCGGTGACCGTTGAGGCCGATCCGCACACGGTCCCGGCCCTGGTCGAGGCCATCCTGAGGAGCGCGTGACGGGCGGATGAAACGATGATTGGTATCTCCAAACTGTACTGCGGCACGGTCGAGCCCTCGGACGTCCTCCGCTACGGGCGCGAGGGCAGGCCCCTGCCCAGCCACCTCCTCCAGTTCGCCGCCGACAAGAAGCCGGTCGTCGTGTGGAACTGCACGCGCCGATGCAACCTCCGGTGCGTCCACTGCTACTCGAAGTCGGCCGACCGCACGTACGCGGGCGAGATGACCACCGACGAGGGCCTCGCCATGCTTGAGGACCTCGCGCGGTTCGGCGTTCCCGTGGTCCTCTTCTCCGGCGGCGAGCCGCTGATGCGGCCCGACCTCGACGTGCTCATCCGCCGCACCGTGGCCCTCGGCATGAGGGCCGTCCTTTCCACGAACGGGACGCTCATCGACCAGCCGACGGCCGAGCGCCTGCGCGGGCTGGCCCTGAGTTACGTCGGCATCTCCCTGGACGGCCTCCAGGGGGTCAACGATGCGTTCCGCGGCGTCCCGGGGGCGTTCCAGCGGGCCCTGGAGGGCGTCCGCCGCTGCCGCCAGGCCGGCATCAAGGTGGGCCTTCGCTTCACGATCACACGCCGCAACGCCGGCGAGATCGACGGCCTGTTCCGCCTCGTGCGCGAGGAAGAGGTGCCGCGCATCTGCTTCTACCACCTCGTCTACGCCGGCCGCGGGGCGGCCCTGCGCCAGGAGGACCTCGACCACGAGGCGACCCGCCGCGCCGTCGACCTCATCATCGACCGCACCGCCGAACTCCACGCCGGGGGCCGGCCCACCGAGGTCCTCACCGTCGACAACCACTGCGACGGACCCTATCTCTATATGCGGATGCTCCGCGAGGGCCGCGCGCGGGCGGCCGACGTCCTGCGGCTCCTCCGGATGAACGGCGGCAACTCGAGCGGCGTCGGCATCGGCTGCGTCTCCTGGGACGGGGCCGTCCACGCCGACCAGTTCTGGCGGCACGTGGCGTTCGGCAACGTGCGCGAACGGCCGTTCTCCGAGATCTGGACCGACCTGGCGAACCCCCTCATGGCGCAACTCAAGGACCGCCGGCCCCACCTCAGGGGCCGCTGCGCGACGTGTCGGTTCCTGGACGCGTGCGGCGGCAACTTCCGCGTCCGGGCCGAGGCCGCCACCGGCGACCTCTGGATGCCCGACCCCGCGTGTTACCTGACCGACGACGAGATCGCGGCCGAGGCCGCCCTGCCCCGGGAGTGATCCGTTGCCTACCGCGACGCCCGACGCCGTGCCCCCCGTCGCGCCGCCCCGACTCATCGCGTGGGAGGTGACGCGCTCCTGCCCGCTGGCCTGCAAGCACTGCCGCGCCAGCGCCCGCGCCGCCCCCTACGAGGGCGAACTCTCGACCGACGAGGGGTTCCGGCTCCTGGAGAACATCGCCGCGCTGGCGCGGCCGACGATCATCCTCACCGGCGGCGAGCCGCTCCTCAGGCCGGACATCTTCGACCTGGCGGCCCGCGCGAAGGCGCTCGGCATGAGCGTGGTCCTCGCGACATGCGGCAAGCCGCTGACGGACGCCGTCGCGGCGCGCCTGCGAGACTCGGGCGTCCACGCGATCAGCGTCTCGATCGACGGCGCGACGGCCGCCTCGCACGACGCCTTCCGCGGCGAGCCAGGCGCCTTCGACGCCGCCCTCGCCGCCCTCCGGGCCGCCCAGCGGGCCGGCCTCGCCTTCCAGGTCAACACGACGCTCACGCGGCTCAACCGGGCGGAACTGGGGCCGATTCGCGACCTCGCGGTCCGCGTCGGCGCCGCCGTCTTCAACCCGTTCCTCCTCGTACCGACGGGGCGCGGCAAGGAACTCGCGGACCTGGAACTCTCGGCCCACGAGTACGAGGAGACGCTCGCCTGGCTCGCCGACCAGGAGGACCGGACGGACATCCGGATCCGCGTGACGTGCGCCCCGCACTACCAGCGGGCCCTGCGCGAGCGCCGCCGCGTCGTTCGACCCAGAGGCTCTCGACGGGCGGCCCGGCGCGGCGCAGGCGCGCCCGAGGCGCCCGCCCCCGTCGCGCCGCCGACCACGGGATGCCTCGGAGGCAAGACGTTCGCGTTCATCTCGCATCGCGGCATCGTGCAGATATGCGGGTTCCTGGATGTACCGTGCGGCGACCTACGGCGAGAGGGCCTCGACTTCCGCCGCATCTGGGAGGCCTCCGACGTCCTGCGCCGCGTGCGCGAGGTCGACGCATACCACGGCCGGTGCGGCTGCTGCGAATACCGATGGGTGTGCGGCGGGTGCCGGGCCCGGGCCTATGCCCTGACGGGCGATTACCTGGCCGAGGAGCCGCTGTGCCTCCACCAGCCGCAGCGGCTCGCCCCGCCCGCCGCCGCGGAGGACGCCCTGGACGACGCCGACCGCCGGATCCTGACGGCCATCCAGGCCGACCTGCCCGTCGCCCGGCGTCCGTTTGACGCGCTGGCCGAGCGCCTGGGCCTCGAGGCCGGCGATGTGGTCGGGCGCGTCGCGCGGCTGGTCTCGGCCGGGCTCGTGCGGCGGATCGGCCCCATCTTCGACTCGCGGCGACTCGGCTACGTCTCGACGCTCGTCGCCGCGCGCGTTCCGGCCGCGCGGTTGGCCGAGGCGGCCGCCCGCGCGAGCGCCCTCGGCGGCGTCACGCACAGTTACGAGCGCCGGCACGCGTGGAACCTCTGGTTCACGCTGACCGCGCGGTCGCAGGGAGAGATCGACGCGGCGCTCGACGCCTTGCGGCACGAGACGGGCATCGCCGACTTCCACAGCCTGCCCGCGCTGACCGTCTACAAGATCCGCGTCCAGTTCGACCTGGCGGGCGAGCCGGCGGAGGAGCCGCCGCCCCTCCCCCAGGACGGTCCGGCAGTCGAACTCAACGAGGAGCAGAAGGAACTCGTGCGCCTCCTCCAGGAAGGTCTGCCGGCCGAGCGCGAGCCCTTTGCCGCGGCGGCGGCGCGGCTGGGCCGGCCCGTCGAGCGCGTCGTCGACCAGGTCCGCGCGTGGTTGGAGGCGGGCGTCATCCGGCGGTTCGGCGCGGTCGTGCGGCACCGCGAGTTGGGCTACCGCGCGAACGGCATGGCGGTGTTCCGCGTGCCGGAGGGGCGGATCGACGACGTCGGACGCCGCTTGGCCGCGCGGCCAGAGATCAGCCACTGCTACCGCCGGCCGCCCCTGCCCGACTTCCCGTACAACCTGTACGCCATGGTCCACGGCCGCACGGAGGATGAAGTTCGCGGCCTCGTCGCCGACCTGGCCCGCGACCCTGACCTGGCAGAGCGCGACCTCCTCTTCTCGGTCACCGAGTTTAAGAAGACGTCGATGCGGTACTTCTCCGACTGACCCCCGTCCGGCAGCAGCCGCAGGCGCATCTCAGTCGAGGGCGTAGGCGGCCACGTCGTCGAACCACGCTTGGTCGTCGGCCGAGGCCTGGTCGCGGACCGCGAGGAGGAGGACAAGGAAGCCCGCGCCCTCGGGCACCTCGACGACGCCGAAGACCTCGCCCCACTCGCCGGCCGCGCCCTCGCAGAAGAAGGGCCGGTCGCGGTCCTCCGCGGTCCACCGCTGGTCGGCGTCCTGCCATCGGACAAGCAAGGATGCGCGGCCGGCGCCCCGCACCCGCCGCAGGGCGCGGACGGCCCACCGCTGGCCGGGCTTGGCAGCGACCTTTTGCAGGAAGCAGCCGTTCGAGACGCCTGCCGCGCAGGCGGCGCCCTTGCCGGCGGCACCCGCCTCGCGGTCCCACACGAGCGTGCCCTTCGACTTCTCGTCCTGCCACGCGCTCCAGCCGGCGGGGGGCCCGTCCTTCCGCCACGCGACCTCGGCCCCCGTTTCGGTGGCGGCCTTGTCGGACGCGAAGTCGCCGTTGCGGGCGGCGCTGGCGAGCGTGCCCGCCTTGGCGGCCGCCTCCATCTTGAACCGGCCGTAGGCGTCCGGATCGCGGGCCCAGCGGAGGGCGTCCTCGGCGCCCGGCAGGACGTCGTTCCAGGACTCCGCGCCGACGCCCTTGTTGGGGGTGGGCCACCAACGATACTTTTCCCCATAGATCCACACATATTCGTCGGCGATGCCGAGGGCGTCGCAGACGTTCGCGCGCAGGCGGTCGACGCGCGGCCCGCCGCGCCCGTCGATGTACCACGGCGACGTGGGCGGGTTGACGTGGGCGTCCAGGTAGATGCCGAAGGAGACCTGGACCTGGGCCCGGTACTTCGCCCGGTTCTCGGGCGAGACGAGTTCCTGGCAGGCCCCGCGGATGCGGTTGGCCGCCTCCAGAAAGTCCGCGCGGCTGTTGAAGCGGTACGCGTGCTCGCAGCCGTCGACGAACGTGACGGCGGGCGGCGCCGCGTCGAGCCAGCCGTCGACGAAGGCGGGCAGCAGGCCGTACCCCTCGGCGGCCAGGACGGGACGCGGATCGGCGCGGCCGGCCGCGGACGCGACCACCGAGTTCATGAAGTAGCAGAAGAGGACGAGGTCGGGGTGCTCCTCGGCCATGGCCCGGAGGCACGCGCGGCCGCGCTCGCGGGCCTTGGCCCCGTACTCATCGAACGTGTGGCTGCCGTGCCCGGGCTGGGCCGCCCAGGAAAACTGCGCGTGGGGCGACGTGTAGGGCTCCGGATCGAACAGGATGCCGCGCGCGCCCGACCGGCGCGCCACGCGGGCGGCGATGCGGCAATGGTCGACGATCGCACGCCAGCCGGCGTCGTCGAACCAGTCGACGTCGCCCGGGTTCGCGCCGATCTGCACGAAGTTGTCCGTGAACCGCTGGAAGCGGCAGGCCTTGAGGTCCTCGACCGCGCCGTCGAACCAGTCGGCCTTCCACGGCGTCCTGGAGAAGGTCTCCCGCACCGGCACCGGCCTGCCGTCGTCGCTTCGGCCGACGACCTTGATGACCAGGCCGTCGAACGGGCGCTGCTGCATCTGGGGGGCGTGCTCGCGGAGCCAGGCCGTGTCGAAATCCAGGTCCCAGCCGGTGGCGATGAGTTTCTTCGGCCGCCGCGCGTCGCGCGGCGCTTCGCCCGCCCAGGCCGCGCCCAAGGCGCCCAGGACCACCGCGGCCGCCAAGGCCCACGCCCGGGATGCCGCGCCGCAGGTTCGCTCCGCCATGGCCAGGTCTCCCGCATTCGGCGGCTGCGAAGGCCGCTTGACCGCCCCCGTGGGAACCGTAAGATGGGCGTGCACCCTCGCTCGGAGGTCGCCTCCCATGATGCGACGCGCGCTGCTCGAAGGCCTCGGCCGGCTATTATGCGTGGCCGGGCTGGCCCGGACAACGGGAATCTCGCTGGCGGCGGAGGCGCGGCCGGACGGCGGCGCCCCGGCAGCCGCGCCCCGCGCCGCCCCGCCGGACCCGCCGCCGCGGCTCCAGCCGAAGGTGCTCCTCCTGAACTACGACCCGCGCGTCCCGGGCGAGGGCGGGAAGCGCCTGCACGAGGTCTGCGGCTGGAGCGACCCGCACTACCTGGCGGACGCCTGCATCGGCGACCTCAAGGACACGAGCGGCGGCTACGTCGATTGTCGCATCGCCGAGTGGAAGGATATCGACGCGTTTCCCGTCAAGAAGGACGGGTTCCGGTACACCGCCGAGTCGTACATGAAGTGCTACCGCGACGGCAAGGGCTGGCACCAGCCCGACGCAGTGGACTACACGGCCATCATCAAGGAGTTCGGCCTGGAGCGGCGCGTCGCCGCCGGCGAGATCGACGAGGTCTGGCTCATGGGGGCGCCTTACGCGGGCTACTACGAGTCGACCATGGCCGGGCCGAACGCCTACTTCTGCAACTCGGGACCCGTCGAGGGCATCGACTCGAAGCGGCTGTTCGTCATCATGGGCTTCAACTACGAGCGCGGCGTGGGCGAGATGCTCGAGGACTTTGGGCACCGAACCGAGTCGATCCTGCGGCACGTCTACGGGTCGTGGGAGCCCAAGCCGACGCACGCGTGGAACCGCTTCACCCTGTACGACAAGCAGGCGCCGGGCCAGGCGGCGTGCGGCAACGTGCACTTCGCCCCCAACAGCCAGGGCGACTATGACTGGGGCAACAAGTCGTTCGTCGAGAGCACGTGCGACGACTGGCTCGACTACCCGAACCTCACCGGCCGCAAGCGCCTCGTGACCGCCGGCGACTGGGGCGGCGGCGACTGCCGGGCCCACCACAAGTGGTGGTTCCGGCGACTGCCCCGCGCGCCCGGCCGCGCGGCCGACGGAAGACTGAACAACTGGTGGCCCTACGTCATCGATCCCAACCCGTACCCCGAAAGCAACGGAACCGGAGGCCGATGAAATGCCCTGCCCCGTCTGGCTCATCCTGGGCGTGGCCCTGGCGGCGGCGTCGGCAACGGCCGTGGGCGCCGCCGGCGCGCCCCCCCAGGCCGCGCGCGCCGTGCCGGCGCCTCTGCCGGACCATCCGGGGAACATCTTCCTGGCGGGCGAGGACGTGACGGTCCCCCTGCCAGCCGAGGACGGCCTGGCGTGGTCGGCGATCGACTACGACGGGAAGACTGCCGCCGAGGGCCGAACGAGCGGCGGCCGGGCGGCCGCCGGGCGGCTGCCCGTCGGATGGTACGAGGTGCGATGGGGCGAGGGAGCGGGCGGCGGCGCGACTGCGGCGGCCGTCCTCGAGCGCCTCGGCGCCCCGACGCCGGCCACGTCGCCCATCGGCTGCGACGTCGCCATGGCCTGGTTCTACGGCGAGGAGAAGATGCCGGCGGTGGCGAACCTCTGCGCCCTGGCCGGCGTCAACTGGGTCCGCGACCGCCTGAACTGGGCCGAGGCGGAGCCCGAGCGCGGCCGGTTCGCCGAGGCCACCAAGTACGACGCGTCGGCCCGGATCCAGGCGGCCGCGGGCCTGCGCGTCCTCCAGGTCAACCACATCTCGCCGCCCTGGGCCAACCCGGACCGCAAGCGGTTCCCGACGGACCTGCGGGACGCGTACCGGTTCTACCGCGAAATGGCGCGGCGGTGGGCGGGGCAGGTCCTCGCCTTCGAGCCATGGAACGAGGCCGACATCGACGTCTTCGGCGGGCACACGGGCGCCGAGATGGCCTCGCTCCAGAAGGCCGCCTGCCTCGGCCTCAAGGCCGGGAATCCGGACGTGACGGCGTGCCTGAACGTCTTCGCCACGCCGCAGCGGGCGATCTTGAGGGACCTCGACGCGAACGAGGCGTGGGCCTGGTTCGACACATTCAACCTGCACCACTACGCATCGACGGACCAGTATCCGTCCATCTACGCGGCGTTCCGTGCCGCGAGCGCCGGCCGCCCGCTGTGGGTGACCGAGTTCAGCCGCCCGGTCCCGTGGTCGGGCGACGAGAAGCGGAAAGAGCCGTCGGCGGCGGACCTGAAGGTGCAGGCAGAGCGCGTGGCCCAGGTGTTCGCGGCGTCGCTCCACGAGGGCCCCGAGGCCGCGTTCTACTTCCTGCTGCCGCACTACGTGGAGGGGCAGACGCAGTTCGGAATCGTGCGGCCGGACCTGACGCCGCGCCCGGCCTACGCGGCACTGGCGGCGGTGGGGCGGCTGCTGGCCGACGCGCGGCCGCTCGGCCGCGTGAAGGGCGCGGCGGCGAACGTGCGGGCGTTTGCGTTCCGCGCGCGGCCGGACGGGCGCGAGCGCGACGTGATCGTCGCCTGGACGAGCGACGGGGAGGCCGCGTTGGCGCTCCCGGCCGCCGCCGAGGCAGTCCATGACCTCCTGGGCCGGCGCGTCGCGGGCGAGGCCGAGCGCCTGCACCTCGGGGGAGCGCCGCGGCTGGCCGTCCTCGCGGCGGGGTCGGCCGCGAAGATGGCGCTCGAGGCGCCCCCTGCGCGGCCGGATCAGCGCGCGGGCAAGCCGTCGCCCGTGGTGCTCCAGGCGGCGTGGCCGACGGACCGCATCGCCCTCAACCGCTCGGCCTACCGCCTCTCGTCCGAACGGGCGGAATCGGTGCCCGTCTTCGCGTACAACTTCTCCAACCGCGAGGTCGAAGGGACGCTTCGCGTCGAGGGGCCGGCGGCCTGGCGCCTGGAACTCCCTGCGACCGTCCGCGTGGCGCCGATGGGAAAGGCGGACCTTGCGCTCGCGGTCGACTGCCGCGGCAAGGCGCCGTCCGTGACCGAGACGATCCGCGTGACGGGCGACTTCGGCGCGGCAGGCCAGGCGGTGCTCTCGATCACCGTCATGCCGGAGCCGCTGCGGATCGAGGGGGCGTCCGCGCTGCCGGTGCCCGGCGCAGACGAGGCCGAGCGGTGGCAGGCGTCGGCCTCGGGCGGGACGGACCTCCAGCGCGCCGCCGAGGGCAAGGCGATCGCGTGGTCCGCCGCCATGGGGCCGGGCGACCGGTGGGTCTATCCCGTGATGACGCTCGGCCAGGGCGAGCGGCCGCCGGCCGACGCGCGCGGCCTGGGGGTCACGCTCACGCTCCTGGAGGGTGAAGGGACGTTCCGCGCGGTCGTCCGCGAGGAGAACGGGAGCGGGTACGTCCTGGAGTTCGCCGTCCAGCCGAAGCGCGGCGAGGCCGTCCAGGCCGTCGCGTTCTTCGAGGACGCGGTCCACGGGGCGGGATGGTCGGGGCCGGACCCGAACGGCCGGCTCGACGTGGACCGGATCCGGTCGATCGCCGTCGGGTGCAATCCGACGACGGACCGCGTGCGGTTCCGGACGGCGGACCTCGTCTGGCTGCGGGGCGGAAAGTAGCGCCGTTTCCAGGAAGGTACGCTGGCTTCGTTGCGCCGGGTGCCACGGGCTGCTTGCAGCCCGTGCTTTCCGAACACTGGCGGACAAGCCGCCAGTGGCACCCTCCGATAGTACCTTCCTGGAAACGGCACCAGCGCGGCGGCCGCGACGCCGCACGGTCAGGACGCGGCCAGCACCTCGCGCACGCGGCGGCAGTCGGCCGCCATCTGGGTGCCGAGCGACGCCTCGTCCGGAAACGCCTGCTGCGGCCGGAGATGCTCGACGAACTCGACGGCCAACTGTTCGCCGTAGAGTTCGCCGTCGAAGTCGAGCAGAAACGCCTCGACCATGACGGGGTGGCCCAGGTAGAAGGTGGGCGCGCGGCCGACGCTGACGGCAGCGGCCAGGCGCCGGCCGCGCGCCGTCGCCCATCCCGCATAGACCCCTTCGGCAGGAACCAGGAACCGCGGCGCGTCCACGTTCGCCGTCGGATACCCAAGCCGCGCGCCCCGGTGATGCCCCTCGACGACCGTCCCCACGTAGGCGTAGGGCCGGCCCAGGCACCGCGCCGCCTCGGCGACATGGCCCTGGCTGATGAGGCACCGGATCCGGGTGCTCGAGACGCGCTCGCCGTCGACCATCACGTCGCCGACGGACTCCGCCTCGATGCCGTGCCGCGCGGCCAGATCCGCCAGGAGCGCCCGGTCGCCCCCGGCGCCGCGCCCGAAGTGGAAGTCAGCGCCCTCGACGATCACGCGGGCCGCCAGGGCCCCCGCGACGACCTCGCGGACGAACGTGTCGGGCGTCATGGCGAGGACGGCCTGCATGTCGCGCGGCCAGACGACGGCGGCGACGCCCAGGGCGTGCAGGATCTCGAGTTTGCGGCCGAACGCCTGGATCAGGGGCGGCGCGGCCTCCGGACGGAGGACCTCGAGCGGGTGCGGGTGAAACGTGAAGACGACCGCCGCGGCCCCGAGCGCGCGGGCCCGCTCGACCGTGCGGCCGAGGACTTTCTGGTGCCCGAGGTGAACGCCGTCGAAGACCCCCACCGCCAGCGCCCCGCCGCGGTACTTCGGGTCGATGGCGTCCAGATCGCGGATGAGGTCCACTAGAAGACTCCGTTGACCTTCAGGATCGCCAGGAGAATCTGGAGGCCGATGAGCGTGCAGCCCGTGAAGTTGAGGACCATGTGGGCGATCGGCCGGGCGCGGCTCGGGCCCGCGGGTTTCTTGAGGAGCCCGAGGCCGATCCACCCGGCCGCCGTGTAGACGGCGACGACAAGCAGGCCCAGCCGCTCGTGCCACTCCCAGAACCCCGACACCTCGGTTCCCAGGATGAACTCGACCATCAGGAACCCGCCCACGACACCCAGGTAGAGCATGAGGTAGTAGACGATGCCCGTCCACTGGTGGACCCGGAGGTTGAAGCGTCCCGGCAAGGGCGCCCGGCCGCCGGGCCCCTGGAGGGCCCGCAGGAGCCCCAGATACCCCGACCAGGTCCCGATCGCGACGGCCACGAGCATCCAGGCAGCGTGGGCATAGACGGCGGCGGGCATGGGCGGGGCCTCCTTCACCACCTGGCATTGGATCGCCCCCATTCTACCGTCCATCGCCGCGCGAGCCATAACGGAATCACGCCGAACACGGCGAACAGGCAGTCCACCAGCCGCCAGCCCAGCGGAATGCCCCGCACCGCGCCGAACGCGAGCGCCCAGGGAATGAGGAGGGCGCACGCGACCATCCCGAACGTGAGGACCCAGCGGTTGCGGACGGGGTCCACCAGCGGCCCGATGAAGAGGATCGCCAGCAGGAAGTGGGCGAAGGCCAGCCAGTCGGTGCCGTAGGCGATGAACGGGTACCGCGCGTACGTCGCGTGCAGCCCCTCGCGGGCCCGGGCGATCCAGGCGGCCAGACCCGGGGCGCCCTCGGCGGCACCGTCGGCAGGCAGGGGAAACAGGCGGGCCAGGACGTCAACCTCCCACCGCAAGGGGATGGCCGTCGCGCCGCTCAGCGCCAGGCCGATGATGAAGAAGAGGAGGAGGCCGCGAATCCGCCGCCGGAGCCTCTGCCCATCTGCCGCATGACCTCGGTCCATGGCCGGTCCTCCACGCATGCCGCGCCGCCACAGGATTCTCGCGCGGCGGGACTCCTCCACGCGGCCGAAAGGGGCGGACGAACGCGCACGAGAAGGCGCCTGGCGCGGCCTAGGTCATCGAGAGGATGACCTCGACCGCCTCGTACACCGCGGCCACCAGCAGCACCAGGAAGATGAGGACGTTGGCCTTGAGGTTCAAGAGGAGCGCTCGGCCGTAGCGGCGGACGACGGTCGGGCCCTCCTGCCTGCGGAAGAGGTAGATGGGGATCATCAGCGCGAAGAAGGTCGCCAGGATGTAGGCCTCCATCTCCAGGAGCACCGTGAACGAGTGAGGGATCATCCGCTCCGACAGGGCCACCATGCTCGGCGCGAGGATGACTCCGACAGCGCCCGCCCTGAGCCAGGCCATCAGGGCGCCGATGCCCGGGACGACGACCGACGGCAGTGTGATGGTGGCCACCGACCCGAGCGCGAAGTTCACGCCCAGCGTCACGGCCGCGGCCCAGGGGATGTTCCCGCTCAGGTAAGCCGACCCGGCGACGCCCAGCGGTCCCTTGCCGCTCTGGATGTTCTGCTGAACGAGCGCGAGGAGGAACTTCTGCACCGAGGGCGCAGGGTACACGAGCGCGGCCAAGAGGATGACGGTCCCGAACACGACCAGGTGCACCGCCCAGAACAGGACGCGCCACTCCTGGATGACCCCGAGCGGATGGGCCAGGACGCGGTTGCGGACCCGCCCGGCCAGGTAGCCGTACAGCCACACGAACAGACCCGTGCCGCCCAGAAAGAGGAGGGCCTGGCCGCCGAGGTAGGCGTAGTAGGACGCCGGATCGACGCGGACGAAGCCTGTCATCGCCCGGAATCGCCGGGCCGGAAAGGCGGTCGTTACGTGCTTGCGCCAGGCGGGCGTCGTCTGATCCTCGGCCGACGCGCGCAGGAAGTAGGCTTGCTCCACCTCCGGGTCGGACGGGTCGAAGAGGTCGGCGGCGGCCGAATCGCCCGGTACGACGTAGGCGTCGGCGAAGAGCCCCACCCCGCGCCTGAACACGCCGACGATCCGCAGCAGGCGCCCCTGGACCTCGACCCAGTCCTCGCGGACGGCGGAGCAACCGGCCACGGCCTCCTCGCTCTCCGGCTCGGGCAGCCGACCGGAGGCCAGCATCTCGGCCGTGAAGTGCTCGCGGAAGTTCGGGTCGAGGACGACCGCCTCCTGAAGGGCGGAGGCGAGCAGGCGGCCCTGACGGCCGCGCAGGTCGTGCTGAACCTCGGCCAGGAAGATCTCCGCCTCCGGGGACGTCGGCAGGAACCGCACCCGCCCCGGCGAGAGGTCGAGGTTGCCGGGCGACTCCGGCTCGCCCTGACCGACGAACATGGCCGCGTGGGTCCACGGCGTCGGGTCCGTCACGCGCTGGAACCCCAGGTACGACCCGAGCATCATCCCGAAGCCGATGACCAGCAGAAGCGCCCACCCGATGGTCTTCATGAGTCCCCCCCGCCCGAATCGTTCCCGGCGCAAGAAGACGGGCCCACCGGAGGCGGGCCCGCGTGCGTCCCCTGCGCCCCAGGGCGCCTCGTCCAGGGGCGCCCGCAGCGGCTCAGGCCTTGGCCTCGGCCATCTTCGCCTCGGCCGCCTTCGCGAAGTCGGGGACGGCCGCGTCGCCCCAGAACTTGCGGATGCTCTTGGCGGCCAGGGCCTGGATGCGGACGAGTTGGGCGGCCCCCTCCGGCGACCGGAAGAGGTGGCGGAACCGGCCTTGCGGCTTCAGGTAGTCCTCGACGGGAATCCACGCCTTCGGCGCCTTGTGCGGCTTGACCTGGCCCTCGATCACCTCGTAGAGCGGATAGAGGCCCGACTCGAAGGCCTGCCGGGCCACCTCGGCGGTCTTCGCCGGGTCGCTCCGCCAGCCCAGCGGGCAGGGCACGTGGATCTGGAGGAACTTCGGGCCGCGGTACCCGAGCGCCTTCTTCACGAGGCCCGCCAGTTCGCGGTAGTAGCCGACCGAGCCGACCGCCACGTACGGCACGCCGTGGGCGGCGATGATCATCGGCAGGTCCTTCTTGGGCCGGTCGTTGCCGAAGGAGACCTTGCCGTCGGGGCTGGTGGTGGTCGAGGCGTCCAGGGGCGTCAGGCCCGACCGCTGGACGCCCGTGTTCATGTAGGCCTCATTGTCGTAGCAGACGTAGAGGAGGTCGTCGCCGCGCTCGAACGCGCCCGAGAGGCACTGGAGGCCGATGTCGGCGGTGGCGCCGTCGCCGCCCTGGGCGATGATGTTCGTCCCTTCGAGTTTGCCCTTGTGCTTGAGGGCGTAGTAGACGCCGGACGCGACGGCGGCCGAGTTCTCGAACAGGCTGTGAATCCACGGCGCGGCCCAGGAGGAGGCGGGGTAGCGCGACGTGAAGATCTCGGAGCACCCGGTCGCGTTGGTGAAGATGGTGTTCTTGCCGGCCGTCTGGGCGACGATCCGCATCGCCAGGGCCTCGCCGCAGCCGAGGCACGACGTGTAGCCGGGCTTCAGGATGCGATCAGTGTAATCAAACTTCACGGTTTCGCCTCCACGTAGGGCGGGTGCTTGGCACCCACCGATGCTCGCTGCCGGGTGGTCGCCGCGGCGACCACCCGGTCGTCACTTCGCGCTCGGCACCAGGTCCGGCAGGATCTCTCTCTTCAGGCGGAAGTACTCGTAGGCGACCTGCTCGCCGCCCGCGACGCGCTCGATGATCTCGCGGACGCCGTCGGGGGCGAGTTCCCGCCCGCCCAGTTGCACGCAGAACCCGCTCACGGGGATCCGGAGGCCCGCGTCGTAAAGGCCGTCTTTCAGGTCGGGCGTGATGATGCCGCCCGCGCCGAACGAGCCGCCCCGCTCAATCACCGCAATCTGCTTCGCGCCTTTGAGGGCCGCGACCACCTGCGCCTTCGGGAACGGGCGATACACCTTCAGCCGCACCAGGCCGACCTTCTGGCCCTTCTCGCGGAGTTCGTCGACGACGTCCTTGATCGTGCCGCTGACGGACCCCTTGCAGACGAGGATCGTCTCGGCGTCGCGGCTCTTGTACTCCTCGAGGATGCCGCCGGACGCGCGGCCGAACGCCTTCGCGAAGTTCTTCGACACCTCCTCGATGACCCCGAGGCTCCGCAGGCACGCGTCGTGGATCATCCACCGCCCTTCCATGCACTTATCGGGCTCGGTGAAGCAGCCGAACGAGGCCGGGTTGGCGGGGTCGAGTTTCACGAGGGCGTCGTACTTCCCGAGGAACGCGTCGGTCAGGGCCTGGTCCGGCAGTTCCGTCGGCTCGAAGACGTGGGTCAGGATGAACCCGTCGAGGTTGACCATGACGGGCAAGAGGACCCGCCGGTCCTCGGCCACCTTGAAGGCGATGACGTGCATGTCGCACGCTTCCTGCGAGTCCTCGGCGTACAACTGGATGACGCCGCAGTCGCGGATGGACTCGGCGTCCTGGTGGTCGCACCAGATGGAGAGGGGCGCCGAGACGCTCCGGTTCGCGCACCCGAGGACGACGGGCAGCCGCATCCCGGCCATGTTCCAGAGGACCTCGGCCATGAGCATGAGGC
>CAYGZE010000080.1:0-15772 GCA_964354185.1 uncultured Anaerolineales bacterium | reverse complement strand
ACTATACCGTCGTACCGACTCGCCCGCCAGCGAAAACGGGCGGGCCGACAGGCGGGGGGTGTGACCGCGGATCGTGGCACTAGGCGGCGGCCCGCCGCTGCAGGTTCCAGTAGGATGGCCACAGTCGGCTCTGGTCGACGGCCGCCAGGGCCATCAGGGCCTCCGCGTTCGGGCGGTCCCACCGCATGCCGCTCCCCTTGAGCCGTCGCGTCAACGTCTTGCAGGCCGCCTCGGTCACGCCGCTGCCGATGTCGAACCCACGCCGGCGGTACGTCGGGTAGTCCAGCATGTCCGCCCGTTTGGCCACATACTGCTCCAGACCCGTCAACGCCTTGCGTCTGGCCGGCGAACGCATCGACCGGAGCGTTTCATGGATCTTCACCAACAGCCCCGCCGCGCCTTCTTCGCACACCGCCGTCGACAAGGCGGCCCGCCACGCCGAGGCGGCCTCGCTCCCTTCGCCGAAGCACACCGCCGCCGCCTCGCCCACGTGCTCCATCAGGTGGAAGTAATCCAGGATGCGCACCTCGACCATCGGCAGCCGCGTCCGAAGTTGATGCTGGATCCACTCCGCCCCGTCGCTGATCGCCACCTTCTGGTCGGCCTCCATGATCGCGAGTTTCCCCGCCTCCCGACGCATCCGACGCCCCAGCACGTCATGGTTCCCGGCGGTGCCGATCGCGTACCGATGCGCATCCGACGCGTCGTAGAACGTCGCGATCTTGAACTCCCGGAACCGCTCATCCGACCCCGGGCACCGCCGCCGGTTCCGCCGACGCCGGGCCGTGCGTCCGCGTCGCCGATTCGCCCGCCGCTTCGCCTTCTCCGCCGCCGTCACCACCGGCACCTGCACACCGTCGCACCCCATCAAGAGCCGCGTCGGCCCGCCGGGCGTCACCACGCAATCGGCCGCGGTCCAGTCCGGGCCGATCTTTCCCGCCTCCGTGGCCGCCAGGACGCCACGGCCCTCCGCCTCCGTGATCTCCCGCACCCGCTCGTGGCCCATGCGAATCTGGGCCAGACGCTCCAGGTTCGCCGCCGCCTTCTTGAAACTGACGCCCGCCATCGTCGCCTGACACGCCAACTCCCGCGCCCCCACGCTGACGGCGTGCGTGACGATCCCCAGATAGACGTCCGCCGGCGCGACCGTGCCCCCGCCCGACGCCGCGTACACCGTCCGGCGGATCGCCACCTCCCCGTTGACCGTCAGGTGGTGGACCGCCTGCGGCCCCTTATGGCGCAGACGTTTTCCCGTCGCGTCCTCCTGAGGGGGGAAAAGCGGCTTTCGCCGCATCGGTCCTGAGTTGGATGCCCAACTCGTAGACCCGTTGTCGGAACCGCGCCATGGCGTCCCGCACGGCCTCCTCGCTGCCGGCGATGACGGCCCCGTCGGGGGCCTGGTTGATCGCCTCCGTGACTTCCCGCAGCAGCCGTTGCACCTCCGGCCCCGCCGCCTTTTTCATCTGCCCCACCGATACTCTTGAATGCCTTGACATGCGTCTTGTCTCCTGGAGGCACCCTCGCCCGTAAGACAAGACTAACAAAGAACTTAGAGAGCGCCAGAAAAATCAGTCACACCCACAGGCGGCAGGCGGCGGGCAATGGAGGGGACCGTGGCGCACCGGCCGGCCCCGCCGCGTCGGGCCTCAGCGTGCCCCGAGGAGCCGGCGCACCAGCTTCCACCCCTCGTAAGCGATGAAGGGGATCACCGAGAAGGCCAGGGCATAGCCCCACTCCTCGGCGGTCAGCGGTCCGTTCCGGAAGAGGACGCGCAGGGGCTCCACCAGGACGGTCGCGACGGCGATGGCGCCCGAGAGGAGGCAGGCCCCGATGAGGTAGAGGTTCGTGCGCGGGTCGATCTGCCAGAAGCTGCGGCGCTCGCTGCGGAAGGCGTAAGCCCGCAGGAGTTCGTCGGTGACGAGGGTGATGAAGGCCATCGTCTCGCCGACCTCCAGGCCGCCGAGCCGCAGGCCCGTCAGGAACGAGAGGAGGACGGCCGCGGCGATGAAGACGGCGCTGTACCCGATGGCCGCCAGTTGCAGCGTCGTCAGGATGCCTTCCCTCGACTTGCGCGGGCGGCGGCGCATGATGTCCGGGTCCGGCGCGTCCACGCCCAGCGACATCGCCGGGAGACCGTCCGTCACGAGGTTGATGAGGAGAATCTGGACCGGCGCCAGGGGCGAGGGATATCCGAGCAGGACGGGGATGAAGACGCACAGCACTTCGCCGAGATTGCAGGCCAGGAGGTAGGCGACGAACTTGCGGATATTGTCGAAGATGATGCGGCCCTGCTCGATGGCGTGGACGATGGTGGCGAAGTTGTCGTCCATCAGGACCACGTCGGCGGCGCCCTTGGCGACATCGGTCCCCGTGATGCCCATCGAGACGCCGATGTCCGACTTCTGGAGGGCGGGGGCGTCATTGACGCCGTCGCCCGTCATGGCGACCACCTCGCCGTCGGCCTGGAGGGCCTTGACAATCTTCATCTTCTGCTCGGGCCAGACGCGGGCGAAGACGCGGATGCGCGAGATGCGGGCGGCCAGGTCGGCGTCGGACACGTTCTGGAGGTCTTGGCCGGTGAGGACCTCGTCGCCCGGCTCCATCATGCCGAGGTCGTCGGCGACGGCCTTGGCCGTCAGGAGGTTGTCGCCGGTGACCATGATGGTGCGGATGCCGGCGGCGCGGGCCTCCCGGAGCGCGGCCTTGGCCTCGGGTCGCGGCGCATCGTGCATGCCCACCAGGCCGACGCAGACGAGGTCCGCCTCGTCCTCGGGTCCAACGGCGGAGGCGTCCATCTCCTTCCACGCGAAGGCCAGGCACCGCAGGGCCCGGCCGGCCATTTCCTCAAGGGCCTCGTGGGCCTTCCGGCGCTCCGCCTGGCTCAGGGGGACGGCCCTGCCGTCTCGCTCGTAGGACGTGCAGTGTCCCAGGAGGACGTCCGGGGCGCCCTTCACGAGCAGCCGCCGGCGGCCGCCGAAGTCGTTCAGGGTGCTCATCCGCTTCCGCCCGGAGTCGAAGGGGAGTTCCGCGAGGCGGTGTCGCGCGCCGCGGACCTCGGCGACCGAGAAGCCCTGCGCCTCGGCCCAGTCCAGGAGGGCCAATTCCGTCGGGTCGCCGAAGCGCCGAGGTCCGTCTGCGCCCGACTCGACGTGGGCGTCGTTGCAGAGGACGGCGACCTGGAGGAGCGATTCGCGCGTCTCGGGCGCGGGGGGCGACCCCGCCACGAGGTCCTCGATCGTGACGGCCCGCGCGACGGCCATGCGGTTCTGCGTCAGCGTGCCCGTCTTGTCCGTGCAGATGTAGGTCGCGCAGCCGAGCGTCTCGACGGCGGGCAGTCTGCGGACGATCGCCTGGTGACGGCTCATCCGGTACACGCCGATGGCCAGCACGACCGTGACGATGGCGGGGAGCCCCTCGGGGATGGCCGCGACGGCCAGGCTGACGGCCGTCATGAACATCGTCCACGGTTCGTGGCGATACAGCAGCCCCGCCAGGAACACGACCGCGCAGATGGCCAGGATGAGGATGCCGAGGAACTTGCCGAAGCCGGCCAGCCGCCTCTGGAGGGGGGTGGGCTCCTCCCGCCGCTCCTGGAGGAGTTGGGCGATGCGGCCGATCTCGCGGTCCATTCCCGTGGCCACGACGAGGCCCCGGCCGCGACCGTAGGTGACGGTTGTCCCCGCGTAGGCCATGTTGAGCCGCTCCGCCAGGGGGACTTCCTCGGGCAGGACGTCCGTCGCCTTCTCGACGGGCTGCGACTCGCCGGTGAGGCTGGCCTCGTCGACCCGCAGGTTGTGGCTCTCGGCGAGGCGGAGGTCGGCGGCCACGAGGGCTCCCTCGCGCAGGACGACCACGTCCCCCGGCGCCACTTCCTCGCTGCTGATCAGGTGCGTCCGCCCGTCGCGGACGACTTCGCATTCGGGGATCGAGAGTTTCCGCAGGGCCTCCAGTGCCCGGCCGGCCTTCTTCTCCTGGATGATGCCGAGCGTGGCGTTGAGGACGAGAATGGCCACGATGACGAGTGCGTCGGTGATCTCGCCCATGACGAGGGAGACCAGGGCGGCAGCCACCAGGATAAGCACCAGGAAATCCCGGAACTGCCCGAGGAACAGGGCAAGGAGGGATTTCCGCTCGGGCTCCGGGAGGACGTTCCTGCCATGGCGGGCCAGGCGCGCCTCGGCCTCCGGTGCGGTAAGGCCCCGGGACGGGTGCGTCCCGAGGACCTCGGACGTCCGGTCCACGTCCAGCGTGTGCCACGCCCTCGGCGGTTCGGCCAACGTCGGATCTCCCCACCCCGGCGGGCGGCCACTCTACAGGACGCGGACGGGCTCTGCAACAGGAACCGGCGACGGGCGGGCGGGACGGGACTTCAGGCGCCCGGCGCGGGGGCGCCGGGTTCCGCGGGCGGCGGCAGGGCCGAGGCGCCGGCCGGTGCCGTGGACGCGGCCGCAGGCGCCGTCGCCTTGGCGCGGGCCTGCCGGTAGTCCTCGGGCATGGGCTCGGGCACCGTCTGGAGCAGGCGGTCGATGATCTTGCCCGGCGTCATGCCTTCGGCGTCGGCGTTGAAGTTCGTGAAAAGGCGGTGGCGGAGGACCGGCTGCGCGATCTTGCGGACGTCCTCGCACGTGACGTTGAGGCGGCCGGCGAAGAGGGCCCGCGCCTTCGCGCCGAGGATGAGGTACTGGGCGGCGCGCGGCCCGGCGCCCCAGGTGAGCCACTCGTTGATGAACTGCGGCGACTCGGGCGTCCCCGGGCGCGTCGCCCGGGCGAGGCTCACCGCGTAGTCCACGACGTGCTCGGAGACGGGGACGCGGCGGACGAGTTTCTGGACGTTGAGGATGTCCGTGCCGCCCAGGACGTATCGAACCTCGTGCACCGCGTCGGCGGTCGTGCTCTTGACGATCGTCCGCTCGTCCTCGCGCGACGGGTAGTCCACGTTGATCATGAACATGAAGCGGTCCAGTTGCGCCTCGGGCAGCGGATACGTGCCTTCCTGCTCGATCGGGTTCTGGGTCGCGAGGACGAAGAACGGGAGGTCCAGGGGATAGGTGTTGCCGCCGGCCGTCACGTGGTACTCCTGCATGGCCTGGAGGAGGGCGGCCTGGGTCTTGGGCGGCGTGCGGTTGATCTCGTCGGCCAGGATGATGTTGGCGAACACGGGGCCGCGGATGAAGCGGAACACCCGCTCGCCGGTCGTGCGGTTCTCCTCGATGACGTCGGTGCCGGTGATGTCCGAGGGCATGAGGTCCGGCGTGAACTGGATGCGGGAGAACTTCAGTTTCAGGACGTTTGCGATCGTGGAAATGAGGAGCGTCTTCGCCAGGCCCGGCACGCCGACCATCAGGCAGTGGCCGCGCGAGAACATCGCCAGCAGGAGTTCCTCGATGACCTGGTCCTGCCCGATGATGACCTTGTGGATCTCCTTGAGGAGGAGGCTCCGGGCCTGCCCCAGTTGCTCGATGACCTTCAGTTCCTCGAGGCTGTGCCCGCTGCGCTCGGCCAAGGTACCCTCCCGTGCCTCGTGGAGAAAAGGACAGGCCGCCTCGTGCCTGGATGCCGCTCGCGGGCCCCGTCGCCGCGCGGGCGGGTCGCCGGGCAAGGGCAGCCTGTCCGGACTCGATCAGTGCGTCATCGCGTAGACGAGGATGTTGATGCCAAGCCGCAGGGCGTCGTCGCCCTTATACTCCCGGGCGTACGGGTTCGGCGCGCCCGACCAGCCGTTCACGAACCCGTAGGGGCTGTAGATGACCCGCAACTGGTTGTCGAGGCTGATGGCCTCCAGGGACGGCCCGCGCAGGGCGGGGTTGTCGTGCATGGCCAGGGGCGTGTACTCGACCTCGCCGATCGGGAAGACGCTGCGGTAGATGGGGTGATCGAGGGCGACGCGCTGGAGTTTCTGGTCCGGAAGGACGCGGGCGATCTCGCGGCGGAAGGCCTTGTCGAACGATTCGCGCCCGCAGCAGGCGTTGGCCACCAGGACGCCGCCCGCCGCCAGGTACCGCCTCAGGTTCGCCACCTCGTCGTCGGCCAGTTTGAACTCCTTGTGGCCGGTCATGTAGAGGATCGGGTGGGCGAACGCGTCGATGCTCCTGAGGTCCACGTTCTCTTTCTTGAACTGGACCTCGACCGTCGAGTTCTCCGACAGCCGCTTCAGGAGCGACGCCAGGCTCGAAGGTTGAGGGTCCCAGTCGCCGTCGTGGATCACCTGGGCAATGACCAACTGGTCGCGCGTCGGCTCGCCCTTCTGGTGGTAGACCTTCTCGGAGGCGAGGAACCGCCCGAGTTCGTACGTGGCCAGGCAGTAGGTGACGACGTTCGCCCCCAGTTGCCGCGCGTCCTTCGGCACGATGCGTTTGCCGTGGGGATGCGTGTGGCCGTCCCACCCGCAGGAGCAGTCATAGCCGCCCGTGTAGATGATGGCGGCGCGGCACCCGATTGAGACCGCCTCGAGGCACGGCGGGCCGGTCGACTCGGCCCCCTCCGTCAGATACGAGACGGACGAGATGTGGTAGAAGGAGGAGTACAGCGGGTGGTCGGGCAGGATGCGTTCCATCGGACGCTTCGGGAAGATGCGGGCAGCCATCTCCCGGAAGGCCTTGTCGAAGTCGGGCGCGCCGCAGCAGGCATCGCCCAGGATCGTCCCGCCGTCGGAGCAGAACTGGCGCAGCCGCGCCAGCGTCGCATCCGGCACCGTGAACGCGTCGTGGCCCGTGAAGTAGAGGATCGGCAGTTCCGTCGGATCGAAGGTGAACGACCCCAGGTCGGTGTCGACCGCCCGGTACCGGATGTGCAACTGGTCGTTCGTCCAGGCGAGGAGGTTCGTGATGTCGGCCGGGTCGGTCATCCAGTCGCGGTAACTCGACCGCTCGTTGCCGTTGGTGACCCACTTGACGTCGCCGAGGATGACCTTGCCGACGAGGGCGGGGGGGCTGGGCTCGCGCTTCTTCTCGCTCCGCCGCAGGGGCGTGGCCGGCAGCGGCAGCGGCGGCACGCCTTCGGCCGCCGTCCGGCGCTCCGGCTTGGCGGCAGGGGGCGGTCCGCACGTCCGCGACTGCGCCTTCGCCTCGGTCGCCAGCGACACGAGGACGCACACCGCCGCGATCCCCAGCAGCACTGCACCCGCCCGGAACGCCTTGCTTCGCGTGATGGACATAGCCCATGCTCCGTTCAGTGGTCCGTCACTGCGGTCCGCTTCCAGGCCGCCACAGCGGCGCGCCGCCGCGCGCTGCCCTATCGGCGGATCGGCAAGCGTCGCCGCGCTCAAGGGCAACACTTTCCGCGCATACCCTCCTCGCGGCCGCAGCGACACCGAGATATTATACGACAGGAAAACCCCTGCGCCCGCAACAAAAAACGCGGGTCCGCGCCTCGGCAGGGCGGTGCGAGGGGCCGAACGCCCCCCAGGAGGACCCCGGAAAAATCAGAGCCGGGTCGGCCCCGCACCGACCCGGCTCCCTGCCCGACTGCCAACGTCCTGCGATCTTGACCTCCCCGCTCTGGGGGCGCTAGCCACCCGGCTAGAGCCCGAGTTCATCCATCAGGCGCCTCACCGTCTCTCTCAGGCGCTCCGGCGTCTCGAATTTCCCCTGCGCGATCAACTCTCGCACCTGCTGGACCTTGTCCATGCGGACGGCAGGCAAGCGGCTGATCTTCTCCAGGAGGCGCAGTGTCTCCGCCAAGTCCGGACCCTCGACGAGCGGGGGTATCTGGGGCTGCCCCGCGGTCGTCTCCTCGCCGACGTCCTGCTTCTCAAGTTCCCGTTCGTCGCTGGTCATCTTCCTCCGCTCCCGCCGCGATTGTTCGCCGCGGAAATCCCGGTCGCGACCTTGCCACCGGTCCTGACTTCCGCGCTCCCCGGTTCGGCGCCAGGCGTGGGTCACCTCGTGCTGGTCGGGGACGCCTTCGGATCCGGACGACCGCTCTCGCGTATCGGTTCTTGAGTCGTCCGCTCCGTCCTTCCTATCGGTTTATCCACGATGGGCCTTGAGGTTCTCCCCCAAAGACCCAAGGTGTCGTAACCTCTTGTATTATAACAGATTACGTTCGTCTTGGTGTGGGCGGCGAACCACAATTCCAGAAAAATCTCCACGCCGAAAACGGCATTTTGCTTTGCCTGTTTTGCCAGATTGCCCAAGTTAACAAGAGCGGTGGTTTCGTACGTGTTTAGCGTGCTTGGCAAGTTCCCATCGCCGGGTGCCACGGGTGGCTTGTCCACCAGTGCCGCTCGCACGCGCAGTGGCTGAGAGCAACCAGGGGCACGCCCGTTACGGGCACGCTGAACACGTACGTGGTTTCGGCCCCGCGAGTGGTTGCGCGTGCGCCGCCCTTTGGGCCGTAAGCATGGGCATCTGCCGCGTGCCTCGGAGCGGGGACGCCCTCGCATGGGCTGTGAATCCGATAGGAGGAGCATACCATGCCTTTGGCCGGCGTGCCACTGGTGGAACGGTCGCATGACGGGTTGAACCAGCGACCGCGCGCGGGTAAGATGCGACCACGGTCGTCGCGGCGGGGGAGGTGAACCGGCACCATGGCGAGGCGGATGCGAGGGGCCGCGAGTCTCGCAGCAGCGCTGCTGGCGCTGGCCGTGCTTGGCCCGCCCGACGCGGCTGCGGCCGCGCCGGCCTCTCCAGGATGGCCGACCCATAGGGACGGCGACTTCAGCGTCATCGAGACGCCGCACTACCTCCTGCGTACGGAGCACAGCGCCGAGTTCGGCCAGAAGATCGCCTCGCAGCAGGAGGCCCTCTACAGTGAACTCTACCGCCGCATGAAGGACATCAAGCCCGTCATGGGGGAGACGCGCCTGGACCTGGTCATCTACCGCACCCAGGACGCGTACATGAGGGCTCTGGGCGGGAGCGTGGCCGGCTCGCAAGGCGTGTTCATGCCCGGCAAGCACCTGCTGGCGGCCTGGGGCGCCGAGGACCAACTCGACCGGATCCTGAACGTCCTTCGCCACGAGGGGACCCACCAGTTCATCGAGCGGTTCATCGGGCCGTCGTGTCCCGTCTGGCTCAACGAGGGGATGGCGGTGTTCTATGAGAACGGGCGCATGGTCGACGGGAAACTCGAGATAGGCGGCGTCCCCGCCGGGGAGTTGGGGGTCATCCAGAAGGCCCTCGCCGACGGCCGCGCGATGCCCATCGACCGGATGCTCAACCTGACGAACCGCGAGTGGGTCCTGAACGTCAACACGGGCAACGTCTACGGCCATCTCCAGTACTGCCAGGCGTGGTCGATGGTGCACTTCCTGGTCTGCGGCGACAAGAGCAAGTATCGCGCCGCGTTCCAGCAGTACGTGCATTACGTTTCGCGCGGCCAGGCGTCGCGGGACGCCTGGACGCAGGCGTTCGGCGGCGACACGGCCGCGTTCGAGAGGCGGTGGCGGGAGTACGTCCTGCACCTGAAGCCCGAGGGTGGCGCGACGGGCGCCGATGGCGCCCCGACCCAGTCAGGAGCCACACGATGATCGACGGCGTCAAAGTGACCCCCCTGAAGCCCGTGGCCGACGAGCGCGGCCGGCTGATGGAGATGTTCCGCTCGGACGACCCCGACTTCGAGAAGTTCGGCCAGGTCTACCTGACCACCGCGTACCCGGGCGTCGTCAAGGCGTGGCACTACCACAAGAAGCAGACCGATAACTTCGTCTGCATCCAGGGGATGATGAAGGTCGTCCTGTACGACCCGCGCGAGGGGTCGCCGACGCGCGGCGAGGCCAACGAGTTCTTCCTGGGCGTCTGGAACCCGGTGCGCCTGCGCATCCCGAAGAACGTGTACCACGGGTTCAAGTGCGTCTCGACGTCGGAGGCGATCATCGTCAATACGCCGACGGAGCCGTACAACCGGAAGGAGCCGGACGAGTTCCGCCTGCCGGCCCACACGGACGAGATTCCGTACGACTGGTCGCGCCAGGACAAGTGACGCGCGGCCCCCGCGCGCCGCGGGCGCTGCGGCGCGCGGACCCGGCGCGCGAACTCGATCCAGGGAGGTCCCATGAGCCGCTTCCGCCTTCTCGCCGCCGTCGCAGGCTTCCTTGCCGCGGGCACGGTCGTCGCGGGCCTCTTGGCGGCCGCGCCGGCCGTCGAGCCGCCGACCGTCGTCCTCGACATGGACACCGTCCGCCACCGCCCGGGCGAGATGAAGGACAAGGACGGTCAGGCGGTCCCGGTGGGGACCGCCGAGGCGGTCGAGGGCAAGGTCGGCAAGGCGTGCCGCTTCACCTTCCGCGAGGGGGCGCAGAGCGGCTTCATGACCCTCTGGGTGAACGCCACGCCCGACTGGGACCAGGCCGAAGGCTTGAGTTTCTGGGTCAAGGGCGACGGCTCCAGCAGTTGGGGCGGCCTCGAACTGATCGACGGCGACGACTACGCCCTGCGCTACGGCTACTGTTTCCCGATCGACTCGATCGAGTGGACCCGGATCGTCGTGCCGTGGCGCGACCTCCTTCCGGAACTCGCCGGGCCGCTTGTCGATCCGAAGGGCGGGTACGCCCCGAGCAAGTTCCGCAACCTCTGGTTCGGCAAGTGGTTCTACTGGCGCGAGTACCCGGCCCACGCCTACGCCATCGACCAGGTCGTCCTGGAGAAGGGGATCGACCTGGACCGGACCGACTACACGCCCGAGCGCCCGGGCGCGGCGCGCACGCTGGCGCGCCTCAAGGCCAAGCAGCCCGTCACGATCGTCACGATGGGCGACTCCCTGAGCGACAAGCGCCACTGGGCCAACCGCCAGGTCCTGTGGTCCGAACTCCTCGTCAAGCGACTGAAGGAGACGTATGGCGGCGAGGTGACGCTCGTCAACCCGGCCATGGGCGGCACGACCCTGACGCAGAACCTCATCGTCATGCCGCGCTGGCTCAAGGACACGCCGCGGCCCGACCTGGTCACCGTCTGGTATGGCTTCAACGACTGGGACTCCGGGGTGCGGGGCGAGCGGTACAAGGAGTACCTGCGGCTGGCGGTCGACCGGATCCGCCGCATGACCAAGGGGGCGGCCGACGTGCTGCTGGTGACCACCTGCCCCGCGCACGACCGCTGGGACACGGGGAAGGAACTCGAGGAGGCGGCCCGCAAGGTGGCGGCCGAGAAGAAGACCGCCCTGGCCGACGTCGCCGCCGCGTTCCACCAGGTCGCGACCCCGGCCGAGGCCCTCCAGCAGGGCTACTGGGTCGATGACAAGGTCCACCTGGGGAAGAAGGGCCACGAGGTCGCGGCGGACGTGGTGATGAAGGCCATCGCGTCCGGACAATAGGGCGGGCTACCGGAGGGCCTCGAGGACCACGCGGCGCATCACGTCGACCGGGGCGGGCCTGCCCGTCCAGAGTTCGAATTGCTCGGCCGCCTGGCGGACGAAGTGGTCGATGCCGGGGACGGTGCGGCACCCGGCCGCGCGGGCCTCTCGCACCAGGCGCGTCTCCAGCGGATTGTAGACCGCGTCGTAGACGACCATCCCCTCGCGCAGCACCGCGCGCGGCACGGGCGACGCGTCCGTCTTCGGGTGCATCCCGATGGGCGTGCAGTTGAGGAGGAGGTCGCACGCCTGGCCGGCCAGGTCCGCCAGGGCGCACCGGGCGGCGCCGACCTCGCGGGCGAGGGCCTCGGCCCGGGCCTCGTCGACGTCGCACAGGGTCACGGCCGCGCCGCGCTCGCGCAGGCCGAAGGCCATCGCCCGGCCGACGCCGCCCGCGCCGATCATGAGGGCCCGCTTGCCGCGGAGCCAGCCGGCGCCGACGACCGCCTCGATCGACGCCATGCCGGCCGTCCAGTCCGTGTTCGTGCCGAAGAGGGCCCCGTCCGGCCGGCGCTGGATCGTGTTGACCGCGCCGATCCGGCGCGCGACGGGCTCGATCTCGTCCAGGGCCGCCATCACCGCCTGCTTGTGCGGGATCGTCACGCTGTACCCATCGAAAGCGAACTCGCGCATGGCCGCGACGAACCGCGCCGGGTCGCCCTCGACCCACAGGGGCAGGTACACGGCGTCGCAGCCGGTCGCCTCGAACGCCGCATTGTGAATCCGCGGGCTCAGGCTATGGCCGACGGGGTCGGCGATGACGCCGTACACCTGCGTCGCCGGGCCGATGCGGTCGGCGCGGTAGAGGCCGCGCATCTCGGCAAGGGTCGGCTGACCGGGCCCGGCCTCGCGGCCGCCCTCGGCGGTGGCGGCGTAGGTCAGGAATCCGCCGAACTTGCCGGCCAGGATGCGCGTCAGGACGCCGCGCGGGCCCATCGCGAGGGCGATCGTGGGCACCTCGGCGTCGCGCAGCACGCGAAGGACGGCCGTGCTGTCGAGGATGTGGTTGGCCATGACCGCCACCTTGACGACGTCGGCGCCCATCCGGGCGAGGCGGGCGTGGATGGCGGCCAGGTCGGCCGACGTCTCGCGGAAGTTGTGGTACGAGACGATCCGCTTGGCGGCGACCGGGCCGAGGGCCTCCAGGGCGTCGTGCTCGACGTCGACGTAGGCAGCCCCCAGGCGTGCGGCCTCGCGGAGGACCCCGAGCCGCGCCGCCTCGGGCCCGTCGTACAGGCCGCCCTCGCGCCGGGGGCGGCAGGTGGCGATGACGGGGCAGGGGACCGAGGCGAGGAGGCGCCCGAGGTCTGGCGCGGGCATGGCGTCGAGCCGCACCTCGGCCACGCACCCCGCGCGGGCCGCCTCGGCCAGGCCGCCGAGGGCCTCCTCGGTCGACCGGGGCATCAGGCTGACGGCGAGCAGGGTCACGGGCGTCTCCCCGGGCACTCGGGGCGGTCCGCACTGGGCGGGGCCCGGCGCCAAAAAAAGGCCGGCGGACCGCCCGAGCGGCCGGTCCGCCGGAAGGCCTGCGGTGCGGCTACGGGGTTGCCCCGGCCTTTTCGAGCGCGTTCAGGCACGTCTGCATGCGGCCGATGGTCCGGGCGGCCTGGCTCCGGTGCACGGGGCCGTTCACGGCGGCGCGTTGGAGCAGTTTCTGGCAGGTGCGCAGGCCCGCCCGCGCGGCCTCGAGGTTCTTGGCCTCAACGGCCTTGGCGAAGGCCCGGCGTGCGGTGCGAATGCGGCTCTTGATGATGCGGTTCCGCACCTGTCGCCTGGCATTCTGGCGGACGCGCTTCTTGGCGGACAACGAATGCGCCATACCCACCCATCTCCTTCCTGCGGCCGTTCCGTCAGGCCTGGCTATCCTTGCCGGACGCCTTGCGCCGAAGGGTTTCGAGCCGCTTGGCGGCGTCGCGGTACTGGTAATCCTGCTGGACGATGACGCTGTACCACTCGATGGCCTCGGCGGCCTTGCCCTCGGCCTCGAACGTCTTGGCGAGGTTGTAGCGCAACTCCTTGGCCAGGGGGTCGCTCGTGAGGTCGTGCTGCTGGATGGCGGCCTCGAACTGGCTCTGGGCCTCCTGGTAGAGTTCCTTGGCGAAGAAGCAGCGGCCGAGCATGTTGAGGGCGACGATGCGGCGTTTGGGATCGCGCGTCGCGGTCTGGAGCGAGACGATCGCGGCGTCTTGCTGGCCGGAGCGGAACTGGCGGACGCCGAGTTCGTACCGGACGGCCATGTCGGTCGGGTACTGTCTCTGCCGTTCCGCGTAGACCTCCAGTTCGAAGATGTCGCGCTTGGCGAGGATCTCCTTGCGTTGGGCCTTGAGGTCGGCGCGTTCCGGCTCGGCCTCGAGTTTGGTCTCGAGGTCGCGGAGTTGCTGGCGGTAGTCCGCCATCCGGAAGTCGTCCATGCGGGCCTTGTAGCGGTACTCGCCGGAGACGGCGAGGGCCTTTTTGAGGAGCGACAAGGCCTCGTCGGCGAATCCGCGGCGGGTCTGGCACTCGGCCAGGGCCTGCATCTTCACGGGGTTCTCGGGGTCGGCGTCGAGGGCGGCCTTGAGTTCTTCGTACTGGGCGTCGAGTTGCTCGCGGGTGCGGACGACCTGCTGGGTGGCGCTGGCGGAGGCCGAGCGCTTGTCGCGGATCATGTCGTGGAAGTCGCCGACGGACTCCAGTTTCCCTTCCTCAATGCTGGCGTGGGCCGACATGTCCCGCGCCTGCTTGTCGAGGTCGCGGTCGGCCGGGTCGATCTTGATCGCCTGGCTGAGGGCGTTCACCGCGTCCTGGTACCGCCGCTGGTCCTCGTACAGTTTGGCGAGGGTCGTGAAGACCTGCTTCTGCGGCTTCTTGGACCGCAGGGTCTCCTCGGCCGCCAGTTCGCCGAACCAGATGGCCACGTCGTCGTACTCCAGCCGCCGCGCCAGTTGCATGATCTGCGACAGGAGCATCACGTTCTGCGGGTCGTAGGCGAAGGCCGCCTCCAGCGCGATCATGGCGTCCTTCGGGCGGCCGATCATCTGGTACAGGGCCCCTTTGGCCTGGCTGAGGAGCGCTCCGAGGCCGCCGCGCTTCCCCTGGTTGCGGCGGCGAGTGGCCGCGTCCCGAAGCCCCTGGTGGCCGCGCTCCGCGTCCGACGGGGTGTACCGGAGCCCTTCCAGGTACAACCGGATGGCGTAATCGAGGTTCCCCCGGACGACGGCTTGGTCGGCCCGGTCGAAGCACCCGGCCGCCATCGCTAGGACCTCCGGGGCGATGGCCATCGCCGTCTCCGCCGGGGCCTCGCCGCTGCCGGACGGCTGCCCTTCGGCCCCCGGTTCCTTGCCTTTGCGCGGTTTGGGTGCCTCACCCTTGTTCGCAGGTTCCGCCACCGTACCGTGCCTCCGTGATCTTGCCCCGGGTGCGCCAACACCCCTTCGCCCCGCGGATAAAGTCCCTACTGTAGCCGCGAGGGGGGCCGTGTCAACCCAAAAAGAGGTGCTTGTAGTATACCGCGCGGGGACGTATAATCGCACGTGTTGGGCCGCGGAGGCACTTCGCCGCGAGGGGCGGGCGTGTGCGTCCGGGCGGGAGGGGGCCTTGGAGATCCGCATACATCCCGATCCGGCCCTGCGCCAAGTCGCCTTGCCCGTCGAGGTCTTCGACGAGTCGCTGGCGGCGCTGGCCCGCGGGATGACCGCCGCCATGCTGGGGAATCGCGGCCTCGGCCTGGCCGGGCCCCAGGTCGCCGTCGCGAAGCGGATCGTGGTCGTCTCGCCCGACGACGAGCCGGGCCACGAGGCCGTCCTCGTCAACCCCGAGTACGTCCGCACCGAGGGCTGGGAGGAGGGCGAGGAAGGCTGCCTCAGTTTCCCCGGCATCTACGTCAAGATCGGCCGATTCGCCGACGTGGCCGTCCGGTACCGCGACCTGGCGGGGCAGGTCCGGCAGTTCCAGGCCCAGGGGCTGCTGGCCCGGGCCCTCCAGCACGAGATCGATCACCTGGACGGCCGGCTCCTCGTGGACCGGATGTCCCCCGTTCAGCGCATGGCCCAGCGGCGGAACCTCCGCGAACTCGAACGACGCTACAACGAACGGTTGAGCCGGGTGGAGGCCGATGCCGCCGACGTCGGGTAAGGACATGCGAATCGTCTTCGCCGGTTCCGGGACGTTCGGGCTGCCGTCGCTCGGGGCCCTGCTCGAGGGCGGCCAGGACGTGGTCCTGGTCGTCACGCAGCCCGACCGCCCGGCAGGGCGGGGGCGCCTGCTCCAGGTCGGGCCGGTGGCCCGGTTCGCGCGGCAGGGCAACCTGCCGCTCCTCCAGCCCGAGGACGTCAACGTCCCCCAGGTTGTCCAGCAGATTCGCGACCTCGCGCCGGACCTGCTGGTCGTCATCGCCTTCGGCCAGAAGGTGGGCAACGACCTCCTGGCCCTGCCGCGGCACGGGGCGATCAACCTGCACGCCTCGCTGCTGCCCAAGTTCCGCGGCGCGGCCCCGATCAACTGG